>CAZMMQ010000051.1:17000-28502 GCA_964567435.1 uncultured Saprospiraceae bacterium | reverse complement strand
CGTCAAACAACGGCCATTGTTTTTAACGCCATTTAAAACCTCCTTAACTAAAATGTCTAAAGGCTGTCCAATCAACTATCCATCAATAAAAATCGTGTAGCCTAAATAGTCTATTCAGAAAATTTATGACTTATTATTATATACTTCCAATTAAAATTTAACTAACTTTTCGTTTCAAAATTGAAAAACAAACAAAATTATTATGCTTAACTACTTTATTACAGCCTTAAAGAAATACTTCGTTTTTTCAGGACGAGCAAGAAGAAGTGAATATTGGTACTTTGTTCTTGTTGCATTGATATTACAGTACGGTTTAATGGGATTAGGATTCGCATTAGAAATTCCTGCACTTTTATTAGCCTCTACAGGAGTATCATTAGTACTTCTTATACCAAATATTTCTGTTGGTGTAAGACGAATGCACGATGTTGGAAAGAGCGGATGGTTCCTTCTTATTCCTATCTATAATTTAATCCTAGCTTGCACAGATAGTGAGCCTGGAACTAATAGATTTGGACCAAATCCAAAGAATGAAGGGTTAGAAACTTCTGATCATTTAATTGCCTAATTATCTGGTTAGGACTATGTAATCGTTAAGAATAGTACGGAGAAATTGGATGCTATTTGTGTCCGGTTTCTTTATTTTTAGATCCTTTATTATTCTTCTTTTTAGATCAAGAATCATTGCTTTATTAGCATCTGACTTATTAAGTTTATATCGGGAAAGAGATTCTTTGACGAGTAACATGTCAGAGTCACTGTACATCGTCACTTGAGGAAAAGAGATTTCGTATTCATTGTCTACTATATTTTTAATGGCTTCAAGCGAAATTAGATTTTCGTTTTGAACTTTTACCACTGTTGTATTTGCCAGGATATCTCCCAGTCGTTGATTCTTTTTGGATGAACTGATGAATATTGATGCGAGCATTCCTATACTAAAGGTTACATCTATTATCCTAAACATCCATCTCATCACAAGATCATTGAGTGATGGGCGCTCTCCTGTTAGTGATATAACTCTAAGCTTAAGAAGTCGTTTGCCTAACGACTGGCCATTATTAAAATATTCCATTATCAGATGATAAAGCATGAAGAATAATAATGATAAGTAAATCATAAATTTTACCCCTAACGAAACTGCCATCAGAATAGATGTCACAAATCCTATAAAGAACAGATCAATTATGGTGGCAAGTATGCGAGCCAATGTTGATGCCAATTCTACCTTTACGATAATGTTATGAGAAGTTGTTATCTCTAAGCTATCCATACAATAAATATAATTATTATTGACATAGTCATCGCTATAGTATAATTCTGGTTATATTGTTCTAACAAGTATAGAAACACAAATTGTGAAGGAATCAACTTTCATTGAGAAGAACGAAGGTGATTGGCATAAGCTAGAAGAATTACTATTGAATCCCAATAAGGACGCAGATAAGCTGTTGTTTTTGTTTGAGAAAGTGTCTGGTGACTTGGCTTATGCAAGGACTTACTATCCACAAAGATCGATAAGGCTGTATCTTAATAATTTGACTCAAGAAGTACTGGACAGTATTAAGAAGAAGAAAAAGAAATTCAGTTTATCGGATATTATTAACTTCTATAAGCACACACTACCACAGGAGATTTACAGATCTAGAAACGCTTTTTATGTTTCATTTATAGTATTTGCCTCAGCAATACTTATTGGTGTTGTTTCTTCAGCCAATGTTCCTGATTTTGCAGAGACAGTATTAGGTTATGATTATGTAAGTATGACTGAGGAGAATATTAATAATGAAGACCCTATGGCGGTATATAAGAAAATGGAAGAAGGTTCTATGTTCATGTATATTACTATGAATAATATCAGAGTTTCTTTCCTGTGTTTTGTTTTGGGTCTTTTTGGAAGTTTCGGAACTATACTTGTCCTTATCTCTAATGGTGTGATGGTTGGCACTTTCCAATATTTTTTTTACAAGAAGGGCTTATTTCTGACTTCATTTCTCACTATTTGGATTCATGGTACGATTGAGATATCAGCAATTATACTAGCAGGTGCTGCAGGTATTATATTAGGTAATGGACTACTTTTTCCTCGATCCTATAATAGAAATACCTCATTGATCTTATCAGCGAAAAGAGCGCTGAGAATCATCCTAGCATTAATGCCTTTATTCGTAATCGCTGGATTTTTGGAGTCCTTTGTTACAAGACTTACGGATATGCCTACCTTAGTAAAGGTGCTGATTATTTTATTGTCATTGCTTTTTATTTTATTGGTGTTTGTAATTTACCCTATATACTACCTTAGGTCCGGACAAATAAATTTTGAAGATAGCTATATTGAACCCACACAGATAGAAAATGTAAACACAGAAAAGTATACTTACTCTTCTTTCGCCACAAGTATGGCAAAGAGTCTGGCGAGAACTAGACAAGCGCTGGGGTCATATTTATTTCATTTTCTACTTCCAGCAGTAGGAATTTTGTGTGTTGCTTTATATTTTATTCTTAAGTTTTTACTGATTTCAGAATTTGGGATACCGGATGATTTTAGTCTTACGATTTGGACTAAGGGCTCTTCCATATATGGTGTTGTCCTATGGATGCTTATGTCATTTATGTTTGTCATTCTCATGATGACAATGAAGAATGAAGTCATGTCTGGTGTAAATAAATTAAAGCATATAAAAAAATACTTTTTTCAGATATTGCCCTTCTCTGCAATATTTGTTGTCTCTTACTTTTTTATTTATAACCCTATTGTGTGGATTATAAATTTGGTTATCCCTCCACATTTTATTTTTTTAATATTCGAAGAAATATTGAATGGTCGATTCACTTTGAAAACTATTCCACAGAAGTATTCTTTTAGTTTTCAGCATTGGTTTTCTTTTTTACCAGTGACCTCTATCTTTATTTTGGTGTATTTCATGTTCGCTTTGTTACAAATTTCAGACCTAACTTCTTTTGTTTCAGATTTTATTGGTTGGCATAGTATCTTCGATAATTACGTTGCTGATAGAGCTTTTGTCAGACATGTATTTTGGTTTATAGCTATTTGCTTGCCCTTGCCTTTTTTATTTTATGCATACGTATATAGATACACGTCGGTTTCTAGTTTAGTCAATGCGATTGATTTAAAAGCGAGAATGGAAAAATTCGGAGAAAGGCAATCTCTCTACTGAAATATGAGATTCTTAATATATATCACTCTATTTATATTTACGTCCACATTGCTTTGCGGACAAAGCCAGGAATTTATCCCAGTTAGTGAGAACCAATATCAAGAGGCAAAGGACAAATTGGGATATCACAAAACCAAGAGAAGCTTAGTTCTAAGAGATCGATACAAAGCGGCACCTCAAAAACGGAATAAACAGTCAAGACTTGCGAAGTCATTTGGATTCTTAAGGCTTTTAGCTTATTTCTTGATAATCGCTCTAATAGTTTTTATTCTTTATATGGTTTTCAATAATGTTAAGCTTGAGAAGGATGTCAAAGTATCTGATGATGCGATTTCTGATGAGATAGAGAATATAGAGGAAATAGATGCAGATGCGGAATACAAAGCAGCAATTTCAGCAGGGAATTATAGATTGGCCATAAGAATGATGTTTATAAAGTCATTGCAAAAGTTATCCTATATGAATCTAATCGAGTGGGAACAAGAGAAAACTAATCGCGATTATACAAGAGAGTTAGATGATAACTCACTGAGACAATCTTTTAGAAGAGTGGCATCTATATATGAGCTTGTTTGGTATGGAGATATAGAGTTGGATGTACAGCGATTTAGAGTATATGATTCTGAGATGAATAAATTCAACAACTCAATTGCATGAAGCAAGATCATAAAATATTGCTTTGTGTACTTCTGATAGTATTGCTGATTATGTCTATTTATTTTAAAATAGACCGTGTTCCAAAGATTAAGGAGACTAGAAGTTTTGATTATACTGAGAAAGATGCAGGAGGATTATTGCTCCTAGAAGAATTACTTACCATAAGTTATGGCGAGAATCGAGTTCGTAGAATTAAGTCGGATAATTTAGATTATTTGGAATCGAGTAATGAAGATTTAATGATCTTACTACAAAGTAATGTCAGACTAGATTCTACAGATGTAAAATCTATAAAACTTTATTTAGAGAAAGGCAGTAATGTTTTGCTTTCAGGAACTTCCTTTTCAATAAAAGGATTAATTGAATATTTCGAAGCAAGGACATCAGTTATTTCGGATACATTACTTACAGTCCATTGGGAGCCTGATAGTCTTTCATATGATGTCAGTAATGTTTCTAAGTCATTTTTGAATATTAGTAATGCCAGACATTTTTATTATACAACAAAGAATTTTGTAGAAAATGAAGATGATGACTATCGGGAGTTGAGCAATGCGCAGGGTATAGCCTATGTACAAGATACGTTGGATATTTTTAGGAAGTATGATATAAATGGGGGGACTTTATATATACATTGTATGCCGAATCTTTTGACTAATGATGCATCATTAACAGAGATATATCTTCAAAATTATAATAGGACCTTTTCTGAAATTCCTGCTAGCAGTATTGTATTGCATCAATGGTCTCGTCGTAATATCAATGTTGGAAATAATGAAGATTCATTGCTTAAGTATATTCTAAGCCAGCCATCACTCAAGTATGCCTATTATCTGACTTTAATGGGATGCTTGATTTATGTTTTCTTTTCTTCTAAGCGTAAGCAAAGGCCTATCCCAGTCAAAGAATATGTGAAGAATACCAGCCTTGATTATGTCCATACAATTAGTGATGTATTTAAAGCTCAGAATCAGAATGAGAAACTAGTGCCGCATATGAAGAAGGTGTTTTATAATAGAATGCAGCATAAGTATTTCTTGTTACCTAATTTGCCAGATTATGCCATAAAGCTTTCTAGAAAATCAAAAGTAGACGTCGAAAAGATAGAATCACTAATTGCTAAATTTGAGCAAGCTGATAATTATGCCTTTGATGATGATCAACTAATAAGATTATATACAGATATTAATACATTTTATAAAAGCTGCAAGTAATGTCAGATCATACAGATGATACATTGGGTAATGGAGATAAGCCTGCCCAAGAAAACTCAATAGATAATCAGAATGATGGAATTCAGATTACAAAGAGCTATGCTGGACCCAATTATAGTGAACCTACAATGGTGTCACAACAAGAAGGACATATTGCCAGTATTCAGCAGAAAATTGATGCTATTCTCAAGGAGTGTAGTAAGCTTGTTATTGGCCAGCAGGAGGTTTTAGAATTGATGGTGGTATGTATGCTGTCGGATGGACATGTTTTACTCGAAGGTGTACCAGGCATAGCAAAAACGTTATCTGCAAAGACACTAGCTCGCACAGTAGATGCTGGATTTTCACGAATCCAATTTACGCCTGATTTGATGCCTACAGATATTATTGGGACCTCTGTCTTTAATATGAAAGAATCGGTATTCGTCTTTAAGAAGGGACCAATATATTCAAACCTTATTCTTATAGATGAGATTAATAGAGCACCTGCCAAGACGCAGTCAGCTCTGTTCGAGGTGATGGAAGAAAAGCAAATATCTTATGATGGTGAAGTCTATGAAATGGATGCACCATTTATGGTTATTGCGACACAGAATCCAGTAGAACAGGAAGGAACTTATCGATTGCCAGAAGCCCAGTTGGACAGATTTCTTATGAAGATATCCTTAGGGTATCCATCCATCAAAAATGAAATAACTATTCTTGAGAGATTCAGTGATAACATAGGTGTCCCTGATGTATCTGTTATATTGCCAGTAGTATCTAAGTCTGAGATTGCGGCAATGAAAGAGGCGGTGTCCAAGATTTATATTAAGGATGATATCATGAAATATATAGTAGAATTAGTAGCGGAAACAAGAGAACATAGTAAGATTTATCTTGGAGCTTCTCCTAGAGCCTCCTTAGCCATTATGCGAACCAGTAAAGTTGTCGCTATGATGGCGGGAAGAGATTTTGTGATTCCAGAAGATATTCAGTATATCGCACCATTCATTCTTAATCATAGAATTATCCTGACACCTGATGCGGAAATGGAGGGCACCAATACTCAAAATCTTATCAAGGAAATAATTAAAGGAAAGGAAGTGCCGCGATAATGATTAAGTCTATTTATCTCAAGAGTAATTTCTTTGTAGCATTAGCGGTCATCGTTTTTGTATACATACTCTCATATGTTTGGCCTATTCTATTGCCTATAGCACACCTTTTCCTATTGTTATTCGTGGTTTTTTGTATTGCTGATAGTTGGAGACTGAGTAAATTAAAAGATAGCCTTTTGGTTATACGAGAGGTTCCTCTCAAATTGTCCTTGAGTGATGGTGATACCATCTATTATACGATAGAAAACAAGTCTCAAAGTAATGTTCATGTTGAGTTTTACGACGAACTTCCAGAACAGTTTCAGCATAGAGACATGATAAGAGCATTGATTTTGGAGCCGGAAGAGATTAAAGAAATACCATATTTTATAAGACCATATGAAAGAGGGGAGTATCACTTTGGAAATTGTTATTTAATTTATTCAGTGGCACCATTTGAGTTTATTCAACGCCGATTAGTTTTTGACTTAGTGACTACTTCTATGGTTATACCCAGTGTCAAACAAATGAGAAAGCATCAGCTCCAGGTTTTTTCTCAAACAGCCTCACTTTCAGGTATCAGAAAAATTCGCCAAGTAGGAGAGAATGATGAATTCGAACATATCAGACCCTATGCACAAGGAGATAATATCAAGTCCATCAATTGGAAAGCCACGTCAAGACAGAACCTATTGATGGTTAACCAATATCAAAATTCACGACACCAAAGTGTATACTGCATTCTAGACAAAGGGCGCTCTATGAAAATGCCCTTTGATGGTATGACTTTATTGGATTATTCGATTAATTCAGTCTTGTCTATCTCAAATATTATTCTTAAGAAATTTGATTATGCTGGCCTTATCACATTTTCAGATACTATAGATTCTATGGTTATGGCTAGTGCAAAACAAGGTCAGCTAGAGAAAATTGCAGACCATCTGTATAAGCAAAATACAGGTTTCAATGAATCCAATTTTGAGTTATTACATCAGTTGACCAGAAGAATAATTAAGAATAGAAGTATCTGGTTGTTCTATACCAACTTTGAGACGCCACATGACCTAAGACGTCAGCTTCCCTATATGAAGCTTATGAGCAGAAGACACTTGTTCGTGGTCATTATCTTTATAAATACAGAGTTAGAAACAGCCTCTGACATGGAAGTAGAATCCAAATCAGATATTTATACAAAGACCTTTGCAGAGAAAATGATTATGGAAAAAGAAATAATCAAAGATGAATTGATTAGAAATGGAATACAAACAATATTAACCAAGCCATCTGAGTTGTCAATTAATGTTATCAATAAATATTTAGAAATAAAGGCTCGTAGACTAAGATAATTCCAATTTTCCAATCAATACCTAATGAAAGTAACAGCACTTAATATCTATCCTATAAAAAGCCTAGGCGCTGTATCTGTCAATCAGATAGAAGCTTTTCATTTAGGATTTGAGCATGATCGAAGGTGGATGCTTGTAGATGATCTGGGAGAATTTTTGACACAGCGAAGCATGGCTTCAATGGCAAAATTCAAATGTAGTTTGACAAATGACAGTATCCTTGTGTCATATGAGGGTGACCAAATTGAAGTGCCATTTAAGCTGTATAAGGATACACCATCTAGGGTCAAAGTATGGTCCAGTAAGTTAAAAGCCAATGAGGTATCAACCTCTATATCGGATTGGTTTTCCGATACACTTGGAATGTCGGCACGTCTAGTCAAAATGACAGATATATCAAAAAGACCCAAGAGATTATTTGTGCCTCCTTATAAGGCAGAACTAAGCTTTGCTGACGGATACCCATACCTTATATTGGGTGAGGCAAGCATGACTACACTTAATGACAAGTTGCAAGACAAGGTAAATAGCAACAGATTTAGAGCAAATATTCTGATAAGCACCAGCGTAGCTCATGAAGAAGATAACTTGAAATCTCGTTTTACTATAGGTACATCTGTTTTCAAAGTCATCAAACCTTGTGCACGATGCGGTGTAGTTAACATCAATCAAGAGAATGGAATCAAATCAAAAGAACCGCTTAAGACATTGACTGAGTATCGTCTCAGAAGAAAAAAAATCTGGTTTGGTGCCAATGCAATTTGTGTAAAACCTGGGCTTGTATCCTTAGAAGATAAACTAGAGCTTACCTAATGATAGTTACATTACCAACAAAAGTATATAGGTTTCCATCCAATAAAATTAACTCTATTACATAAGGATAGACTCCTTGTTCTACGGGTCTGTTATTACTCCTGCCATCCCATAGGTTCAAATTTTCAGTATTTCTGACGTTATGAATAAGGCCTCCCCACCGATCATATATTTGGACAGATTGTACTGAGGTAATGAGATTGGACTTAGCACCTATAGTGAAGTTATTGTCAGCCCCAATTGCTGTGGGCATTATTGCCGTTGGTAAATATATTGGTAAATTTTCTATTGAGATATCTATATTCAATTCATCATAAGCTATACATCCATTTTCATTTTGCACTTGCACGCCATGTACGCCAGAAAAAAATGGAGTAAACTCTAAAGACTCACAATCACTACAGTCTGATAATACATGAGGTAACCAGATTATAGAGTCGACAGGTTGATTGATTTGCGGGGTTAATACAATGATGTCCCCAAGGCTGATTGTGGTATCACTTGGAAGAGAGACAGTAAGTAAAGGAGGGTCTGTAAGCGTTGCCATGGAGGTGGTCGTACATCCTTGTGCATCAGTTACTATAATGTTGTAGTTGCCAGAAGGCAATTGGTCTAGCTGGTTATTTGCTGCAGCCATTTCGCCTATAATACTTGTATAAGGCCCTCTGTTTCCTCCCACTACATCAAAAGCAATCGACCCATCCATAGATTCAAAACACAATGGATCCACAGCTTGAATATCAATTGTAAGGTTTTCATCAGGCAATACAGCCAAAGTTAGATTTACAAAAGAATCACAACCCCTGCTTGATACAAAAGCCTCAAAGTATTCCCCTTCTTCATTTAACGTTTGTGCACCAAATTGATAGAACTCACCCGCACAAATAGTTTTATTGTCCACATGATCAATCGGTATCACCTCTATAGGTATGATGTCTGAAGCCACCCAACATTTATCATTAAGTAGTTCTACCTCTGTACCAGCTGTGATGTATCTGTAGTAGTAGACTCCCGCATCAAATATGTTGTGGAATACAGATAAATCATTTTCTCCTGGCAAATCCACCCAGGTTAGACTGTCCAGACTAAATTGCCACTGAAGCGCTTGATTATTAGCAGTGATTTCTGCAGTGATTTCTGCTGGAGTATTATCAGCTTCACAGAGAAAAATCCTTTGCTCAGCATTGACAAAAGCAGAGGGCCCGCAAGCTCTAAAGCTAATGTTATCGAGTGCCAAATCATTACCATTTCCACCTGGGGCATTATTCCTTAGAGAAAGCTTAAGACTGGTTTGGCCTGGCTCTGTCATAAAGGTAAACCCGTAGGTGTGCCAACTCTCATCCTGCGGTACATTACCAGAGTTAACTTGAAGTTCGTCATTGAGCAGAAAACTAATATTTGGAAAGATATGATCTGGGACACCTCTCCTCACTACGTTAATGACATTAGCTGAGAATTCATATAAAGTATTTTCACATAGGCCATCTACTATTTCTTCATAGAACAGACCTGGATTTATATCAGCATTGACCAGCATGAAGTACCCTTCAGGTTCAGGGCTATTGTCAGAAAGTCTTATCCATGTGGGAAAATAGAATCCCCAACTAGAAGTGTTATTGGTGATGACATACGAACCATCTGGAGGTGAGGAGGCTTCAGCATGGTACAGATATCCTGGCGCAATGCCTGGATCGGTAATGAGCACATTATTTCTACTCAATCCAAAATCCCCATCATCAAAAATGTTATCACCCAGATTGCCATCACACAGTTGTTGCTGACCAAAGAGTGAGTTACTTAACAAGCATATCAAGGCTATGCCTATTAACCAATGTATACAAATAATGTTATTGGGATTTGTCATAAGATTTATGAGACTGATTCAGACCAAGCTTTAAATTGATCCATCCATTTTTGGGTTTGTTGTTTCATTTTACTGGGAAAAAATTTTATCATTATTTTCATAATGATTCCATTGGCCTTTATATAATGCAGATCAGATTTCCATCTGGTTTTTTGAGGACCCAATTTTTCAAAGTAATTATTCATGCTGTTCTTCCCAAATTTACCTTCATAGGTACCGTGAAAGGAATGAGGCAAATCTCGGAGTACGACTGTTTCCAAAAGCACCATCTCTCTGGATCCCATTTTATAGATCATTTCTGATTTCGCGCCAGGCTTACCTGCCTCACCAGAAATGTGCTTGAAGGAGACAAAACCATCTTGCCAATGGATTAAATTATCAGGATTGTCAAATAATTTAATAACCTGATCTCTAGGTAAATCAATATCTACATGACAACTAAATTTCATGAAATAGTAGTTTTCTTTATATAAATGTAACCATCTTAACTCATTTGCTCTGCTGTCATTAAGACTTAAACCAACTTAGATCAGATAGTAGGTGTATATGGAGCCATACTAAAACCCTATTTTTGCACATTCCTATCTCTAATCAATACTTTCTAAAGATTTTAGCGTCACAATAAGTGAAATTTCACTATTGGCCAAAGCCTTTAACTTTCAAAACAAAACTATTCTAATATATGTCAAACTTACTAGACACTGTCAAATCCAAAGTAGGATATAGTCTTGCGGAACATTCAGCTCATTTTTTCGGAGAAGAACAGTCTGATACAAGTACGGCTGTTGATGGCACCTTTGCCGCAATTTTAGCAGGAATGATTCAGCGGGTTTCTTATGATAAAGGTGCAAAAGACCTCCACAAGATTTTGAGTAATGAGATGTATAGAGATTATGATATAGAGGATATTTTTACAAGAAGTCCTCAAACTGTTAATGGGTTAGTTAATCGTGGTCAGCATTTCCTACCATCTATTTATCCAGGAAGACTCAGGGAAGCCACTAACAGCGTAGCCATAGAAAGCGGTGTCAAGAAACTGACATCTTCTAAGATGATGAAGATAAGTGCACCGTTGCTGCTAAGTGTATTAGGTAAGCATGTGCAAGAGAACAATCTGGACGTCAATGGACTGAAGTCTTATCTTAATGCGCAGAAGGGAAGTGTGGAGTCAAGCGTACCTAAGGGTTTTATGGACGCAGCAGAGTTGAGTGCTTTTGGTTGGAAGAAAAAAGAGGTAGTCGTAGAACCACCAAAGCCTAAGGTAAAGAAAGAGCCAAAGCCAAAGAAAGTTATTGAAAAAGTAGAAGAAAAAGTAATACCAACGAAAGAAGCTGTTGTTCCTACTACTAC
>CAZMMQ010000051.1:0-16900 GCA_964567435.1 uncultured Saprospiraceae bacterium | reverse complement strand
GTAAGCACACCATGGTGGAAGTGGTTGCTATTACTACTGCTCTTATTAGTTGGGGTTTGGTTACTAGCGACTAAAATTCTTGGTTGTGGTGCTGATAAAATTTCCTCTACTGTTGCTGCTTCCATACCTACAGAACAGATAGGAGAAGCAATCGGTAAAACTGGAGATGGTGTAAATAAGGCTATGGTTGGCATAGGCAGTGTCTTGGGAGGTATAAATGAAGCAGCCAAAGCTATGTTAGACAAGGTAGAATTTGCTGCTGGATCTGCTGGTGAGCAAATGATGAACTATATATCAAAAGACGGCGAAGGAGAAGGAAGGTTCAGGTTTAATAACCTGACATTTGCGACAGGATCAGCAAATATAGATGGCACCTCTGGATTGGAAGTTGATAATATGGCCGCTATTCTTAAAACCTACGAAGATGTAAAAGTTAGAATAGAAGGATATACAGACAACCGTGGAAGCGCGGAAGGCAATCTTCAGTTATCTAAAGATAGAGCAGAATCGGTAAGAACTAGACTGATTTCTTTGGGTATTAATGAAGGACGAATAACTACTCAAGGTTTTGGAGCCGATAATCCAATAGGAGATAATGAAGCGCCAGAGGGGAGGGCACAGAATAGACGTATTGAAATTGTAGTTATTAAGTAGTACTTGTATTTAGGTCCAAAAAATTAGGGGCCAAACACATTTAAAAAGATGTAGTAATAGGATAGGACAAATATTTGGACTATCCTATTGTTTTTTCTATATATAGAATATTGACATAACGGATAACTCTACTGTATATTTGTGTAATATTGTTCACAAACAATCAGAATAAAAAATGGCAACCAGAAAGAAAGTCACCCCTCGAAAAAAAACAAAGAAGGCTTCACCAAAAAAGAAAGCATCTTCTACTAGAAAAGTTACTGCAAAGAAAGCGGAAAGAAAAGAAGTAAAATCTCTAAAGAATGAGACTTGGAAAAAAATCAAGAAGAACGGCAGTACTAAGAGAATGAACTACATGATCTCTAGTAATGGAAGGATCAAAAGTGTGGATAAAAAAACGAAGGATGAATGTCTTATCAAAGGGACTTACACCAAAGGAGGATACCATCAGTTCAATATCAAAATCTCTGATGACAAAAGAAAGACCTTCTATGTTCATAGATTGGTAGCAGAACTATTTTTAGATAAGCCTAAGAAATCTCAGGAATTTGTCTGCCACAAGAATGGAAAGAAAGCAGATAATAAGGTTAAGAATCTTATGTGGGCAGACAGAAAGCAATGGTCTAAGCTGCACGACAAACTCGGTACCTATCAGAATCTTGACCGAAGAGGTGGATATAACTCTAAGCTGACAGAAGCGAAAGTAAAAGCAATTAAGAAGTCTCTGAAGGCTGGGAGAAAGACTAAAACATCAATAGCAGAAAAATATAGTGTCTCTATCACTCAAATTAATAGAATTGCATCCGGTGAAAACTGGGGCCATGTCAAAATATAGATAGGCATATCTAAAAAGCAAAAAGCCAGAATTCACTGTGAATTCTGGCTTTTTTTATTTTCAAGACAATTGAAGCAATGATTAATTAGCTCTTGTCTCTTTGTTTTTTCGTGCAGCTATAAAGCTCATAATAAATGAGATCAGTGCGATTACCCCTGTGAGTACCATAGAGCCTACCCTGATTAGAGGCATAATGTCATTATCCATACCATTGATAGCTCTTGGAAGCGGCTTTACTACAATTGCGATTAAAGCTATGAGAGTAATGACCACAGCAATATGTGCTATGGTTTTATTGTGATTTCTTATACTATTGGTAAAATATAGTAAGATAGCTCCAAATACGAGAGGGATTAGAGCTGTAGGAGCACCACCTGATTTATAGCCCCAAACACTCATTCCTATGAGTACCACTGCATTGAGAAGATTAGCATTTCCAGCATTCATTTATTGTCAAATTTTTGTCGTTATGTGATAATCACCGCAACCTATGAAAATTCTTTTTATTTGTACAATTAAGCCAAAATTTTGGTGTCCATCCAATCAAGCGATTTTCATTCTAAGAGGATCAAAGATGTGCCAATAAAGTAACGAAAATCCATTTAAAATTCAATTAATTTTTTTTGCACATGAACTGTCAATTTTGAGACTCAATTTCTTTTCTAGGGATAATTATTGTAACTTATACTTCGGTTTTAGGAATGAAATTCGTTTCATATTTGTCTATTACTATTACCACTTACCTCTTGACCATTTTATGTTTAAAATGGATGGGACTGGTCACTTTTAACACCCTATTTGTTTAGATAATCACTTTTTCAAGTATATATATTGATGGAAGTAAAAGAAATCACTACTTCGACGAATGATCTCAAAGTAGCCTTACAAGAAAATTTTGGATTTACTGACTTTAAGCTCAATCAGGAGCACATAATAAGAAGCATCTTAGAAGGAAAAGATACATTCGTGATAATGCCCACAGGAGGTGGAAAATCACTTTGTTATCAATTACCGGCCTTGATGTTGCCAGGTACCGCACTAATCATCTCACCACTCATAGCGCTCATGAAGAATCAGGTAGATTCTATCAGAGGGTTCAGTAATGATGACACTGTTGCCCATTTTCTAAATTCTTCTCTGAACAAAACTCAGATGAAGCAAGTCAAAGCCGATGTGCAATCAGGCAAAACGAAAATGGTATTTATTGCCCCAGAAACATTGACCAAAGAGGAGAATATCAAATTCTTCAGAGAGGCTAATGTCTCATTTATTGCTGTCGATGAAGCACATTGTATATCAGAATGGGGGCATGACTTTAGACCTGAATATAGAAAAATCAAGACGATGGTCAAAGGTATCTCTGATAGCATACCGATTATTGCCTTGACGGCAACGGCAACACCCAAAGTCAGGACAGACATAGTCAAAAATCTGGAGATGAGGGATGTCGCCTCCTATGTAAGTTCTTTTAATAGAGATAATCTCTACTATGAAGTTAGACCTAAAATCAACAAAGCCCAGACTCAAAAGGAAATAGTGCAGTTTATCAAAGCGCAGAATGGAGCCTCCGGTATAGTCTATGTCCAGTCTAGGAAATCAACTGAAGAAATCGCTCAAGTTCTCCAAATTAATGGCATTAATGCTATGCCTTATCACGCTGGACTAGATAGTAAAACAAGAAATAGAGTGCAGGATGATTTTCTTATGGAAGATCTTGATGTGATCGTGGCCACTATAGCCTTCGGTATGGGTATAGATAAACCGGACGTTAGATTCGTCATTCATTATGATATACCTAAAAGTATAGAGAATTATTATCAGGAGACCGGCAGAGGAGGAAGAGATGGATTACAAGGTCATTGTCTGGCTTTCTATTCTTATAAAGACATTCTTAAGTTAGAAAAATTTCTCAGAGACAAGGGTGTGGCAGAGAAGGAATTAGCAGGCCAACTGATGGAGGAGATTATTGCTTATTCGGAGACAAGTTCTTGTCGCCGAAAATTTCTACTTCACTACTTTGGCGAACAATATGATGCGGCGGAATGCAATAAAAATTGCGATAACTGTAAGCATCCAAAGAAAACACAAGTCGTTACTGATGAGATGCACAAAGCACTAAGTGTTATAACCGAATTAAAGGAAAACTATGGTGTCAAATTTATAGCAGATTACCTTATCGGCAGAGAATCTAAGGAAATCAAAACTGTCAATTTTCAACAGAAGAAAACTTTTGGAGAAGGAAAGGAAAAAGGAGAATTATTCTGGCATTCAATTCTAAGGCAAGCCATCCTGCACAATTTCGTATACAAGGAAATAGAACAGTACGGATTGCTCAAGATGACAGATAAAGGAAGGGATTTTCTGCAAAAGCCAGAAGAAATTTCAATTCCTATCAACAGAGATTTCAGTGCCTCCATAGATAATGCGATTATGACTGGAGCATCTGGTGGTTCGGCTTTAGATACTACGTTGTTCAATATGCTCAAAGACCTTCGAAAAGCTGAAGGAAAAAGATTAGACCTACAACCTTGGATAATATTCTCAGAAGTGTCATTGCAAGATATGGCTACTTACTACCCAATAAGCAAAGACGATATCTTGAAAATAAGTGGGGTAAGTCAAGGTAAAGCCTCCAAATTTGGGAAGCCATTTTTGGAACTGATCAAAGACTATGTAGACGACAACGATATAGAACGTCCTATGGAGATAGTCGTTAAGCAAGTAGCCAATAAGTCCAAAGCGAAAGTAACGGTTATCCAAGGAATAGATCGGAAACTACCTTTGCCAGATATTGCACAGACCTTAGGTATGAACTTGGATCAGCTGCTCCATGAGATGAATATTATTGTTAATTCTGGAACTAAGCTAGACATATCATACTATCTAAATGACAACCTTGATGAGGGTGTCATAGAGGATGTCTATGATTACTTCTCTGATGCAGAGTCAGATTCCGCTGAAGATGCACTCAAAGAATTACAAGAAGATGACATAACATTGGAAGAAATTTTAATGGTCCGAATTAAGTTTATGTCAGAAATGGCAAACTAGTACAATGAATATTCTCATTCTCAACGGCCCCAATTTGAATCTTATAGGGACTAGAGAACCTGAAATATATGGATACAAAACATTGGATGAGGTTATAGGCGAAATCCGCGAAGCCTTCCCGAAGACTCATATCCATCATTTTCAAACTAACCACGAAGGGGAGATCATAGATAAGTTGCAGGAGGTTGGCTTTTCTTATGAAGGCATTATACTTAATGCGGGAGGATACACACACACCTCTATTGCAATTGCAGACACCATCAAAGCCATTACTACTCCAGTGGTAGAAGTGCATATTTCAGATATACAAAATCGAGAAGATTTTAGAAAGCACTCTTACATCAGCGCAAACATTGTGCACAAAGTCATCGGCAAAGGGGTAGCGGGGTATCATGAAGCAGTGTCTTATTTTGTAGAGAAGGACTAGTTTTTGTCACATATCAAAACATTCGCACATCTATTATTCGTAACTGATAGAGAGGACCAATGTTATTTCTTTTCTTTCCAAAAAATTTACGCATAACCCATCCGAGAGAAACAGCAACTACCCCAATGATAATTTCTCGTGCCCCTAAAGTAAAGTCCGAATCTCCCAGTGTACCCAATAATCCAAACCCCAACCAAGTCGCTCCAAAAGTGCCTATCGCAGTACCTGCCACCAGCACAGCTGTATTAGATCGGCGAACACTGTGAAACTCATTTATTGTCATATAACCCTCAGATAAAATAATCAGCCCCTCATCAGGCATGATTTTCTGGATGCGCTCTTTACGCCAGATATCGGGATAGTCTTTAGTAGAAAATTCAATTATATCTCCTGGATAATATTGCACAGAATTGAAAGTATTGACTTCTTCTAATTGCAAATACACAGACTGGCTATAGATGGGAAAGCCAAGGAGTATTATAAAAAAGCAATTAATCAGGAATTTCATCTTCTAAGCGTCTTAGTAGTTTGACTATGGCTTTTTCAAGTTTCTTATATGTAGTCTGTGTATCTGATAGATGTACAAACATAAGTGCTAACTGATAACGTCCATCTTCGGTCAACATGTTGTGTAGAGGATTTTTATTTTGGCGATATGCTTCTCGAATGCGCCTTTTGACCTTGTTTCTATGAGCTGCAATCTTAATTTTTTTCTTTGGTACAGATACGGAGAAGAGAATCGGACTATGTGAGGAAACAGTCTGTGGCTGCCATGAGAAGTATACCTTGAGTGGATGGACAAAGCTTGAGTGACCAGATGCAAATAGGGCATCTATTAACTTTTTACTTTTAAGTCGCTCAGATTTATTGAGGCTTAACTTCACAGATACAAAGGGCTTTTATGGTACACCCTTAAATATAAAAATTAAAACAAGGAGAAGACTGAAGTCAGGAGGTGAGGACGGTTATTACTTAGAATAAGCCTCATCTGAGACTGTCAACTTAGCTCTACCTTTGGCTCTTCTGCTAGCCAATACCTTACGACCATTCTTAGACGCCATTCTAGCTCTAAAACCATGCTTGTTGGCTCTCTTTCTTTTTGATGGTTGAAATGTTCTTTTCATCGTCAGTCGTATTTAAAATCTGTTGTAGTTTCTTATCCCTTTGATATACCTAATTGGTTAAATTTTCAAAAGGACTGCGAATATATGTGATTTTCAGCACAATTATCAAGCAAGTCCACACAAAAAATGGACCTGCCATTTTACCAATATATTATCCATTCATAGTTACAAGGAACTCTTCATTGGTCGTTGTACCCATCATGTGCTTTCTAAGGAAAGTCATGGCTTCGTCTGGTTTCATATCAGCCAAGTGCTTTCTAAGCATTCTCATACGTGTAATGATGCCATCTTCCAATAGTAAATCCTCTCTTCTTGTACTAGATTTGGTCAAATCTATCGCAGGATACATACGCTTATTAGCCAGTGATCTGTCAAGCTGTAGCTCCATATTACCTGTTCCCTTAAATTCTTCGAAGATGACTTCATCCATCTTAGACCCCGTCTCGGTAAGCGCAGTTGCCAGAATAGTCAATGAACCACCACCTTCTATATTTCTTGCTGCCCCAAAGAATTTCTTTGGTTTAGTCAGTGCATTGGCTTCTACACCACCTGACAATACCTTTCCTGAGGCAGGTGCAACCGTGTTATAAGCTCTCGCCAATCTAGTGATAGAATCGAGAAGTATGACTACGTCGTGCCCACTTTCTGTCATTCTCTTAGCTTTTTCTATCACGATATTAGCGACTCTCACGTGATTGTCAGCATGCATATCAAATGTTGAGGCTATAACCTCCCCATTCACGGATCTTTTCATATCTGTCACCTCTTCGGGTCTCTCATCGACAAGTAATACAATCAGGTAACATTCTGGATGATTAGCCGCGATAGCATTAGCGATATCTTTAAGTAAGAAGGTCTTACCTGTTTTTGGTTGAGCAACGATAAGTCCTCTTTGTCCTTTTCCTATAGGGGTGAAAAGGTCTATCATTCTGTTGCCCAAATCTTTGCCAGCAGGATGTGAAACCAATTTCAATTTTTCATCTGGAAACAATGGAGTCAAGTATTCGAAAGGAACTCTCTCTCTCGTCTTTTCTGGATCTAGACCATTGATTTTCGAAACTTTCAGTAGCGCAAAATATTTTTCACCTTCTTTTGGTGGTCTAATTGCTCCTTGGACTGTATCTCCTGTTTTTAACCCAAATAACTTGATCTGAGAAGGGGATACATAGACATCATCAGGACTGGTGAGATAGTTATAATCTGCTGATCTCAAGAATCCATACCCATCGGACATCATTTCTAATATACCTGTGCCTTCAATGACACCATCCATATCAACATTAAACTTCTTGACATCTGGTTTTGGCTCTCGTTGTTCTCTTGGTTTACGATCTTGTCTGTCCGGTCTTTCCTGCTTGTCTTGCTTATGAGGTCGAGGTTTTCTCTCTTTAGTCTCAGGAGCAGTAGGTGCATTTTCTTTATTTTCTGGTGAGGCCGCTTTCTCAGCAGTTTCTGCTTTCGCCTTCTCTGGTTCTCTTGGTTTACGAGGCTGTCTAGGCTTTGGCTCTCTTTTCTTTCTTACTGGCTTGGCTTCTTCTTCACTTGTTGCCTTATCACCGCCAACTATGGCTTGGTGGTCTAAGATTTTATAGATAAGGTCTTGTTTGCTAAGTCTCTTATAACTCTTTAATTCTAGTTTTTCAGCGACTTCTTTTAACTCTGGAACGAGCATTTCATTCAACTGTAGTATATCGTACATTATGGAGGGAATAGGTAAAATTTAAAAATTAATCCTTATTTGAAGGTCGAATTCGATTATTTGAACTTGAAATAGCGGGAAATTGTAGAAAGAAATGCTAGATAAGTAAGACTATTCGGTGCATTTCTGCCGCAAATATAACTTTTTCATTGATAAGATGAAATATTACACTGTTCAGAACAATCTCTATACCAATATTTATAATGTTATTGGTGATAAATCACTTCTCCGTGACCAGATAATCCACCTCATATAACTCCAGCTCTTGTAACAGTGATTTGACGGAATTAACATCTGCCATCGAAATACCACTATCCGCGATGAGTTTAATGCGAGATAGCTTGAGACTAGCTTGTCGTTTTGATAATGATTTCTCTAAGTCTGATAATTGTGTAAAATGATCACCACCAGATCGGTAGGAGACGATGGCGTGGTCATTAGTGATGATTATTGCGTTGTTGTCATTATCTGTAACTAATTCAGCATAGTCTACAACAGGAATTCTAACCTCACTTTGACTATCCTCTTTCTTAATAACCGTCACAATCATAAAAAAGAATAATAACATAAAGATGATGTCAGGCAAAGCTGAGGTGTTGATCTCTGGTAGGGTCCTTTTATTGTTTTGTTTTTTATTCATAAATGATGAATTATAAAGTGACGACGGCTTCCATGATTCTGATTTTGCATTGCTTATTAAGCGCAGCATATTCTTCTCTACTCAGTTTGTCTAAGGTATTGTCAAATAACTCTTTGGCAAGTTCATTTTTTGCAAGATGTATTCCTGATTTTATTTCAGATAAGGCAGAAAGATAACTTTGATAGTTGGCCTTCGAATGCATACTCAGATTTATAATAGGTGAAATTTTGAGCTTAATCATTTTAAGTAAATGACCTTGCACAAGGTCATCCAAGTTTGAGATAGCTATTTCTCCTTCTATCATAATATCATTATCGCCATTGATCAAAACGCTTAAAACCTTACTTTCCAATACCTTTTGAGGTGGACCATCTATTTTAGGAGGTAATCTCATGGATAGTGATTTTTCTCTTTGAAAGGTGGTCACAACCATGAAAAATATGAGCAGCAAGAAAGCCACGTCAGCCATCGTTCCAGCATTGAGAGTAGTAGAGTGTCGAGGTCTTTGCATAGCTAGTACTATTTATAAATAAGATGCAGTCATCTATATGAGTGGTGTACTAATTGCGAGAAGCAACAACTTCATTGGCCAATGACACTTAATTGACTGCGTATACAGATATATATTAGATCCTATCTGAATTCACTCAAAGGGTATAAATCGATTGTATATTTGATCCATGAATCAAAACTAGGTAGACGAGTATGTTAGAAGTCAATAGAATTAGAACGGATAAGGCCCAAATGACCGAGGCACTTAAGAAGCGTGGTTGGACAGAAGAACGACTAGCTCTTCTGGATAAGGTGGTTGCAGCAGATGATGATCGGAAGAAGTTGCAGACCACAAATGATGCCTTTCTTGCAGAGCGCAATAAACTTTCTGGAGAGATAGGTCAGTTATTTAAGGCTGGAAAAGCCGATGAAGCCAATGCTATCAAATCAAAGGTGGAAACCCTAAAATCTCAGATTGCTGACACAGAATCCAAGATGTCTGATGTGGTCAATAATTTGGAGTCCTTATTGGTCCAAATCCCTAACATACCACATCCCTCTGTGCCAGCCGGACAAACAGATGAGGATAATGAGGTGGCTAAGCCTTGGTCAGGTAACTTGCCTGAGCTGCACGCTGAGGCACTTCCTCACTGGGAACTAGCCACTAAGTACAACATACTAGACATGAAGCTTGGGGTAAAGATTACAGGGGCGGGCTTTCCCGTTTTTAGAGGTAAAGGGGCTAAGTTGCAACGAGCATTGATTTCATTTTTTCTTGATGAAGCCTCTAAAGCAGGCTATGAAGAGATTGTCCCTCCACTGTTAGTTAATGCCGATTCTGCTAAAGCTACAGGACAGCTGCCAGATAAGGATGGTCAGATGTACTATGTAGAAAGAGATGACCTTTATCTCATACCTACGGCCGAAGTTCCCGTCACAAATATATACAGAGGCGAGATGCTTAAAGAAGCAGCTTTTCCCATTAAGTTGACAGGTTATACCCAGTGTTTTAGACGTGAGGCAGGCTCATACGGGGCTGATGTAAAGGGCTTGAATAGAGTCCACCAATTTGACAAAGTAGAGATTGTGCAACTCCAACACCCAGATAAGTCTTATGAGACTTTGGACCAAATGGTCGCTCATGTAGAAGGGTTATTGCAAAAATTGGAACTGCCATACCGAATTTTGTGTTTATGTGGTGGTGACCTTTCCTTTGCTTCCGCCTTGACTTACGATCTGGAAGTATATTCAGCTGCACAAAAGCGGTGGTTGGAGGTGAGTTCTGTCTCTAATTTTGAGACCTTCCAAAGCAATAGACTCAAATTGAGATATAAAGATGCTGATGGAAAAAAACACTTAGCGCATACACTCAATGGCAGTGCTCTGGCACTTGCGAGGATAATAGCGGCCTTATTAGAGAATAATCAAACCCCAGATGGCATAACAATACCGGAAGCATTGAGACCTTATACAGGTTTTGATATAATTGATTAGAATTTAAATTTTTATTCATACTTAAAATAGAAGAAAATTATGTTTGGATACATGATTATAATGGGAGTCTTTACAGTAGCTGGGATGATCCTAAGTGGAAGACTCAAATCAGTTTTCAATAAATACAGTCAGTACAAGACTAGTAGCAATATGACTGGTAAAGAAGTGGCAGAAGCAATGTTAAGTCACTATGGAATTCATGATGTAAAAATAGTCCCAGGTAAAGGATCATTGACTGATCACTATAATCCTCAAACCAAAACGATCGCACTTAGCGAGCCAGTGTACAATAGTAGAAGTATTTCAGCTGCTGCTGTCGCTGCACACGAATGTGGTCACGCTGTACAACATGCAACAGCGTACTCCGCTCTTCAGATGCGTTCTGCGCTCGTGCCGATTGTTAATTTTTCGTCTAAGGCGCAGCAGTTTGTGATGATGGGAATGATGATGGGTATAGGAGCTGGAATGTTCAGTAGCAATCTAATGCTTCTTATACTCACCTTGACATTTGGTGTCACCGCCTTATTTAGTCTGATCACTCTACCTGTCGAATTTGATGCTTCTAATAGAGCCTTAGCTTGGTTAGATGAGACAGGCATTACCCAAGGTGCAGAATATGATGGTGCTAAGACTGCACTATGGTGGGCAGCGATGACTTATGTAAGTCAAGCGCTTATGGCTCTGGCGATGTTCCTCTTTTTCTTAATGAGATTCATGGGTCAGGACTAGTAACACAAGAATAGAATTATGATGGGCCCGAAAGGGTCCATTTTTTTTATAGCTCACCCAGAAATTCAAAACGAACGAAAAATGATTGGCTATATAGCAATAATGGGGGTATCTACATTGGTCGGCATGTTTATCAGTGGACGACTTAAGAATGTTTTCAGAAAGCATGGAAATGTCGCTATGAGTAATGGGATGACTGGCGCTCAAGTCGCCGCTACCATGCTGAAATATTACAATATCCATGATGTCAAAATAGTCCCAAGAAGAGGGATGCTGACAGACCATTACAATCCACTCACAAAGACGATAGCGCTCAGTGAACCTGTATATGGTAGTCGGAGTATATCTGCTGGCGCTGTTGCTGCGCACGAATGCGGGCACGCCATACAGCATGCTACGGGGTATAAAGCGATGCACGTCAGGTCATTGATGGTGCCATTTATACAGTTGTCAGCACGAATTCAGCAATTGCTTTTTATGGCCATCATATTTGGCGTAGGCGCTAATATTTTAAATACGGTTTGGGGCTTAGGGATCTTAACAGCAACCTTTGGATCTACCGCTTTATTTGCATTGGTTACCTTACCTGTGGAGTTCGATGCATCCAAGCGTGCCTTGGCTTGGTTGGATGATACAGATGTCATGCAAGACGGTCCTGAATACGACGGCGCCTGTGAAGGACTCAAGTGGGCGGCCATGACCTATGTGGCAAATGCGATGAGTGCTCTGGTTATTTTCTTATATTTCGGATGGAATATGATGAATCGAAGGAACTCTGGACCCGTTGTTTAGGGTATATATCTTTGAATTAATTAAAAAACTTAAGCATGAGTGAATTGATAGACATGGCATTCGGTGATGGCAGAAATGCAATGCAATCATCAGTAGATCACCTAAAATCAGAACTGACTAAAGTTCGTACAGGCAAGGCCTCTGCGTCATTGGTCAAGGATATCATGGTAGATTATTATGGCACTCCAACGCCACTAGCCCAGGTAGCTAATCTATCTACACCAGACTCTAAGACCATCTCTATACAGCCGTGGGAGAAGTCTATGTTATCTGTTATAGAGCAAGGCATCTTTGCAGCTAATTTGGGAATCACGCCAATGAATGATGGCGAATTCATCAGAATATCTATGCCGCCGATGACTGAGGAGAGAAGAAAAGAAATGGTCAAACGAGCCAAAGCACTGGGCGAAGATGCCAAAGTGAGTTTGCGTAATGACAGACAAAAAATAATGCAAGTCATTAAATCAGAAGTCAAAGAGGGTTTCCCTGAAGATGCAGGAAAAAAAAGAGAGTCAGAAGTAGAAGGAATTACCAAAGGCTTTGTAGCACAAATCGATAAACTGATAGAAGCTAAGGAGCAAGATATCATGAAGGTCTAGAACTAAGATCTAGAAGAGAAAAAAACGAGTACATCGAAAGGGATATTCGCTTTTTTGTTTTAAATCTTTACAAACTTATGTGTAAAGTATTGACCATTTAAATCTTGCATTCTGACAAAGTAAATGCCATCTGACAGATTGGAAACAATAAGTTTATTCCCATCTAATAGGACATACTTATCCAGTACCTCACCGCTCATAGATAACAATTCCAATGAGCTATAATCACTTTCAATGTTGATATATAGCTCATCATAGACTGGATTAGGAAATATGCTGATAGGAGCATCTTCTATATTTTGGGTAGAAGTTGTCTGTATCAGAGACATAGAGGATACTTCTCTATTAGACTTACTTAGGATAACACCATCACGATATTCTTCTACGCAGATTGTATAAGAGTATATACCACTAATATTGGCTACACCACTGATAATTCCGGTTATTGAATCAAGCTTTACATCTGACCCTTCGCCAAAAGGGGTGGTGACCGAATAAGTATCCGCAAATACAACTTCATCAAATGGAGGTCCACATTCCGATGGCTGAGGTCTTACACAATCACAACATCCAAAATTTCCTGTAGGAATATTTGCATCAGTCAAGCCTCCTGAAGAAAGAGGCGTACAAAAATTAAATACTAAGCTATCTCCCTCAGCATCTATAGTAGAATTTGGAGCAGTGAAAGGCTCATTGGCGCAAGCAAAAAATATTGGATCTTGTATAGTCATAGGACTGCTATTTCCTAAGCGCTGAGCTGAAGGCGAGATGGTAACTATGTAGGCTGCACCAGTCTCTCCTGGATTAAGTAGATTAATGACACTTTCTGATCTACAACATCTCTGATAGGCCACCATGTAAGTATTATCAGAAATGGGAAGTGTAATTTCAAAAATATATGAAGCCTTTTCTATCGCAACTCCTGCCAGAGCACTGGCACAGTCATCAGCACCAGTATCTAATGTGATTACAGGGGTAGGAGCAATTCCATTAAATTCGGTTACTAAGACCCAGTTTTCATGAGCTATCTCCTCGTATATGCCAAAAAAAGCAAGGTCTGCTGGGTCAAAATTGGCACCCCCTCCTATTGCATCTCTATACAAAGTAAATTCAATACGATAGGAAGCTTCTGTAGAATCAGAATTATAGCTTATTAATCCATAAGACATCTGTCCTCCTATTATATGGGCAGACATTAAATTAGATGAAATAAATGCAACTATAGAAAAGGTTAGGAAGGTCTTTATAATGAATTTCATAATAATATTTCTTTCTAAATATAGTGATTTATCGTATTAATAACTTAGGTTTTACAATTTGCATTATCATTACTCATAAATTCGTCTGACCATGATTCGTGTCCTACTATTAGTACTTACATCCCCATTTATATTTGCGTGTACCCAAAAGGCCTTCCTTCCAGCTGCCCCAGAACAAGTTCAGCCAGTTGCCTCGCAGGATAGTATCACAGTCATGATTTCAGAAGCGAAAACCATGGTAGGACCTTGCGAGCCTTCTATCGCCATTGACCCCAATAACCCAAAACGCATTGTTGCCGGATCTGTGTTAGATAATATTTATTGTTCTGAGGATGGTGGACTCACCTGGACAGAAGATCGTCTGAGTTCATCATTTGGCGTGTACGGAGATCCAGTCTTAGAAGCTAATTACAAAGGTGACTTTTTCTATGCCCACCTCTCTAATCCAGACGGAAAGGCATATGCCAGTGAATCATTCTTGGATAGGATTGTGGTTCAGCGTTCGCGTGATGGTGGTAAGACCTGGAATGATGGCTCCTACACGCAGCCCCGCTCACCTAAGGATCAGGACAAACAATGGATGGCGATAGATCCTAAGGATAATACCATCTATATGACTTGGACGGAGTTTGATTTGTACGCCAGTAAGAAAGCAGAAGATAAGTCAAGAATCGTATTCTCCAAGTCAGAAGATGATGGGGAGAGTTGGAGCACGCCACTTATGATTAATCAGTATGAAGGCGATTGCATAGATAGTGATAATACTACGGAAGGCGCCGTGCCTTGTGTGGGACCTGACGGAGAGATATATGTGTCATGGAGTTGGAATGAAAAAATATATTTTGATCGCTCTGAGGATAGAGGGGAGACTTGGATGGATGAAGATGTGGTTATCGCCTCACAACCCGGTGGATGGGATATTCCTATCTCAGGTATCTCCAGAGCCAATGGTATGCCTATAACGTGTGTAGACGGATCCAATGGTCCTCATAGAGGTACCATCTATGTCAACTGGAGTGACCAGCGACATGGAGAAGAGGATACCGATATATGGGTGGCCTACTCCGAAGATAAAGGTATGACCTGGTCAGACCCTATTAGAGTCAATGATGACAAAGCAGGGAATCAGCAGTTTCTCACCTGGATGGACATAGACCAAAGTAACGGACATCTCCATACGGTATTCTATGACAGACGACATCAGGATGATACGACGACTGATGTGTATCTGGCAAGCTCAGAGGACGGTGGAAGAACCTGGACGAATACTCAGATTAATACACAAAGCTTTAAACCGAGTCCTCAAGTCTTCTTTGGTGATTACAATGATATAGCGGTCGTCAATGGCTCAGTGAGACCTATTTGGACACAGTTGGATGGATGGAAATTAAGTGTATGGACGGCCTTGGTGGAGCGGTAGGCGTCAGCACCTCGTAGCTAGTGAAATATTCTACTCTATACTACTCCTACGATACCCACCCCCGTCTATCACATGCAATACATTCTCTGCTAACCTAAACTGAATTAGATTATCCACTTTTGCAATCTCTTGCAAGTTATCTTTAAACTGTACGTCCGTTGGGTAGAAGTATAGGGTGTTATCTCTCACGATGATAAACCCTTGGTTGATGATTTGGAGACCTTCATTTTCTAGTGGGATGGTTTTGACCCAAGAGCCGTATTCATTGAAGGCCTTGAGTTCGGATTCGTCATAGAGGTAGACCATCTCATCATCCACCATAATATGCGGACTATAATCAGCACTGAATCCAATGTCAAATAATTCGTTGGTGCTGAGCTGAACACTGCCGTTTTGAGAGATTTTAATCAGTTTGACATTGACAGGATCATAGATCCAGATGAAGTTATCTCTGGAGAGCGCCACACTCTCTACATCCCAATATCCAAGTGCATCCAAATCCAATTGGTCAATCTCTGATAAGGTGTTGTCAAGGAACACAATTTGATAGTAGTCTCCATAATAGACCAATACCTTCTGAGGGTTTGATACATCCAATCTGGTGATATTTCCGAGGCGTTTAGAAGAGTAGCGAAATAAAATCTGATCACCTTGGAGTTTGATGATTTCATTGCTGTTATTGACAAGATAGACCAGACCTAATTTATCTACTTCTAATATCTTGAAATCACCTTCTATCATATAATCGGCAGACCTTGTCTGAGAAGATAACGGTTCATCGGTTAGCACCTTTTTGGACTGGCAAGAAGATGCTGTGACAGTCACGGTAAGAAGCAATGCGATACTCAGATGCCTGATAATCATGGTTGATAAGTTTTTAGGTAAGCTTGACCTTGATGCAATTCTACATAAGTGTTGTGTGTAATCCAATCTCCACAATTGATATATCTGGATCGTCCATTACTTAGTGTGTAGTCTATAGGCAAGTGCCTGTGACCGAAGATAAATAGATCTATACTTTCTTGCTTGATTATATCTTCGCAGTGTTGGACTAACCATTCTTTGTCCTTCCCAAGAAAAGGTTTGGCTGACTGAGACTCTCTGGAAGTTTTGCTAGACAGTTGCATGATCTTCATAGCAAAGTTGGGATGTAATCTGGCAAACAACCATTGATTAATCCGATTGCGAAAGACGCCTTTAATAAATTTATATCCATGATCACCAGGACCTAACCCATCTCCATGTCCAAGCATTAACTTTTGACCTTGTAATTCTTTAATAATTGGGTCACGGTAGATGTTAGCGTTAAGCTCTTTTTCTAAGTAGTCAAACATCCACACATCGTGATTACCTGTAAAGATGTGTAGGGGAATACCTCTGTCTGTGAAGGCAGCCAGTTGGCCTAGAAATCTCACATATCCTCTTGGAACAACTTGCTTGTATTCAAACCAATAATCAAATAAGTCGCCAAGTAGATAGAGCGCTTCAGTACGGTCTATGATTCTTTGTAACCAAGCAACTATAGTTTGCTCTCTATCTAAAGAAGAGTTAGGGCCATCCAATCCCAGATGAAAATCTGAGGCAAAAAATATGCTTTTGGAATGAGAAGGTTGATCTTGAGCCATTACTCTACAAACCGCTCATCTGTAGGCATTATCGTACCGCAGTTAGAGCAAGTCCTTAAA
>CAZMMQ010000050.1:10041-28519 GCA_964567435.1 uncultured Saprospiraceae bacterium | reverse complement strand
TACAAACCGCTCATCTGTAGGCATTATCGTACCGCAGTTAGAGCAAGTCCTTAAACTTGAAGAAGCGTAATAATCTTTGAATCGAGGAAGGAAATCTTTCTCGATATTGGTCAGTTTGAAGTAAGACTCATGCAACTTATTGTTACAGTTATCACAATACCATTGCAGTCCATCCGTCTCAGTTCCTGTTCGCTTTAGCTCTACCACCAACCCAATGCTACCTTCTGATCTGACAGGAGAGTGTGGCACTCTGGCAGGGAGTAGAAACATTTCACCTTCATTGATAGGTATATCTATCGTCTTTCCATCCTCTTGTATCTTGACCACGATATTTCCTTCCAGCTGATAGAATAACTCTTCAGTCTCATTATAGTGGTAATCTTTTCTAGCATTTGGTCCAGCGACGATCATAACCACATAGTCACCAGCGTCCTTATATAGATTGCGATTACCTACTGGTGGCTTGAGTTCTTGTCGGTGCTCATCTATCCACTTTTGTAGATTAAATGGTTTTGCTATAGCCATCTCTATTGCTGTTTTGTACTGTAATAAACTAAATAATCTAGAAGAAGAGTATGCCGAACCTACTCATTATCAAGATTCTAGACCAATTTAAGTCTATCCTTTCCAAATCTTAGTAGAAATGACATTTTTTTAGAAATACTGTGGTCAGCGCTTATTCTCCGCTCTGAGTACCTTTTGGCATACCGATGATATTGGAGGACTTGATGATATGGTCAAGTTGCATCATCAAATCTCTTTTTGTGGTGCCAGGCGCCAGCACAAAGACATCTATATATAGGATTTCATTGGTCGCCTCTTTCAGGATAACATAGGTGGTAAATGGCCCGCCGGAAAAGGTATTTGTCATCTCCCAGATGCCTCTGAGTTCCTTGCCATAATGCCCATCCATGTTGAGATTGTATTCATACACTGGAAGGTTATCTTCGTCTACGACCATCACATCATTTTCTTCGTCTGACGTGACATAGATGCTGCCAAATTTATTTCGTATAGATATAATCCCTTCTTTGGAGAGCTGGGATTGATTGGTGTATTTAATTTTTTGAAGGACGATATTCTGATCGGCTTTATCGCCTATTTTTCTTAGCCATAATACCTTATCGTCTTTATTTTCTATAGCCACATGGAAATCACCTGGCACATCAAAGGAAATGCCGAAATCATCCCTCACTTTTTCAGTAAGTCCTAGATTAACTCTATCCACATATACAGAGGAGCGCAATTGTTTTTCATCATGGCTATGGACACGGCTCGCTATGGCTGAAAAACTAGAGGTGATTGCCTGCTCCAACTTTGCGCGATTTGGTGCATAGAGATAGACCAGCAGTTGACCTCTGGCCCACTTGTCTCGCCCAACTGAAGAAAATTTCTGCCCTCCCTGCATGGCAGCACTGTATTTCTCTGAGCCAAGATCTCGCTTTACCATCTGAGTGGTAGCTGACTCAGCATCAGACAAATCAGATAAGATAACATAGGTTCGGAGTTCTTTCCTTAGTGGCTGACCATTTAGTTCCTCCATTGTGAAATGGCGCAGATCGAAAATAGGTTCAGGCTGGGGTAGGATAGGGTAAGCTGATTCAAAGTAATATTGAAAAGTATCACCTACAGTACTCTCCCACAATGCTTTATCGGCAATGACAACAATCTCATTCATCTTGCCAAGAGCAGACCCTTTTGGCTCTAACTGTTTATTGACTTCCGAGCTACAGCCAACAAAGGCTAGCAGAACACAACTTAAAAATATACTATGTATTATATGTTTCATGCAGTTATGTATGGCATTCAATTTTTAGTAAAATCCAATAAACATCGCCACACACAAAGGTAGATGATAATTATGACACAGATGGTGGGTGCTACAGTTAGTTATATATAAAAAAGGAGGCCATAGATAATATGTGGCCTCCTTATACTCACTAAAAAATGTTGATTCTTACTCTCTTGGGTGTCGTTCTAGTTCTGAAGGGTCAGTCGACTCTATCTGATCTATTCTGTTAAAATTAATACCAGTTATATAATAGTGATTAACTGTTATACCATCTATGGAGGCTCTGACAGCTGGCACTTTCTTAAGGCTGGATTTCTTTAATTTATTTGGAACATCAGTATCATAGCCTTTCATATAAACTTGATTTTTGGTCTCCAATATTGTGTCAATTTCTGTGCCTTCCAAAATGACTTTTGTCGGTTCCCCATTGATAAGGATAACTGTTTGTCCTCTTGATGTAAGATGGAATAGAGAAATCAGCAGGGCGATTATTAAGTTTGATTTGTACATAGCTCAAATTTTTATGATGCTTGAAAATTTGAATTTGTCTTTTGAGGTATAATACTTATACGACTCAAATCAATAAATAGTTTGCACAAGGGTAAGAAATATCAGTAATACAGATAGATTGGGGGATAACCACTAACAGGTCAGTCTAGGTATACCCCTAACTAAATGAGGGGCCTCCTAGTGGATTTTTCATTTTGAATAGCATAGAAGGTGATGATGGCAGTGCTTAAAAAGTAAAATGGTCCGATTTTATCTGCCTCCAATAACTCATTCATAAACAGAGTCACACTAATTAGAAAGTGGCAAGTCATTGCAGCTATCAAGAGTCCCTTGTCTGCTTGATTAGTTAAGAGATGATATATCCTTTCTCCTATTACTAGCGGTATAAAGGAGAGACAGAGCATGATAATTAATCCTGGAATGCCTTGTTCTACTGCAATCATCAGATAGTTATTATGTATGCCGGATTTCTCTGGGTTGTCACTCACATAGGTCTTAAAACTATTGACGGTGAAGGCCCGATAATTGGAATAAAATGTAGATGGTCCAAAACCGACAAGTGGCTTTTCTTTAACCATGTAAGCTCCTGCAATCCAGCGGTAAAACCTCTCCACGGTTGAGACATCTTCTAGTTTAGTGGTGGCCTCTAACAAATTGTCAAACTTGCTATGTGTAATGGCTTTCTCAAACTCAGGAGTAAACTCCATGTATTTATTTCCAATAGATAAGAAACCAATCAATCCGATTACCCCAATGAGTGAGGCTACAATAGCCAATTTCAATAATCTCCATCTGATAATAAAGTAAAAAGCCACTGCAAGAAATAAGGCTAGCTGAGCTGCACGTGTGTAACTAAAATATATCCCGATTAACAAGATCCCAAAAACCATATACCGTACATAAGGCCAACTATTGAACTTGTACTTTATCAAGTAGACATAATAGGGCACAAATATGAGTAGCATTACCCCATAGTTTACTGGATTTCTAAATATGGGTTTGACCACATGATCTGAACTGGCAAAAGAAAATCCTTGAGCAGCATGTTTGGCGATGACATAGAGAATAGCTGCAACAAGAAATGGGGCTATCCTGCTAAAAATCAAACTGAAGTCCTCTCTTCTCTTCATCAGAAATAAGGTTAGAAAATAGAAGGGGATAACATACCAGATTTTGGCGATTAGATATTTTAGCGAAATAATTGGATAAGTTGAACTTAACCCAGTTAGTGCAATCCAACTAATATGCAAGAGTATTAGTAAGGAGATGGGATGAGTTATTATTCTTTTATTGAGTGTCCGGCTATTAATTATGAATAACACTATAGCGATTCCCAAAAGTGTAACCATAATTGGTTCAGAGGGTAAATCTGTTCCTAGACTTCCAAATGTTACCTCCACTGAAAAAGGCAATATCATAAAGAACAGATAGTATAGACCTTTGGGATTCTGAATACAAAAGTGAGTGTATAATATTCCAATAGGTAGAACCATAGGAAGAGGACTGTATAATAGGGTGCTCATTATGCCGCAGATAATAATGAGACTCGCAAATGCCAAGAACAACTTATGTTCTGCAGGATATTTTGCTTTTATATCGGACCTTAATAAGGACATGATTAGACTTAACCGATTATGTTTTAATCCGACTGATTTGATCTCTGATAAGCACCCACAAACACATCAGTAGGCAAGTCATCGCGGCAACCATGATGACGATAATTGACCTTTTTGGTCTGGACTTATAAGGAGGAGTTTCGGCATGTTCAATGATATGAATAGCCGTAAAGTCCGCTTCATAAGCACTTCTGAGTGCGGCGATTTGTGCTCTGCTCACCGTCATTTGAGTTCCAATATCTCTTGTAGCTCGTTCAAGATTTTTAACGATTGGATGCCCAGAATTGAATTTAGAGACATCCTTTTTTAATTTTTCTAATTGTTTTTTATAACCCGAAATATTGGCTTTAATTTTAGCTATGGAGTCAGGTTCTACACCTGGCGTATTGCGCAATATAGACAGGACACCTTCTGCTTTCAATAATTCGCCTTCAGCTTTGACCATAGAGGAACCATAGGCTTCACCTTGTGTATCACTACTGAAAATGTCATATTTGGATTTTACTTGTTGTAAGCTGTCGACTAATTGGTTGTACTCGCTTTCCTTTTCAGATTGTACACTTTCATAGGCGACAAGACGCTTTTCAAAACTGGCTTTGATGACGTTTTGAGCCAATTCATTGATTTTATCTCTGGCAACATTCGCGACGGCTGCAGCAAATTCAGGGTCTTTGTCTTCTACAGAAAGTCTTAGGGCATCATATTTAGTCTTTTCAGTAGTAAATAGACTAGACAGTTTAATATTGAGCTTGTGCTGTGCAAGTGGGTCTGTCTCTTTGATGTTATAATGTTCGAAGAGCTTGAATTTGTCTCTTATAAAATTTTTGAGTGCATTAGACTTTGATATGGAAAATAGTCTATCTAAATCTTCGCCTGAGCCATAGATATATTTTCTCTGTGTAGAAGGAACAATAGGAACTGGATCTGATAAATCAGGACTAGCAGCATAGAATAAGGTGCTAGCCTTATAATAGTTGTCCAGCGTTAGTGAAGCTCCTGCAGTGATGACTGCCGCTATAAAACCTGCGCCAAGAATGTACTTCTTCCACCGATATAACAAGGAGATGACATCAAGCAGATTTTCGTTTTGACTCATTTCAGTAGGGATGTTTTTTAAGACCTTAGTTTTGGTTTGCTGGGATTAAACGTAAAAAACCCAACAAAAATGATACAAATAGAGACAAACATACAGCTATAACTGACTCTATCATCCAGTGCAATGATAGAAAATTGTACACACTATAGGTAATTAGTAATGTGAAGAGAAATAAAGCAAACAACTTTGAAATGAAACCCATACCTAAATACAAATGAAATTGCCTATATGCAATGAATAATTGACCTATGAAAACCAGGTATTGGGTGATTAATGTAGCAATGACGGCTCCATGTGCTTGCATTTTTGGAATAAGATAGAGATTAAGACTCCAATTGATAATAATGCCCAAGAACAGTAACTTGTTGAGTTGTTTCAATTCTCCAGAAGCGGAAATGAGTGATCCAAAAACATAAGACAGACTCATAGCCCAAAAACAGACCATTAGCAATCTGAATATCTCTACATGACCGGCATCGATATCAGTATAGATGAGGTGCATCATATCGTCAGCATACCACCAACACAATGCTGATAATATGGTAGCTATAGACAACAGAATACCTGTGGCATTGCGTACCAGAGAACTTACCTCCATTTTTTCCTTGAGCAGCCGGGCATACATTGGTATGAGCAATACTCCAAATAGATAACCTAAGATGTTAGCCGCATCCATCAGTCTAAATCCACGAGCATATCTGCCGGCTTCAGCTCCGTCGTCTTGTAATATTCTTTCCAACATTACGCCGTCCATACGAGTGTATAGCGTCATCAATACAATAACAAGTGCAAAAGGTAGGCTCTGTCTCAGTATATTCTTGGAAACCTGCACACTGAATCTGACTCTAAGTTTAAATTTTTGATTTAGCAGAATCAAAGCGATGCTCATAGCAATTAAAATGGCAATAATCTGACTCCACAGAAAATTTTCTATCCTAATTGAGTTGAGTCCATATAGGAAATAACCAATAAGAAATATCATCAGTAACTTGTCTAATGCGGATAACCAACTCTCTACAGAATAGGACGCCAATGCAGAAAAATGACTTCGGATATACTGGTAAAAAGTCAGCAGTGTCATTATAAGTCCAATAGGCCATAGTAGTTTGAGATATGCAAGTGAGTATCCCAGAAGCCAACCAAAAAACATCAGGATGATAAAATAAAATATAGTCAGTACAATCTTAAGTCCTAGCACATTAGCAAAATGGCTAGCCACAGTAGCGTTATTTTGCGATACATACTTAGAATTATAATTATGGATGCCCAAATCCAAGACAATTTGGAAGAGAAAACTAAAATTATATAAAGCAAAGTATACGCCATAGGATTCGTCACCAAGCATATCCTGTACTTTAGCATCTATGCCTAGAACGTATATTGGCTTGATAAGTAGGTTTATACCTAATAATAGCAGTATATTTTTTGTGAAATTTACTTGCAAGGAGTCGAAAGCCTTTGATATGTTACCAAAGCTACACATTTAGTTACTTAGACCTTTATACCCTACCTTGTATTAGGAACAAAGAATTTGATAAATTGGATACTTAATCAATCATTATTATGAGAGGAAGTATATTATTACGGATGCTAATAATGCTTGGACTATATGGCGGTCTGAGTTTCTATGGCGGAGAACTAGGATGGAAAATCCTTTACCCTGTAAGGCTTTTTGTCACCTTTCTACACGAGTTTGGACATGCCATAGGTGCTGTCATTACAGGAGGATCTGTCTTGGATGTACAGATTAATGCGGATGGAAGTGGATTCACTAAGTCAATGGGTGGCAATAGAGCAGTGACGATTATGGGCGGTTATTTGGGGAGTGCCTTATTTGGAAATATACTTTTCTACATAGGAGCCAGAGGACAAAAAATGGTAAAGCCTATGTTGGGCTTGGTCATACTTTCCATGATTGTTACAGGATTTGTATGGTTTAATTCGGTCTATACTACCTGCGTACTAATAGGATTTTCTCTGGTTTTTGCCTTCATCATGATGAAAACCAATTTCGGAGCAGAATTACTCATGTTTATAGGTTTAGCAAGTGTTTTATATATCATTCAGGATTTCAATGTAGGGCCAACCTCTGATCTTAAAGCCTATGAAGAAGTCATGGTTGTGTTACCGGCACAAGTATGGATGTATATCTGGCTGGGAATAGCCATCCTTCTGCTACTTTTTAATCTCAAAATGTTGTTTAAGTCAGGACCTGTCAGCACCGAATATTCTGATTACTAGGAAAACCTTAACAGCACATACTGGTTGGGGAACGTTTTCATCATAGCTAACAAATTTTTACCCCCAAACAGTAAATATTATTTAGTGCTTTCCTTAAAAAAAACTGATTTTGATTATCTTTATGCTATGCCCAAGACACGTTGGGTTTCATAAACTAAAAGCAAGGTTCTGCTAGAAATAGTAGGACCTTTTTTAATATATGGTGGATTTGAAAGCATTATGGGTAGGTGACAAATGTCTGATTATCAGTAGTGATCGAATTGGTATATTTCAAGGTGTCAGCGGACGAAGGGCCAGAATAAAAGTTGGTGAAAAATTATATCTGGTAACTGCAGCTAATCTTGAGCTCTACACAGAGCCAGAACCCCCAATTCCAAGTCTATTCGAAGATGCAGAACCTACTCGTCCTACTGATTTTCACCAATTCAATAATAGCATTGATCTTCACATTAGTGCCTTGGCTCCGCATATGGAGAATGAGATACCTATCAGAATATTATCCCACCAAAAAGAAGCGTTAGCAAACTTCCTTGATGAGGCCGAGGAGAAAGGGGCTCGCATACTTTCAATTATACATGGTAAGGGAAGTGGCGTACTAAAATCAGAAGTCATACATGAACTAAAAGGTAGAAGCTCAGTCAAGATTTATTTTGATATACACGATGGCGGCGCACTAGAAGTGCATATGTATTAGAGGAGGATTAGGCAAAGAGGAGAATAGCAACTTATCTCATGACCTTGACAAAGGCATTAAGGAGTAGATTGGATTTTGAATTTAGCATTTTTTCCAATGCATTGTCTGCCGCTTTGGAGATAGAATTAAGGTTATTAATTACATTTTTGAACTCCAAAGAATGTTCACATTCAGGTTCTACGTTTTGTAAGTCTTTAAGCATAGACAACATAGGAGAGAGTTCTTTCTCTTTTCGTTTTTTTAGTGTTTTTTGGAACACATTCCAAAAGTCCTTTTCTGCCTCATAGAAGTCTTTTCTTTCTCCTGGTTTGGACTTTCTATAAACCAATCCCCAATCAATAAGGGCTCTTAAGTTCATATTAGCATTACCTCTGGAAATTTTGAGATCAATCATGATCTCTTCGGCACTCATTAATCCTGGACTGATTAGAAGCAAAGCGTGAATGTGGCCCATAGTTCTACAAATACCCCAGTTACAACCTAGCTCACCCCAAGTATTAATAAACTGTTCTTTTGCTTTATGTAGTTTCATATTAGGCTGCAATGACGTGTGTGCAAGAACACTAATGCAAAGCAGGACGAATTGTTCTCAGATTCAATTAAAATCATCGATAAAATTCATCGGCTGTCCTCCAAAAGGTAAAATGGTGGTGTCGAAGTGCTATTAATGCTTAAAAAAAGGCAATTTGACGACTTTGGCCTCAAGGACCTTATTTCTGATTTGTATACCAAAAGTTTGTCCTTTTTTAGAATATGCTTTCCTTACATATCCTAGCCCGATAGGTATTCCAAGACTTGGAGACATAGTACCAGATGTGACTTGGCCGATGGATGAGCCTTGATCATCTACAATCTCATATCCTTTTCGTGGCACTCGTTTGTCATTGACTACAAATCCTACTAATTTCTTGTCGATTCCTTCCTTTCTCTGCTTGGCAAATATAGATTTGGAAAAAAAGTCATCTTCTTTTTTTGTTTTTGTTATCCAGCCTAACCCGGCCTCTATTGGTGAGGTCTCCTCATTGATATCATTCCCATAGAGACAGTATCCCATCTCTAACCGAAGGGTATCTCTTGCTCCAAGTCCGACTGGAAGTATGCCTTCCTTGTTACCAGAGTCCATAATAGCATTCCACACTTGAACGGCGTCCTGATTATTTAGATATAATTCATATCCGCCAGATCCGGTATATCCTGTTGCTGATATGATGACGTCCTTAATGTCGGCGACCTCTCCATTGGCAAAATAATAGAATGGTATCTGATCCACTTTTACGTTAGTCAACTTTTGCAATATCGAAGCTGCTTTTGGTCCTTGTAGTGCCAATAACGCCATGTTGTCGGACTGATTATCTATAGATACATCGAAAGTGTTTGCAGCCTTAATCCAAGCCAAATCCTTTTCTATATTACTGGCATTGACTACAAGCATATATTCATTGTCATTGGTTCTGTATATGATCAAGTCATCTACTATACCGCCATTATCATTTGGTATGCAACTGTATTGTGCTTGCCCGACAGCAAGATTGCTGGCATCATTGGAGCTGATTTTTTGGACCAAGTCCATTGCCTTCTCACCCCTTAGAAAGAACTGACCCATATGCGAGACATCAAAGAGTCCAGCATCCTTTCTTACGGCTGTATGTTCCTCATTTATAGTAGTATAGCTGACAGGCATGTTGTATCCTGCAAAAGGCATCATTCTAGCTCCTAAGGATATATGAAGATCTGTTAATGGTGTAACTTTCATTAAAATGTCTTAATAGTTTTGATTAGAGGTGCGAAATTATAATATCAGTAATCTTATCACCCACTTGTATATTATGTATAACATCCAGCCCTTCAGTCACCTTTCCAAAGATGGTATAACGTCCATTGAGATGCGGAGTAGGAGAGTGGGTCACAAACCACTGCGTTGATTCTGTATTAGGGCCTGCTGACGCCATGCCTACATAACCCGCCTCATCATAACTTCTGGGACCAAGCTCAGAATGGATGACATAATCTGCGCCACCATAATTATCTCCTCGAGGACTACCTGTTTGTACGACAAAGTTGGGAACAACCCGGTGAAAAAACATATCATCATAGAAGTCGGATTCTGCTAATGAAATAAAATTTTGAACAGATTCAGGCGATTCGATTGGGTAAAAGGTAATAGTGAAGATACCTCTTGTTGTTTTTACAATGGCCTTAGTCTTATCAGTTATTTCATTCATTTTTGTCCAATCCAAGCTTTTGAAATTGGCCGCCTGTGTCAATGTTGGTTTGGTGACTCCTCTGACATGTGCTAATGCCTTTTCTATAGCATGGATACTCTCCAGCTGCTGAGGTGCTTTTAATCCAGCCAAGGCATTCTTAAGAAAGTCTGTGGAGTCAATAAGCGGTTTTAGTAGACTGTTAGGATCAGCAATGATGTTTGCAGCAGCACCTGTAATACCTTCATCATTGAGGGTCATTTGTTCTTGAATAAAAGCGAGAACCTTTCTTCTAGTAGATCGAGTAAGAGACTGATGGATAGCGTTAAAATCTTTATGGGAGAGAATCGTACCTAAGGCCTCTATGGCTGCTGTCTTGACCACGATGTTGGTAGTGGTATCAGCATAAGTCATTATATAATTGGTGTTAGAAGGATCATGCCCAAGAGCCTTAAGATATCCAATAATAGCGTATGGGTTTGTTTCTTTAGCTAATGACTGCTGGACTTGCCATCGCGTCGCATTTTTTGTTTTCTCATAGTAATGCGGAAGTTGACGGAATACACTCTCGTATATAGCTGTTTTGATAGAAGTTGGAATACTGTCTTTAGCTATGTCTCTATATTTATAAGCATCATTTGCAGTGCCATTTGTAGCTACATAATCGGCGGCCTTTTTGGCTATATGGATATTGTCAGACTTTAGTGCTTCCAATATCGTAGGAAGAACGAGTTCATGGGTAAAACTAGACAAACTGCCTATGATGTTACATTTTACACGGTAGTCTTGTTCTAAGTTCATCTGAGAAAGAAGTGTTGTCAAAATCTCAGGATCAGAAGTATTTTTAAGTGCAGTGGCTAATGCCATTTTGATATTCGGATTACCTTCATCTACGAAGGCTTCTGCTATCTGAAATTTGACCTTATCTATATTAAGATTTTGTGTTCGGGCAAGGTAATGAGCCGCATATAATCTGGCCAGATCTGTCAATACGGGATTTCTGACCGCATCCACTGCTTTCTGAATTATCTCTGGACTAGATATGCCCCTGAGACCAAATTGATATAAACTCCTCATTTGACCCTCTACTAGCAAAGTATCTTGCTCTCTATAACCCTCCGCTGAGGCAATAAACGCAGCGATAGATTGATTAGAGATTTTTCCAAGAGCCGTCAATATGGCTCCATTGGCCTCATTATCTACAGACATAGTGTCCCTTTGTCGGAATCCAGTTATCAATGCTTGTTCTGAGTCCGAATTTCTTTGCTGGCCCAAAGCATAAGCGGCCATAGACCTAACTTTAATGACAGGATCATCGAGCATGGCATGCAATTTTGGCAAGGCTGCTTCAGATGGAATAGTTGCAAATGATCGGGATGCCAAATATCTTATCGTAGGATCATTAGAACTCAGCAAACTTATTAGGCTATCCACATTTCCTGCAGATTGGTAGTTAATTACCTTTTGAAAACTTGATGTCTCATGGGTAAGAGTTACCTCTGTAAGCACTTTGCCAGAATCAGGAACACATTGTACAAGACAACTACAAAGACAGACAAGAATAAACACCTTGTAAATGATGGATTGCATAACGCTGAAGATTTTACTAAATTTTTACCAGCAAGTCAAAAGTATCTTTATTCAGCCACTTTTTTAACTATATGTTGCGCTATAATCCATAGATTGGACATCTTAATTAGTTGTATTTTTATATCCAAGTCTGATTGACTAAATATCCTTGGTGTCTTTTAAGCGATTATTTTATTAGGTAACTATCCCCATCTTTATATCTCTGAATTATAAAAAAATCACACTATGAAATACATATACACCTTAGTCCTTTTGTCCTTACTATGCTCCAATAGTTGGAGTCAGCGATTGGTGTCATTCGAATACCTCAGCACAACAGAAAGAGGTGAACTAAATCAACAACTTCCAATTCTTCGGGCTATCAATGATATTGACTTATATAGTGTAGTCTACCTGACAGCCGATGCCTTAGGTAATGAGCATGAAGCATCAGGACTAGTCTGTGTACCTGTTGTAGAACAGGCTACATCCTATCCGTTGGCTTGTTTCCAACATGGAACGGTGCAGGGACGAAATGATGTGCCTTCTATGGAGGCAGGAGGACACTTATTAACCATTGCTTTCTCGTCCAGAGGATATGTTGTAGCAACACCAGATTTTGTGGGTTTAGGCATATCTCCTGGTGTGCATCCTTATGTCCATGCAGACACTGAGGCGTCTGCTGCTGTCGATTTGCTAACAGCCACCCATGAAATGATGAATGACCCTACTTTCGATAATATTGTTCTTAATGACCAATTGTTTATCTCTGGATACTCGCAAGGGGGTCATGCTGCTATGGCTTTGCAGAGATCTATAGAATTAGACAATGCAGGTGGATTCGAGGTGACCGCTTCTGCGCCTATGTCAGGACCTTACAGTGTATCAGATGCTATGGTAGATTTTACGCTGAGCGGTGACCCATATGAAACGGTGTCCTACATTGGATGGTTGACCTTGGGATATCAGGTGGCCTATCCTAATCTATTAGCAGGTTTTGAATTAGAGGATGTATTCTTACCCCAGTTTATACCTAGTGTAGAAGCATTTAGAGATGAGACCATTCTATTGGATGACTTAAATAACCAAATGTCTCAATTGCTTTTGGATTCAGTGGGATCAGTGACACCTGTTAATACTTTACTACCTGAAATTGCGGATGCATTAATTAATGATCCAGACCATCCATTATCGCAAGCGCTTGCAGATAATGATGTTTTTGATTGGGCACCACAAGCACCGACAAACTTATATTACTGTATGGGAGATGAGCAAGTCACTTTCAGAAATGCGACACTTGCTGCTGAAGTAATGACAGCCAATGGATCTGATCAGGTAACCGCGCTTCAGATGGACGCAGGATTTCCGCTTACACATGGAGGATGTATATTGCCTGCTTCCACTGCAACTTTAAATTTCTTTGATCAGTTTAGAATGACAAGTTCTACCAATGATCAGGAGGATGAAAACATAAGAATATATTTTGCTGACAATTTACTTCATGTAGACCTTACAGATGCTAGGTCAACCTCTGCACGTCTAGATATATATACGATGACTGGAATTTCGGCTACATTCATTTCTGAGGTATCTGGTGAATCAAGACATAGCCTTGATGGTTTAGAATCAGGCTTTTATTTCGCTGTTCTGTCCAATGGTAACACTATCCTAAAATCGGAGAAAATTGCGATAAGCAAGTAATTGATTGTTGATTAACGAGCGAATAATCTACCATTAACCTAATTTTGCACTGCCCAAAGTCAATACAGACACTTTGGGCAGTGTTTTTTATATAATGAGATAATTAAGAATGAGCTTAAACTTTAATAATGACCAGGAAGCAGTAGATGGTCTACAGAAAACATATACTGCACTAAAGTCGGAAATTGGAAAAGTCATTGTCGGTCAGGAAGATGTGGTGAAAACTGTCCTGATCTCTTTGTTTGCTAATGGTCATAGTTTACTTGTAGGAGTTCCTGGACTGGCTAAGACACTACTTGTAAGTACGATTTCTGAAGTTTTGGATTTATCTTTTAAAAGAATACAGTTTACGCCGGATTTAATGCCTTCTGATATTACAGGGGCAGAGATACTGGATGAAAGTCGTTCTTTTAAATTCAATAAAGGGCCACTCTTCGCCAATATAGTATTGGCAGATGAGATCAATAGAACACCGCCCAAGACGCAAGCGGCTCTCCTAGAAGCGATGCAAGAAAGAAGTGTCACAATTAGTGGTGTCAGACATATATTACCTAAGCCATTCTTTGTGCTTGCTACGCAAAACCCTATAGAACAAGAAGGAACGTATCCTCTCCCAGAGGCACAATTGGATAGGTTTATGTTCAATATCCCATTGGATTATCCTTCGTATGAAGAAGAAATCACTGTCGTCAAATCCACAACAGCAGATAATAATGTTCAACTTAATAGTATAGTGACGGCGGAGGAGATTATGGGCTACCAGCAACTGATAAGGAAAATTCCTATTGCAGATAATGTATTAGAGTATGCTGTTTCTTTGGCAAGTAAGACAAGACCAAATACACGGATGGCTACAGACACTGTCAACAATTATATAGCCTGGGGTGCAGGCCCAAGAGCCTCTCAGTACCTGGTTTTAGGTGCTAAAACGCATGCGGCTATAAATGGAAAGTACTCTCCTGATAAAGAAGATGTCCAAGCAATAGCTAACTACGTGCTTAGACATAGGATCGTTAGAAACTATAAGGCCGAAGCAGAAGGAATTACTGAGGAGAATGTAATTAGCGGTCTATTATAATCCTCAGACGATCTAAGTAAAGTTTTCTTTTATTGAGTCAAGGATTGGGCTATCTACCTCATGTGGTAGTGTTACTATTAGTTGTGGACTCCGTTTCATTTCTCTTTTAATAGCTTCTAGGGCTGGCTGATTTCTAGCCCAAGCTCTACGAGCAATTCCATTATTGACATCGTAGAAAAGCATGCTTTGTAGACGTTGGTCAGCGTCTACACTACCGTCTAGTAACATACCGAATCCCCCATTAATTACCTCTCCCCATCCGACACCGCCTCCATTATGTATAGAGACCCAAGTGGCTCCTCTGAAGCTATCTCCAATGACATTATGTATAGCCATATCTGCTGTATACTTGCTGCCATCATAGATATTGCTTGTTTCTCTATAAGGTGAATCAGTACCACTAACATCATGATGATCTCGGCCTAAGACTATGGGGCCAGAAATGTCACCTTTGGCAATAGCTTGATTGAACGCTTTGGCGATTTTGATTCGACCTTCGGCGTCAGCATACAGGATTCTTGCTTGAGACCCTACGACCAGTTTGTTTTTCTTAGCATCTTTAATCCACTTGATATTATCAGCGAGTTGTTGCTGAATGTTTTGAGGTGCTTCTGCCTTGATAGCTTCCAAAACTGACGCCGCAATAGCATCGCTTTTGTCTAAGTCAGTAGACTTTCCAGATGTACACACCCATCTGAATGGCCCAAAGCCATAATCGAAGCACATAGGACCAAGAATATCTTGGACATAGGAAGGATAACGGAAGTCTATTCCATTGTCTGCCATCACATCTGCCCCCGCTCGTGACGATTCTAGGAGGAAGGCATTTCCATAATCAAAAAAGTAGGTACCTCTTTCAGTATGTGCATTGATAGCTTCAGCTTGTCTATTAAGTGAGGCTTTGACTTCTTTAGCGAATTTTTGAGGATCTTCACTCATCATTAGATTAGCATCATCATATGTGAGTCCAATAGGATAATATCCACCAGCCCATGGATTGTGCAGAGATGTCTGATCGGATCCAACAGCTACCCTGATGTTCTCAGTCAAGAAAACTTCCCATATCTCTACAATATTTCCTATATAAGCTAATGAGACCACTTCATTGTTTTCCTGCGCAGATTTTACTCTGGATACGAGTTGTTGTATGTCGTCAAATAATTCATCCACCCAGCCTTGTTCATGGCGCTTACGAGCGGCATGTGGATTGACTTCAGCGCAGACAGTAATACAGCCTGCAATATTTCCAGCTTTTGGTTGAGCACCACTCATTCCGCCCAGCCCTGCAGTTAGAAAGATCTTTCCCTTAGGAGATTGTCCATTGCCTAACAGTTTTCTGAAGGCATTCATTACAGTGATAGTGGTACCGTGCACGATGCCTTGTGGGCCGATATACATGTAAGAACCTGCAGTCATCTGGCCATATGATGTCACACCTAAGGCATTATATCTTTCCCAGTCATCAGGTTGGCTATAATTAGGTATCATCATGCCATTGGTCACGACAACGCGTGGAGCTTCTTTGTGCGAAGGAAATAGCCCCATAGGATGTCCTGAATACATATGTAAGGTCTGCTCATCTGTCATTTGTGACAGGTAGGACATTGTGAGTAGGTATTGTGCCCAATTTTGAAAGACGGCGCCATTACCACCATAGGTAATCAATTCATTGGGATGTTGTGCGACTGCTGGGTCCAGATTATTTTGTATCATCAGCATGATAGATGCAGCTTGCCGACTGCGTGCCGGATACTCTTCCAATGGTCTGGCATACATCTTATAGTCAGGCCTAAATCTGTGCATGTAGATTCGACCAAGCTGATTCAACTCATTCAGAAATTCTGGAGCCAAGGTTTCGTGCCATTCAGATGGAAAGTATCTCAGCGCATTTTGGATCGCCAATACTTTTTCATCTGGACGAAGGATATCTTTTCGTTTGGGGGCTCTATTAGAATCCGAGGGATAAGGCTTGGGCTGGGGGAGTGAAGAAGGAATGCCTTGTGTTAGATGATCTGAAAATGACATGAAGAGTTTTAATTCAAAATAATAAAATAGAGTAGGTGTTGGTTTCAGAAAATTTCAATAGAAATCATGGTTATAACTAGTACACTTCAAATTCTGATTCAAAGGTATACTTTCGATCTTGATGCTTTTTAGCTAGTGTTATTAATTTCTTTTGCTGGACTAGTTCTATTGCGGCATCTATATCCTTTTTGAATGGTCTGTCTTCTATAGTATGCTTGATATGCTTTCTGATTTCTTTATGTATTGATTCAAGAGTTTTGCTTGATTTAAGCGGTCGTCTGAAATCCATGGCCTGGGCGGCACAGATTAACTCGATGGCAAGGATTTTTTCCAAATTTTGACAGACTTTCAATGCTTTTCTACTGCCAATGGAACCCATGCTCACATGATCTTCCTGTCCTAAGGATGAAGGAATACTATCGGCACTGGCCGGGAAACACAATCCTTTGTTTTCACTGACGAGGGCGGCCGTAGTATATTGGAGAATCATAAAGCCAGAATTCAATCCAGTTTTTTCTACTAGAAGTATGGGTGTGAGTCCATGCTTACCTTCTAGTGACAAATAGGTCCTTCTGTCAGAGATATTTCCCAGTTCGGCGGCGGCTATACAAGCATAATCTAATGGAATAGCCAAAGGCTGACCGTGAAAATGACCACCACTTACCGTTTGTCTTTTAGAGAAAATAATAGGGTTATCTGTAACAGAATTGATTTCAATCTCTACACATTCTTTTAGATGAGCCCAAGCTGTTCTTGAGGCGCCATGGACTTGAGGAATGCACCGAAGAGAATATGGATCCTGCACCTTGTCACAATCTCTATGAGATTCTAATATGGCAGAATCTTTTAAGAATGAAGAAATTCTTTCGGCGACATGTCTATTGCCTTTGTAAGGTCTTAGTTGATGGAATTTTTTATTGAATGGCTTTGCAGAACCTTCCAGACCCTCTATCATCATAGCACCAATTATATCTGCATGAGCTAGACAACTATACATTGTGTGTAGTACATGTATTGCATGAGCAGCTATAAATTGAGTACCATTAATCAAAGCCAACCCTGACTTAGGAGTCAGTTTTATTGGTTTTTGCTTTAGTTTTTTGAGTATGGATTCTCCATGATATTTTTTTCCCCTGTATATAACTTCTCCTGCACCGATAAGCGGCAAAAAAAGATGAGATAATGGTGCTAAGTCTCCTGAAGCGCCAAGTGAACCCTGACTGGGGACGATGGGTATTATATCCTTATTTATATGCCATTCAATTCTGTTAATAATGGTCATACTAATTCCTGAGTAGCCCTGACAAAGTGCATGCATTTTAAGGATAAGCATGAGCTTTGCTATTTCAGAGGGAATAGGATCTCCTACACCAACCGCATGGCTAATTAGAATGTTATTTTGAAGTTTGCTGGTATTCTGTTTTGAGATTTTTGTATTGCAGAGTGGGCCAAATCCAGTATTGATTCCATATATAGCTTTATGTCCATTGGCGATATCTAAAACCGCCTTGTGAGAGGCATTTATTTTTTTTCTGACTGCAGGAGTGATACTTGTCTTAAGTTTGCCAGAAAGAATTGCCAAAGCTTTGCTGGTTGTCAGATGGTCTTCTCCGTAGTTGAATGGCATGTAATCGTTTTTTGTAAAAATACAATTGTGCAGTCAGATAATGAGGAGGTATAACATCACAAAGCATAAAAAAAGGTGCTAACTCAGATAGCACCTTTTTACATTTGAATATTCTGTTTAGAAAACTACTTTCTACGTGCTCTAGTTGTACTTCTCTTCTTAGCAGTAGTTTTTCTTGCTGTCGTTTTTTTCTTAGCAGGAGTTCTTTTAGCTGCTGTTTTTTTCTTAGCAGTAGTTTTTCTTGCTGTTGTCTTTTTCTTAGCTGCTGTTTTTTTAGCAGTAGTTTTTCTTGCTGTCGTTTTTTTCTTAGCAGGAGTTCTTTTAGCTG
>CAZMMQ010000050.1:0-9941 GCA_964567435.1 uncultured Saprospiraceae bacterium | reverse complement strand
CTGTTTTTTTCTTAGCAGTAGTTTTTCTTGCTGTCGTTTTTTTCTTAGCAGTAGTTTTCTTAGCTGTTCCTCTTTTTTTCTTTGGACCAGGTTTTTTTCTAATAGGAGTTTTAATTCCCAAAACTGCATTTGCTAATTCCTTTGCTGTAGTACTAGCAGTTTTTTGCTTCTTAACTTTTTTTGCTAGCGCAATTAATTCGCTATCAATTACTTTTGCCATTGCTTGATTATTATTAATAAAATTTTGACAAAATTAAATAAACTATATGGAATAATCCATTTTAATACATTATTCTTTTATGTCATGTGTTATTTAGGATATTAATTATGATTTATTTGGAATAATTTAATCGTAATTGAGATTATTCTATTCAATTAATTGAGTTAAATTTCATTTGTAAGCTAATGAAATTAGGATGAACTAATAAAATCACTTAATTAGATTGATTTTATTCTATCTCGTCATCGTAGAAAGAAAAAGTATTTGTATCCCAATCTATTACTAATCCTTGAGCCAACCTCTTCGCAATTTCTGTACCATATATTAGTTCTGTTAGATATAAACTGGCTTCAAACGATTTGGCTCCTCCTGCAGAGGTGATATACTTTTCATCTCTAACGAATAGAATATCTTCTTTCACTTTTAGATGGGGAAATTGTTTTCGATATTGTTTAATGTCACTTGGAAAAGTAGTAGACCATACATCATCCAACATGCCAGTTTGAGCTAACACAAAAGCACCATCACAATGTGAAGTTACCCATTGAGCTTTTGAGCCCACTTCTGTTACAAATTCAATCAATTGCTTGTCATCTAGATCTGAATCCATGCTATGCACTGCTGCTGGTATCACAAGAATATCTATTTGTGGTATTGTGTCTAAATAATTATAATCCGGTTTAATTTTTAATCCTTCAAATGTTGTAACTAATTTATTTGTATTGGAAATAGTAAATACGTCCATTGCTTTTATACCCTCTCGATATTGAGTGTGCTGGAAAATATCCATTGGTGCAGTCAATTCAGAATTATAAGTCCCTTCTAATAATAGGATACCAACTTGGTATCTATCCGGATAGTGCTGAAAGGAGGAGCTAGGCTCACTTTGGTCATTGGACTCTTTGATAGAGTGGTGACAGCCTATAAATGTAATTGCTAGGAGAAGACAGAAAATTCTAATCATGAATCTAAGTTTTATACGATGTTAAAACTGCAAAGAATCATTGCCTATATATTATTAAGAAACCAATCTTTAGTATTAAGCAATATGTATAGAAATTAATGAATGATAGTCTCGGAAAGGGAAAACAGACAAGTGGCTATTAATATTAGTGATCTTATAGCTATTTCAGACCTAAAAAAAAGCCTCGTCCAAATTAAGTATGAACGAGGAATTATATCTGTGGGCGATGAGAGACTCGAACTCCCGACCCCCTCGGTGTAAACGAGGTGCTCTGAACCAACTGAGCTAATCACCCAAAAGTTATTTTAATTGACGTATTGGAAGCATTCTTCCAAAACGACTGCAAATATAGATGCACCAACAACGACTAGCAAATTATACTCCAAAATAATTATGCTTAATTAATTTTAAGGCATGGAAGACATAAATCCTTGGAAAACAATAAGTTCTGAGAAAATATATTCCAATCCGTGGATAGATTTGTATCACAATACAGTCATTACTCCAGGTGGAAACAAGGGAATATACGGAAAGGTGCACTTTAAAAACATAGCTGTGGGTGTCATACCACTTGATGATAACGGCTATACTTACATTGTTGGGCAGTATCGATATACTCTGAACAGATACAGTTGGGAGATTCCCGAAGGTGGTTGCCCTGATGGTCAATCGCCAATACAAGCTATCCAAAGAGAGCTGAAGGAAGAGACGGGACTTACCGCAGCATCATGGCAGAAAGTAATGACAGTCCATACATCTAATTCAGTTTGCGATGAGGTAGGGCATCTTTTTGTAGCTAAGACACTTACAGAAGGCCTTGCTCAACCTGAAGATACCGAGCAACTGGTAGTAAAAAAAATCCCTTTTTCAGAATTAGTAGATATGGTACATGAGGGTCAAGTAACTGATGCCATGTCAGTAGCAGCTATCCTAAAAGTAGCTCATATGATACAACAAGGTGAAATATGAAAAGTTGGTGTTCTTAAGCTATTCCCACTTTGAGAATCCCATTTTTCCATTGAGATATTCAGCCAGATACATCTGCTCTGTTTGTCCTGGGGTTGGTACCAGTTTGGCGCCCACGCCTAGATGGGCATAATCCATTATAGAAGTATATCCAGAGCGACTGATAATCTCCTTACTACCCACCAAGATGTTATTAATCTCTTGAGAGGAAGCCAGATTAAAGACTGTCCAATTTGGTGGAAGGTCTAAAGACGGTAACCTTTCTGTGCCTCTGATTAGACAAATTTTTCTATTTGTTGGCGTAAAATGATTGAGTAATCGCTTTTCTAGCCTTGTTCTGGCGGGCTCTGGACCAGATAAGATAAGAGTGGTTTCATAAATATTTTCATCATCTGGCATCATTTTTTTCAATCTAGACAGAGGGCCAATGTATTGTTGGTTTTTTACTTTAGGATTGAAAGTCAATACACCGGTAAGGGCCCGGTCACTGTCATCTGGCACCCAACAGCTATCAAAAGCATTGAGTATTCTTGTATTAAGGACATCTAGAACTAATTTGAGCCCTTTATTTTGACATTGGACATTGAGCTGGTGAGAAATAATGATGCTATGGACACCCTTGCACCTAAAACCAAATCGACTATCTGAGATTATCAGTTGAGGCTTGTATTTTTTGCAAAGCGCTTGGGCTTTTTTCTTCTCCCTCATCATAGCAGTCAACACTCTTGGTCCATTCTGCACAAGAATACTTAGCAGGGTAGTACCATTATATTTTACACCATAGGAAGGAAGGGTTTCAGTAGTTAACATCGGAAATTCCTTTTGGAGCAATGTCAAAGATTCTCCATCGCCAGCGATGATAACCTCAATATTCTTATCTGATAATTCCCTTATAATTGGTATGCAACGTGTGGCATGACCTAACCCCCAGTCTAATGGAGCGACAAGGACGGTTTTGCAGCCTGATGGAATCTGCCCCACCATGAGCTTAGTTGTTATTTATTCTGATTTCGTCATTGAACTTATTCAGAAATTTATATTGAGTAATCTGTAACTCATTATCAGATATTAGTTTGATCCATTTTTTATGCTCTTTATACCATCTCATCTGTCTGGTAAACATTCCTTTTTTGAAATATGTATAGAGCAGAGGATTAACTTTCAATGAGATAGTAGCATTAGGGTAGGTTTCTACAATAAACCTAAGATGCCTTTCGACCTCATCAGGAAGCAATTGGGTTGGTTCTATTTTTCCTGAGCCACTGCAAGAAGGACAAACTTCCAAAGTGTTAATTTTCAATTCAGGTTTAACCCGTTGGCGTGTAATCTGTATCAAGCCAAATTTACTAAGTGGTAAAATGGTATGTTGAGCCCTGTCTGGCAACATGAATTCTTTCATTTTACTGTAAAGGATATTCTTATTCTCTTTATTACGTTGATCGATAAAGTCTATTATAATCAATCCACCAAGATCTCTTAGACGGAGTTGTCTGGCGATTTCTTTGGCGGCATCAAGATTCACTTTAAGGGCTGCTGCTTCTTGGTCTCTACTTTGTGCCTTAGGTCCACTGTTTACATCTATGACGTGCATGGCTTCCGTATGCTCTATTACTAGGTAAGCGCCACTTGCCATAGTTGGAGTCTTGGAAAAACTAGATTTTATCTGCTTATTGATACCAAAATTGTCAAAGATTGGTTTCTTCCCTTTGTATTGGGAAAGTATTTTTACCTGTTGTGGTGCTACATTTTGAAGATAGGTTTTGGTGTCCTCATACATAGCTTTGTCTTCAATGACAACCCTATTAAAGGTTTCATTAAGGATATCTCTTATAAATCCTCTTGTCTTATCTACCTCATTAAGGACTTTAGCTGGTTTGCTAGAGTTGGCTAATCCATCGACTATTGTCTGCCACTTTTTTGACAGATTGCTAATTTCATCGTGAAGATCAGCTACTTTTTTACCTTCAGCAGCAGTTCTTATTATAATGCCGAAGTTTTTGGGCTTGATGCTTTCCACTAAGACTTTTAGCCTTTTTCGCTCTTCAGCCTGAACTATCTTCTTAGATACAGAGACATTGTTTTTGAATGGGGTCATGACCATAAAGCGTCCTGCAAGAGTGATTTCACAGGTCAGACGTGGTCCTTTGGTCGAGATAGGTTCTTTTAGAATTTGGACTAAGCAGGCCTGATTTTTCTTAAAGACATGGTCAATCTTGCCATTCTTTTCATTTTCTGGTTGGATTTTAAAGTTTTCCAGAAGGTGTCCTGACAGTTGTTTGTCCAGAGCTTGTCTAGTAAATTTTTGCACAGATTTAATCTGTGCACCAAGGTCTGTATAATGCAGAAAGGCATCTTTTCTCTTACCCACATCCAAAAAAGCAGCGTTAAGTCCTGGTCTCAAAGTCTTGATATATGCGAGAAATATATCACCAACTGAGAAATCGTTGTCGCCTTTTTGAGTGTGTAATTCGACGAGTTTGCGATTTTCTAACAGGGCTATTTCTACTTCAGTGGGAGTTGATTTTACAAATAACTCCTTATCCAAAGTGATTGTATTTTATGAATTCAGGCTCTGTAGGGAAATAATCTGATAGAGAATCACAGTATATGGGAATATAAAAGTGACTTGGAAACTTGGGAATGTATCTGCTTCCTCAGATGACCTGATGTTCTGTTTTTAAAATGAAGAAGAATGCTAGATTGGCTTATTTCATGCATTTCAAGCATCAAATAAGCCAAATCATATTATTTATTCTTCTTCTTATGTCTGTTTTTTCTAAGTCTCTTTTTTCTCTTATGAGTTGAGATCTTATGTCTTTTTCTTTTTTTACCGCAAGGCATATAGTTCTTATTTTTTTAGTTTATCACACTGTATTTGGTATTCAACAGAAACTGCTGTATTTCCTTGTTGTCGAAGGACTTCTGCTAACATACAATACGCATTTGCAAAAGATGGGCGAAGTTCGATAACTTTTTTCAATCTTTCAACTGCTTTTTCAAATTGGTTCGTCTGCAATGACAGGCGAGCAAGTTGCATAATCACTGAAACGTTTTCAGGATGATTTTCGTTCAACTCCCTCAACATTAGAATACCTTTCATAGGATTCTCCTCCAAAGGGACCTCTACATAAGTCAAAGCAAGATTGATTTCATTGTCAATATCTTTCTCTAATGACAGTGATTTTTCAAATGAAACTCTGCTTTTCTCTATTGCATATTGTTTTTCATTGCTATCACTGGTTCTTTGAGCAGCAATAGAAAACGTAGTTCCAGCAATACCCCATGACTGTGCATCATCTGTTTCGGTTGCTATTTTTTCAGCAAAATATCCTGATATTAATGGAAATGATTCACCATACCAAACAGAAGCCAATGATTTGTAGTAATCTAATTTCTCCTCCATGAGGTCAGAATTTTTAATCTGCTCATTCAATTGAGAAATGTCAACCCTTGCACCAGGACTTACTTGAGCCATAGACTCTGCTATCAAGCGATCTATGCTTATGAGTTCAAATTTTGTTGCCCTTGACTTTTCAAGGTTTAGTTGTTTTTTCGATTTAGTGCTACAGCCAAAGTAGAGTAGAAAAAATAGTGTTGTAAATAGTCCTATTGTAATTATTTGTCCTCTATTTAGCATATGCATTAGACTCCTTACTCAGCGACATTTTCTTTGTCTTCTTCAGGAAGCGCGGATACTTTTAATTTTACCTGGTCTACGAATATCTTTGCAGGTTTGAAAGACGGAATGTAATGCTCAGGTATTTCGATGGCCACATTTTGCTTTATATGTCTGCCTATCTTCTTAGCACGCTTTTTTATCACAAATGATCCAAATCCTCTGATATAGACGTTTTCTCCTGAAGAAAGAGAGGTTTTTACCTCTTTGAAAAACTCCTCCATAGTAACCAAGACATCAACTTTGGGCACTCCTGTCTTCTCCGATATAACTGATACTAAGTCGGCTTTTCTCATTTTGTCGTAAATTATTGATTAGTAAGTAATTACGTGACCTTTTTTATTAAACGGTTGGCAAATTTCGGAAAAAATATCATTTAGAAAAATAAATCTTATTCTTTTTTGAAAACTGTAGAAAATTAATGCAAATCATTGCTAATTGACTCTGTTTCAATAATATACAAATGCATGATGACATATCATTCTGAAATTCCCTAGCTTCGTGCTTTTTTAAGGGTTAAATCCTAAAATAATTCTTTATGGTCTATTCAATGACAGGTTTTGGCTCATCAGTGAAGGAAATTGGACAGCGGACCTTCCAATTTGAAGTGAGATCACTTAATGGAAAAACAACAGATATTAGACTTAAGTCCAGTATCAATCTAAGAGATAGAGAACTTGCTTTAAGGCGCCTCGTAATGGAGTTAGGATTGAGAGGCAAATTTGATGTCAATCTAAGTATGAGTTCTGGTGATGTGACAGACACAGCTATCAATACTGATTTACTTGAAAGGTACTATTCAGATTTAATGGCTTTTTCTGCAAAACACAACATTGCTACGGGTGATATTTTGCAATCTCTGGTTAGATTACCTAATGTGATTCAAGTAGGGGACGAAGCAATTTCAAATGAAGACTGGGCACTGATGGAAGAGATGATAAGAGAAGCGATGGAAAAGCTTAATAACTTTAGAAGGACAGAAGGAGCCTCTCTAGAAAATGATCTTCGACAAAGAGTAACCTCTATAATTGGGGCATTGGAAGAAGTAGGTCCTTTCGAGCTTGATAGAATTATATCTATTAAGAACAGGATAAAGAAGAACCTGAAGCAACACATGGCAGAGGAAACAATTGATGAAAATAGATTTGAGCAGGAGTTACTATTCTATTTGGAAAAACTAGACATCAATGAAGAAAAAGTAAGATTAACACAGCATTGCAAATATTTTTTGGAGCAATTGGATGCCTCCAATATCCAGAAAGGAAAAAAAATGAGCTTCATTAGTCAGGAAATGGGGAGAGAAATAAATACACTTGGTGCTAAAGCTCAACATTCTGAAATTCAACAACTCGTTGTCAGAATGAAAGATGAATTAGAGAAGATTAAAGAACAAATCTTGAATACGTTGTAACTTATCCTTAAAAATTCTCTTCATCGCTGCTCTTAAGAAATATGAAATGGTTGTATTCACAGCGCCGTCTGGTGCTGGAAAAACAACAATTGTCAAGCACCTTTTAGCTAAGTATAGTGAAGACATTTCATTTTCTATATCTGCTACAACTAGAGTAAGAAGAGAAAAAGAGACAAATGGTAAAGATTACTACTTCCTTTCGTATGCGGAATTTAGCGAAAGTATAGAGAAAGGTGAATTTGTTGAATGGGAAGAAGTATATGAAGGCGGATTTTATGGTACACTTGAATCAGAAATAGATCGAATATTAAAAGAAGGTAAGAAAGTTATCTTCGATATAGAAGTCAATGGAGCTCAAAATATTAAAGAAAGATATGGAGATAAGTGCCTTGTTATCTTTGTCAAGCCACCCTCTTTCAGAACTTTGGTTGAAAGGTTAACCAATAGAGGTACAGAGACTCCTGACAGTTTGAAGAAAAGGATTTTAAGGATAAAAAAGGAGTTGCTATATGTGGATGCATTTGATAAAGTGTTACTAAATGATGTATTGGAAACAACCCTTAAGGAAGCAGAGGACATATTAGAATCGTTAGTATTATCTCAATAGAACATAAATGACACCTAAAACTAAGACCACAGAAGGCGTAACTATAAGTATAGTATCATACTATGAAGAAGGCTCTTCCAGACCACTGAATCAATATTACGCATTCTCTTATGTCGTTGAAATAGAGAATAATAGTCCATTTGAGATTCAGTTACTAAGGAGATATTGGATAATCAAGGATGCAAATAGCGATGTCAAAGAAGTGGAAGGTGCAGGTGTCATAGGTAAAACACCTATTCTTAAGCCAGGAGAAATGCATACTTATTCATCATGGAGTCCCTTGGCAACGCCTATCGGAAAAATGGCAGGATATTATACCATGAAGAGATTGATGGATGGTAGCCAGTTCAAAGCGTATATTCCAGAATTTCAACTAGTCGCCGATTATATAAATAATTAGCCGATATTTTTTTTGTCCTGCTACCATTGAGATAAGGAACTGGATTTAATTGACAGCTTATAATATGCCTTCCATTAAATATCTTTCTATTGCCATTTTGTTTTTTGTCGCTTGCAAACACCAAGATATACCTCACCAAGCAAAACAGCCAAGCCTTGACTTAGGACACATCCCATCAATGAATTCAGATAGTACAATCAATGTATTAATTGAAATACCAGCAGGTTCTACAGAAAAGTTGGAATATGATAAAGTCAATTGGAAACTGAAAAGAGATTCTGTGGATGGCCAACCTCGGTCTATAAAATATCTTGGTTACCCAGCAAACTATGGGATGATTCCACATACCCAAAGTTCTGTTCTTGATGGTGGTGATGGGGATCCACTTGATGTTCTAGTATTAGGACCACCTCTAGATGAGGCTACTATTGTAGAGTGTAAGGTGCTTGGAGTCTTAAGACTTAAAGATGAGGGAGAGACAGACGATAAGCTGATCGCTGCAGTGAGTTCTTCTCCAATGGCTCTTCAATTAGATTTATCTGAATTAGATTCTACCTATCCTGGCATGTTGGACATCATAGAAATTTGGTTTGTTAACTATAAAGGCCATGATATTGGACAGCCGAGGATAGAGTCATTAGGCTATCGTCCCAAAGCAGAAGCGATTAGAATTGTGGAAGCTTCTATGGTGAATCCTAATTAAGACAATCAGATGGATGTGCTTATAAAAATGACACTTCCAATGTCATTAAGTCTTCTTTTCACTTATTCCAAACTCTTCACTCAATCAAAAGTCCAATTACTCAGACCCCTTTATTTATTAAAGGAGCTAATCTATAATATGATTTTTTTGAGCCTGCAATTCAAATATGCAGATGGCACCGAAGAGATTAAGTATCGTCATTTTGAGATACCGAACCGGTCCTGTATTTAATGTAATTCCCAAATTTTGTGTTTGAAATAACCGATAATACTATGTCATTATCTATGAATAGAAGGTAAGGAGAGCACTAAGATCTATTAGAAAATTAGGTTAGCAGCGCGACAAAACAGTGGGTGAAACCGAAAGTTTGAGTGATAATTTGAGAAATATAAAATAATAAATATTCTCTTAAACCACTGAAATACAGCCGTATATACATTTAAAAAAATAAACGTATTAAAAAAAATATTAATACATAGGGGTAGACATTACAGGGTGTTGTCCTATTACTGTTAAAGTACCTTTTCTTGGCCCAAGCTAATTCAATACGGGCCGACTATTTCAAATTCTAAAAATTCTAAACAAAAACTGATGATCAAACATCTAATAGGTGTAGTGATGCTGATGTGCATTGCCACCATTTCATTTTCGCAAGTTTGTGATGGTCCTTTAACAGTAACAATAGAAGGATCGACATCTGGAGAAGCTCTAGATGTAACTTGTCCCGCAATTCAACCAACTTGTAATGTTAACAGTGGTGCACTAGATGGCAGCATAGACGTAACAGTAACAGGAGGGTCTCCAGATTTCACCTTTGAATGGACAATGGATGGCAATCCTCTACCTGATGTCACAGAGGATCTCTCAAATTTAGGAGAAGGGACCTACACAGTTGTAGTTACCGATATTAATGACTGTACAGATGATTGTACGGTTATCCTCATTGAACCTACTCCAGTCGAAGTGGTTGGTGTTCAAACGGATTTAGATTGTA
>CAZMMQ010000049.1:0-28635 GCA_964567435.1 uncultured Saprospiraceae bacterium | reverse complement strand
TAGAATAAGATGTCTCAATTCCACTGCGATCCATTCGACATGGAAAAGAGGGGAGTTAACCATGAAAGCTCTATACCATTAAGTTCCATTCGAAACGGAAAAGTCATTTTCACCGCCCTACACTTACATCCTATCAGCTTATATCCTATTTTCGCAGTCTAATAGGAAATTATGGATGTGCTTGGTCCTCTCAAACAAGAGATTAAGGCGGGAGTTAAAGTAGTCTTTGACCATGAATTGGCAGAAAAGTCAATCATATTACAGCCAACAAAGAAGGAATTCGAAGGGCAATACACCTTTGTGGTCTTCCCACTAGTTAAGGTACTAAAACAAGGGCCTGAACAGCTGGCGAAGTCATTAGGCGAACAACTGACAGCTAGTTCTTCACTGGTAAGTGGATATAACGTGGTCAAAGGATTCCTTAACCTGGAGTTAGAAGATGTATTCTGGCTAGAAACGCTGGCAAATGTGTCTAAGCCTGACTACCTTACTCTAGAGGAGAAGGATGAGACCTTTATGGTAGAATATGCCTCTCCAAATACGAATAAGCCACTGCATCTAGGACATATCAGAAATATACTTTTGGGTTGGTCCATGTCACAGATAGCTGAGGCTTGTGGATATAAAGTAGTGAGAACACAGGTGGTGAATGATAGAGGTATCGCCATATGCAAAGGCATGAAAGCATGGGAGTTGTTTGCCAAGGGAGAAACGCCTGAATCAACAGGTATCAAAGGGGATCACTTTGTCGGTAAGTATTATGTGACCTATAATGAGGCACTGAAGAAGGAATACGAAAATTGGCAGCAGTCGGAAGACGGCAAGAATACCTTTGATAAGCTTGGCAAAGATGGTCAAGATGCAGCAACCTTCTTCTCAGAATATAAGAATAAGTACTTTAATGAAAATAGTGCACTAGGTGCTTCTACGCGTGAGATGCTGCTACAGTGGGAAGCTGGAGAGCCAGAGGTTATAGATCTCTGGAAGCGTATGAATGGCTGGGTGTATAAGGGTTTCGATGAGACTTATAAGAAATTAGGCGTCCATTTCGATTACAGCAATTACGAATCTAATACCTACCTTCTAGGAAAAGAGTTTGTAGAGCAGGGCCTTACAAAAAACCTCTTCTATAGAGAAGAGGATGGTAGTGTGTGGATAGATTTGGAGGACGCCAAGATGGATAAGAAAATTGTACTCAGAAGTGATGGTACCTCTGTGTATATGACGCAGGACTTAGGTACGGCACACAAGCGATATGAGCAGTACAAGATGAACCATCTCGTGTATGTGGTAGGTAATGAACAAGATTATCACTTCAAGGTTTTGTTTGAAATACTCAAGAGGCTAGGAGAACCTTATGCTGAGAACTTATATCACCTATCATATGGGATGGTAGAGTTGCCATCGGGCAAGATGAAGTCCAGAGAAGGGACTGTTGTAGATGCTGATGACTTGATTGCTGAGGTAGTAGCTGAAGCTAAATCATCTTCAGAGGAAAGAGGCGGTATAGAAGGATTGAGCAATGAGGAGCGGCAAGCTACTTACAGAAAGGTAGGTATGGCTGCCCTTAAATACTTTATGATAAAGGTGAACCCTAAAAAAGGGATGGTCTTTGATCCTAAGGAGTCTGTGGATATGCAAGGCCAGACAGGACCCTATATCCAGAACGCTTATGTCAGAATTCAATCCATATTTCGAAAAGCAGATGTTAGCGAGGTCAAGATGCCAGAGGAGCTAAGTATACCCATAGAGAATATAGAGAAAGAATTATTGGTAATACTAGAATCATATCCTGAGGTGCTAAAGGAATCCTTAGAAAGATATGATCCATCCAATATCGCCAACTATTGCTACAGTCTGGCTAAGGGCTTCCATAAGTTCTACCATGACTGTCGTATCTTGGGTGCTGAAAACGAACAGACTAAACAATTCCGTCTTTATCTCAGCCAGACAATTGGTAGAACTTTAGCTTCTGCAATGAATCTGTTAGGTATTGAGATGCCAGAATATATGTAAGACTCTTAGAGCAATATTTTCTGAAATTAGAATATTATATAAGACTATTATGAGTGAGGCTAAAGAAGCAGAACACAAAAATTTTATCGACGAAATAATCCAGAATGACCTGGAGGCAGGTACACATAAGGGTAGGGTACATATGCGATTCCCACCTGAACCTAATGGGTATCTTCACATTGGTCATGCCAAAGCGATTTGGATAAATTTCGAGACGGCGGAAAAGTATGGTGGCAAAACCAATCTTCGTTTTGATGATACCAATCCTGTGAAAGAAGACGTAGAGTACGTTAACTCCATCAAGAAAGATATTAACTGGCTAGGGTATCAGTGGGAAGGCGACGCCTTGTACACCTCTGATTACTTTGAGCAATTATATCAGTTTGCTGAAGACTTGATAAAAAAGGGCAAGGCTTATGTAGATGAGCAGACAGCAGCGCAAATAGCAGAGCAGAAAGGCACACCCACTAAACCAGGTACTAATAGTCCATTTAGAGATACTAGCGTAGATGAGAACTTAGAAAAGTTTAGAGCTATGAGAGCTGGAAAGCATCCAGATGGCGCTATGATTCTAAGAGCCAAGATAGATATGGCTGCACCAAATATGCTCATGCGTGACCCGCTTATCTATAGGATAAAGCATGCCCACCACCATAATACGGGTGACGCTTGGTGCATCTATCCTATGTATGACTTCGCTCATGGACAGTCAGACTCCATTGAGAATATAACACACAGTTGCTGCTCATTGGAGTTTATGCATCACAGGCCCCTATATAATTGGTTCATAGAGGAGCTTGGTATATTTCCTTCTAGGCAGTATGAGTTTGCCCGTATGAATGTCGCCTACATGATAACGTCAAAGAGACGCTTGCTCAAGTTGGTAGAAGAAGGATTGGTGAGTGGCTGGGATGACCCAAGGATGTCTACCTTGTCAGGTTTGCGTAGACGAGGATATCTACCTAAGAGTATCAGAAGATTCTGTGCGCTGACAGGTGTACAGAAGAGAGATAACCTACAGGAGATGGAACTGCTAGAGTCAGTCATTAGAGATGACCTTAATGCAGAAGCGACCAGAGTGATGGTTGTAACTGACCCACTGAAATTAGTCATTACTAATTATCCAGAAGACAAATCAGAATTGTTGCCTTCTAAGAATAATCCCCAGGATGAGTCCGCCGGAGAGCACATGATGTCGCTATCTAATGAGATTTGGATAGAGAAAGGTGATTTCATGATAGACCCACCTAAGAAATATTTCAGATTAGCGCCAGATAAGCATGTACGATTGAAAGGAGCATATATTATCAAGGCGGATAGCTACAAGCAAGATGATGATGGAAATGTAACTGAAGTACACTGTACTTATTTTCCAGAAAGTAAGAGTGGCAGTGATAACTCAGGTATTAAGGTTAAAGGAACCATGCACTGGGTAGATACTAAAACTGGCGTGCCAGTGGATCTGCGCTTATACGATAGGTTATTCACGGACCCTACACCAACTTCTCATGAGGATAAGGACTTCTTAGAATTCTACAATCAAGAATCCCTTGTAGTTAACAGCAATGCGATAGCAGAGGCTTATCTCAAAGAAGTAGGAGAGACAGAACCACTTCAGTTTATGAGAAAAGGATATTATATCAAAGATCAAGATTCCACTAATGATAAACTCGTATTTAATCGGACGGTAGCGCTGAGAGATAGTTGGGCTAAGAAGCAAAAGAAGTAATCCCAATCAAACTGCCGCATGGGAATCATTAAGAGACAAGGCATTAAATCCACTATCGTCAATTACATCGGGGCGATTATTGGAGCTATTGCCGTTCTTAGAGTGTATCCACTTAATGATGAACTTTATGGCTATGCACAATGGCTTTATGCCACCGCACTGCTCTTTGTGCCTTTCGCTACTGGCGGTATTCTATCTTTAGTGGTTAAGTATTTTCCGTCTTATAATAAGGATGATGATGATGATGATGATCATTATCATGGATTTTTGACTTTACTACTAAGTGGCTTAATTCTATTTTTTGGATTATTTCTGCTTTTATGGTTTTTGTTTCGAGATGCCATTATTCGATTTTTAGAGTGGGCTCATATTCCGCAGACACAGCTTATAGTAGAAAATCAAACGTTTCTCCTTGGTCTATTGGGATTAATGATTCTGATTCGTTTTTTAGTACAACATTCAGCCAATGGCCTACGTATAGTCGTACCTGATTTAATAGAAAAGCTAGGGTATAAAATATTTCTTCCCCTGCTCATTCTTTGCAGTGTTTGGTTTGGAATGAATCAGACAACTTTTGCATATGCACTGTTAGGCTTCTTTTTGTTGGTTGTTATCGTATTGCTCATTTATCTAAGATATCTAGGGATACTCAGATTTGGACCAGTGAGTAAGCCCAAAGGTGGAGAGTCTTACAATGAGATGGGTAAGTATGCTTTTTTTGGAAGTCTCAATCTGCTGGGGACTAATTTCTCCACGCGTCTAGATGCAGTCATGATTCCCTTATTTATCAATATGGTGGAGAATGGCTTCTACGGTAAAGCTGCGTTTATTTCTAACGTTATGGATTATCCGACAAGGTCTATCACAAGCATAGCTAGCCCTATCATATCCAAAGCCTGGGATGATAAGAATATGAGTGAAATAGATATGATATATAAGAAAGCATCGGCCAATCTCTTTCTGCTAGGCGCTTTTGTATTTCTTGTGATTTGGTTTTTGCTTGATGACTTAATCGCACTCTCAGCTAATCCTGATACCTTTCCCAACGCAAGAAATATCTTCTTGGTATTGGCTATTGGCAAGATGGCAGATATGTTGACCAGTGTCAATACACATATTCTTGTTTACTCTAGGGACTATAGATACAATCTCTTGTTTCTTCTAATTCTTGGCATTGGAAATGTTGGGATGAATGTGTACTTCATTCCTCGACATGGGATAGTAGGCGCTGCTATGGCCACTGCGATTTCAGTATTATTGTATAATATCATAAAGTCTGTTTTTATCTACTGGCGATTTAAGTTGCATCCTTTTTCTACAGGGCTCATTAAGACAGCTGTGCTCCTGGCGCTCTTTATCGGCCTATACTTTTTATTGCCTAGTACGGATTTCGCTATTCTTAATATTATATACAAATCTTTTTTAGTTGGAACAGGTTATATTGCATGTGCTTACTTCTGGAATATTTCTGAAGACGCAAATGACTTAGGTATTCAATTGCTCAATCGCATATTTAAACAAGACAAAACATGACATTCGAAACCTTACTCGTAGACATCACTGACGGAATAGCAATGGTTACTATTAACCGGCCAAAAGCAATGAATGCCATCAACGATACCGTAATGAGTGATTTGGGACGCCTGTTTAAAGAAGAACTTGATTTCAAATCCCTAAAAGGTGTCATCATTACAGGTTCTGGAGACAAGGCGTTTATTGCTGGTGCAGATATCACACAGTTTGGAGCATTAGACGAGAAAGGAGGATACGATAAGTCTCATTTTGGGCATCAGGTCTTTGACAGCATAGAGCACTGCTCAGTTCCAGTCATAGCCGCTATCAATGGATTTAGTCTTGGAGGTGGTAACGAGTTGGCCATGGCATGTCACATACGTATATGTTCTGATAATGCCAAATTCGGACAGCCAGAGGTGAAGCTTGGACTGATACCTGGATATGGTGGCACACAACGACTAATTCAGTATATAGGCAAGGGACGAGCGATGGAATTATTGCTAACTGGTGACATGATTGATAGTGTAAAGGCATTAGAGTATGGCTTAGTAACACATGTCACACCTCAGGAGGAACTAATTCCTGTAGCCAAGAAGATTATATCCAAGATTGCTTCGCGAGGACCAAATGCCGTCGCACATATAATCAATACAGTCAACACTTACTTCGATAAGACAGCCAATGGCTTTGTAAAAGAACAACATATATTTGGACAGGCGATGGGATCAGCGGAGTGCAAAGAAGGTGTACAGGCATTTTTAGAAAAAAGGAAACCCGACTTCACTAATAAGTAACTTGTATTGTATTAATCTGAGAATACGTGATGATTAACTTCAATAGAAAAGAGGCACCAATTTCTTAGTTGACCGGACATACTCCTTGTAGGAAAGTAGTTCTCCATACCGTTCATTTTGTGAAACTGCTAAGTAAGGAATACCACTAATTTTATTGAGCAATATAATTATCCAAATCGGACTGACAATACTAAGCAAGGCCCAACCCTCCAAATAAGGCCAACAGGTAATGAATATTCCAATCCATACCATTATTTCACCAGTGTAATTTGGAAAGCGAACGAAGGAATAAAGTCCAGATGAAATGAAATTACCCTTGTTTTCTGGTTGCCGTTTAAATCTAAATTTTTGGAAATCAGCTATGGACTCAGTGATAAACCCGATGCTGAAAATAGCTATTCCAATCAAGGAGGTAATTGACAGCTCCCTATCCTGGACTAAATGAATGCTAGAATCTAGCGCCAGAACATAAGGCAGACTTATTACCCAGATGCTCAATGCTTGTAACATCCAGAATCCTCCAAAACGCCACCAAACCCTGCGTATACTATCAAATCTGTAATCTTTTCCTTTGAGCAATATTCTATAGAATAAATAACTCCCAAGTCTGATGCCCCAAATTATAGGTAATGAAGCAATTAGAATTGAGATGTCCGTTATGTTTCTAGACATGAAGAATACAGCCAATGTGATAAAAGTTAATGAGTACGTTAAGTCAGTTAGTTTATCTGTTTGTAGATAGTATGCAATGAGGTATGCAGCGCCATTTATTAACATGACGATCAGTAGACTAAGAAAAACAGTTGCTTCTATCACATAATTAGAACCACCTGTGGATATTATTGTTCTTTGTAGAGAAATTGAATTCCTCATAAAATAGTTGATTTCACTTGGTCATGAATTCATTCTACCACCTTATTATAATATCTTCGCATCACTAAATGCACGCTGTATGGAAAAGATTGCACCTTATCAGTCCTCTAATAAAGTAAGAATATTGACGGCTGGTTCTCTCTTTGATGGTCATGACGCCGCTATCAATATTATGAGAAGGATTATTCAACGTTCAGGGGCAGAGGTTATCCATTTAGGACATAATAGACCTGTTCATGAAATTGTGGATGCTGCTATCGAAGAAGATGTACAAGGTATAGCGCTCACTTCATATCAGGGGGGGCATAACGAATTCTTTAAGTATGCCTACGACTTACTAAAAGAGAGAGGAGCTGGCCACATCAAAATATTTGGAGGAGGTGGCGGTACTATATTGCCTTCTGAGATAGAAGATTTACATGCTTATGGTATCACTAGAATATACTCTCCAGATGATGGGAGAGAGATGGGACTGCAGGGAATGATTAATGATTTGTTGAAGCAGTGTGATTATCCAATAGCAGCAGAACTTAATGGTCAATTAAAGAAGATTAGCAATCAAGATACGCTAGCGATATCCAGATTGATTTCTGCATTGGAGAACTACCCCGAAAAAAATCAAGCATGGATAGATGAGCTGAAGGAGAAGGCAGTCAAATCTTCGACACCTGTCTTAGGAATTACGGGGACAGGTGGTGCTGGAAAATCAAGCTTAGTAGATGAGTTGGTACTGCGATATCTTGCGGCATTCCCTAAGAAGAAACTAGCTATTATCTCAGTAGACCCTTCTAAAAGAAAGACAGGGGGCGCATTACTAGGTGACCGCATAAGAATGAATGCGATAGCTGACCCACGAGTTTATATGAGGTCATTGGCGACGCGTCAGTATAATGCAGCGCTTAATAAACATATAGATGGTACAATCGCTATTCTAAAGAATGCGGGTTATGATCTGGTAATCCTTGAGACATCTGGCATCGGCCAATCAGATTCAGAGATTGTGGATCATGCAGATACTTCTGTGTATGTTATGACACCAGAATTTGGAGCAGCAAGTCAGTTGGAGAAGATAGATATGTTGGACTTCGCACAGATGATTGTGATCAATAAGTTTGACAAAAGAGGCGCATTAGATGCATTAAGAGATGTAAAAAAACAGTTCCAGCGTAATCATGATTTATGGGATAAGGCTGTGTCCTCAATGCCAGTATATGGGACCATCGCTTCTCAGTTCAATGACCCTGGAGTAAATGTTGTCTTTAACCAAATGATGGATTTGTTATATCCTTCCATGGATCTCAATGACTTGCCTGAAGGGGACAGCGCTAAGCAATACATTATACCCCCAGCTAGAGTCAGATATCTTTCAGAAATTACAGAGACAATAAGAGCCTATAATTCAGAGGTAGAAACCCAGAGTGATATTGCTTCAAAGCTCTATGGATTGGATCAGACCATGGGCATGATAGATAAAAATGGCTCAGCACATGATGAGTTGACTCAGATTAAATCAAATCTGGAACAAGATCTAAGTCGTGATAATCGTGAAATTTTAGATAACTGGGAAGACAAAGTAAAAGCATATAGAGAAGACACCTTTATATATAAGGTCAGAGATAAAGAAATAAAAGTGGAGAACTTCACCAAGTCACTTTCACAGCAGAGCATACCCAAAATTGCGATGCCAAAGTTTAAGGATTGGGGAGAGATACTCAGATGGGTAAAGCAAGAGAATGTGCCTGGAGAATTTCCTTTTACAGCAGGCGTTTTTCCATTTAAGCGAAAAGGGGAGGACCCTACACGTATGTTTGCAGGTGAAGGAGGACCAGAGAGGACAAATAAGCGTTTTCACTACCTGTCACTGGGTATGCCAGCTAAGAGATTATCTACAGCGTTTGATTCAGTGACCTTGTATGGAGAAGATCCTGATCATAGGCCTGATATCTATGGTAAGGTGGGTAATTCAGGTGTAAATATTTCTTCGCTGAATGATGCCAAGAAGCTGTACTCTGGATTTGACTTATGTAATCCGAAGACTTCAGTATCTATGACCATCAATGGTCCCGCAGCCACTATAGCCGCATTCTTTATGAATGCCGCTATAGATCAACAATGTGAAATATATATAAAGGAGAAGGGCTTAGAATCTAGAGTGGAAGAAGCTTTCAAGAAGCACTATGATGACAAGGGCATAGAAAGACCTAGCTACTCAGGTGATATCCCTGAGGGCAATGACAAACTCGGCTTGATGTTACTAGGCCTTACAGGGGATCAAGTGCTTGACAGTTCTACTTATGCAGAACTCAAAGCCAAGGCATTAAAGTCTGTAAGAGGCACTGTGCAAGCAGATATCCTAAAGGAAGATCAGGCACAGAATACATGCATTTTTTCTACCGAATTCTCTCTTCGCTTGATGGGCGATGTGCAGCAGTACTTTATAGATAGTGGTGTAAGGAATTTTTATTCGGTATCGATATCAGGGTACCATATAGCTGAAGCTGGCGCTAACCCTATCACACAACTGGCCTTTACCTTATCCAATGGATTCACTTTTGTAGAGTATTATTTGGCTAGAGGAATGGATATCAATGCCTTCGCACCAAACTTGTCCTTCTTCTTCTCTAACGGGGTAGATCCAGAATATGCAGTAATCGGTAGGGTAGCACGTAAGATTTGGTCTAAGGCAATGGCGCATAAATATGGCGCTAATGAGAGAGCACAGAAATTAAAATATCACATACAGACATCAGGACGTTCCTTGCATGCGCAGGAGATAGATTTCAATGATATACGAACAACCTTGCAAGCGCTGTACGCCATCTATGATAATTGTAATTCATTGCATACGAATGCCTACGATGAGGCAATCACCACACCGACTGAGGAAAGTGTAAGGCGAGCCGTTGCCATACAGATGATAATCAATCATGAGTTAGGTCTGGCTAAGAATGAAAACACCTTGCAAGGGTCATTCATTATAGATGAGTTGACTGATTTAGTGGAAGAAGCTGTGATGATAGAGTTTGATAGGTTAACCGAACGTGGAGGTGTGCTTGGTGCAATGGAAACAATGTACCAACGAAGTAAAATCCAGGAGGAGAGCCTCTATTATGAGACGCTAAAGCACACCGGTGAGTATCCTATTATTGGCGTGAATACCTTTTTGTCTTCTAAGGGATCTCCGACAGTCATTCCAGATGAAGTCATTCGATCTACTAACGAAGAGAAGGAGCTGCAAATAACAAATCTCAATGCCCTACATGGCCTTCATGAAAATAAAAGTGGGCAGGCTTTGAAAGCGCTTCAGAAAGCCTCTGTAGAGAATGAAAATTTGTTTGAAGAACTGATGGAAGCAACAAAAGTCTGCACACTAGGGCAGATTACCAATGCTTTGTATAAGGTTGGCGGTCAGTATAGGAGATCTATGTAGTATTGTTGTGTTATTGGGGTGTTAGGAAAAACCATCACCCGCCCTCTACTCGGAGTATTTTTATTTCGACTCGTTGATTCTTCTTTCTACCGGAGACAGAGTCATTACTGGCTATTGGATTTCTCTTTCCATATCCTTTATAGGATATCCGATCTTCTACAATACCTCTGCCATATAAGAAATTGGCCACAGTTTGGGCTCTCGATTTAGAGAGTCTGTCACAATATTCATCAGTAGGTTGATTGTTAGTGTGGCCTCCTATTTCGATAAAGACATTCTCATTTTCGCTCATAAATTCATATACCTCCTCAAGTACATCATAAGAATCGTTACTCAGAGCACTACTGTCTGCCTGGAAAAAGAGTTTGTTGATTTGTAGTGTTTGTCCAACTCTTATTTTTGCTATATCCAGATCTGGAAGAATTTTTGGTTTTTTAATTTGGATGACTTCTTCTATGCTACAGTTATTTGCATCTGTTATCGTCACGTAATTAAATCCAAAAGCCAGTTTCTTAGCTTCTAGTCCTTTCTCTCCATTCCCCCAAAGGACTTGATAGGGTGGAGAACCTCCTTTGGGACTTATGATTGCGTAACCATCTTGGCGACTTTGGCTGGATACTTCTACTGTTTTTACGATTCTGTTTTGCAGTGGTTTTGGGTCATCTATTTTTATTGAAGCAAAAGCTCTGATGCCTAAGTTATCTTCTACGGTTACCTTGTAGTTTCCTGCTCTTAATTTTGTTGGGTTGGAGTTACCCTTTAATCGTGCTCTTTCCCAGTAATATTTGTAAGGACCTTGACCACCAGAAACGCTAAGTTGCAAGCTACCATCCATAGCATCAGGACAGCTGATCGGGTTTTCTAGAAGAATAGATATTCTCAGTTCTGACATGTCTATGCTATCAGAATAGATTCGGAATAATCCAGCGTCTGCAGTGCCTAACCAAAGGGCTCCTGAATTATCACATGCTAATGACATGCATTTACTTGCCGCAAGACCTAGATTCTCACCGTACTTTTCTAATCTATCCTCATAGGGATTAAATCTTGTAAGTATATCAGAAGCGACATAGAGGTTATTGTTTTTATCTAGTGTCAGATCATTCACTTGGCCTTCAAATAGTCCACGCTTCAAGCCCTGTGGATGTTCACGACCCTTAATCATCAGGTATAGCTCCTGGTCAGATAATAACCATAGTCCATCTGGATTTTCGGTTGCAGCTATCATCTCATGGCCTTTATACTCCGTTTTCCATTTTTTGGTCCGTGTACTTATTTCGTAGGCCCCATCAGCACTACCCACCCACAGACTCTCATTATTGCTTGAGTAAATGATAAATCTGATATCATTAGATCTCAATGACGAATTCTTAGGCGTATAGTGCTCAATTAGCTTTTTCGTTTTTAAGTTAAAAATGAAAATGCCATGGTTAGAGCCAACCCATAATTCACCATCATAAACCTCTATATCTGACACTTCGAAAGTCTTATCGACAAACCGTTTAAAATTGGTTTCGATGTCAATAAGATTATCCTCATTGTAGAATAATGTTTTATCATTATAAGCAGAGAATATATTTCCTCTTTCTGATACCTTAACAGCGAGTGCTTCATCATGCTGGACTATCTGCGATAAGGTATTGTCATTATTATTAAACGTAAATATGCCATCCTTACTTGCAATCCATACACGGTCTTTTCCGATCTCAATATCCTCTATCCTATCATTAGACCTTAGACCATCTACTCGTTCAAGTACGAGCTGAGTTTGTCCACTAAGAAGAATTGTGATTAGGATAAAGCTTAAGGTCAGTATTTGTCTCATGTTTCTTATTACACTACAGTAGGAACTCTAATTTACGTCCATTCATCAAGAAGTATGGCGTATTTAAAAATATATTAACTCAGTTCCAATGTCAATGATTGCCTTGAATGGTAATGACTTTCACCTAATTATGAAAGAATTAGTCATTTGCTTGTCTGCCAATATGATCTTCGAACTGTCCCAATTGGAAGCCTACAAGACTATCTGTCACCATATCAGCCTCTTTAAGTACCGTTTTATCACCTATTCCTAAAACGGGAAAATTGGCCTTTTTAGCAGCTTGTATGCCATTATAGCCATCCTCAATAATCAGGCATGCACTCTCCGGTAACTGCAGATTGCGGGCACTATTGATAAATACTTCAGGGTGAGGCTTGGATCGCAAGATGTCTGTAGAGTCAAGAATGGACCTAAAATGGACACTAAGCTTAGCCTGACTTAGTATGTAGTGTGCATTTTTGCTGGAAGATGCTACAGCCATTGGAATGGACCTCTGTTCTAACTGCTGTATGAATGATACAACACCATCCATTACTATTGCCTCAGGACCCGAGGGTAGGCTGTCTAAAAAAACAGTATTCTTTATTTCCATTAATTCTTGTTGCCTTTTGTTATCTAATTGTAGTGAGGCAGAATTAAGAATGAGAGATAGAGAATCTTGTCTGTTAAGGCCTTTGATACCATCTTTAACCTCTGAGGCTAGGATTATACCAAGTTCCTTGGCTACATATTGCCAGGATTGGAAATGATATTTTGCGGTGTCGACTAGTACACCATCCATGTCAAATATGACCCCTTCAAGATTCATTTTCTTTAGATTATGGTAATTATGTTAGATATGCTGTATGTGACCAATTCTATTCTTTTTGATTCTCGTTGGCCATAGACTCTCTATGAGCATACTTGTCGTAAAGCACTTTTTGGATTCTACTTAGCATCTGATGTTGTCCAATAGATTGCAGTCTATGATTGACTCGGTTCATATATTCAATCGCCTTCTCCCCAACATGGTTGTCCAGAAAATCTAAAATTACTTTTTGATATAAGGACTCTAATTTTGATCCCAATTCCCATTCTAACAACAGTTCATCATAAACCTTGATCCACTCAACATCATTTTTTTTCTCAAGTGCCGATAGTAAGTGCTGGCTAGATTGAGCCTTGGAATATATGTCACATTGCATTTTAAATGTCAATGTCTCAATCCAAGGCAAGAGTGTATTGACAGAATTAGACACATAATTAGTGCTTAATTTTTCAAGCAAAATGTCAAGTCCTAATGTGTCGTAATCGCTCTTATCTGTGTCCAAAAGAGCATTATCCAAGGCTTTGTATTGCCTCTGCTCATGAAGAATTATGCATTTCAGTATTGTGGTATTGTAATTATAGCCAAGGTCTTTATCAGAGATAATATGATTGGCGACCTCAAAATGACCTTCCTTAATAAGCCTTATAAGTCCATTGAAAATTTCTTGATGATTTATTGAAAACAAGACCTGCTTATAATTTTCTGTATTACCATAGCTTAGCAACAGGATTAGAAAGATCAGTTCTTGATTTTCTTTTTGCAAAGCGTACTTCTGGAGCAAGTTTTCTACTAATTTCTTCTTTTGAGTCGATGACCAAGATTCTGACTTGTACATGCAATGCCAGATATCAGACGAACTAGGAAAAACATAAGACTTGAGGGCCAATTCGTACATATCGTGTTCTATTTCAGCTCGCAATCCGGGTGCGATGTCTGAGCTAAGGAGAAACTCTAATCCACTAATAAAGGACAACCTGCATAATTCTATAGATTTGCTCTGCCATTGGTACTTATGTTGTAGATAAGCGATTTTGTCCAGACAATTTTTAATCACATAGTAGCTCTCTCTAAAGTTTTGAGTACTCGTAAGGTCTCCCATTTGGAAAGTGAGATCCTGAAGTATGATGTTGATAATTTTCTTATCCTTTACACTAATCTTTGGATTGGATAGTGTTCGGGGCTTGATGATCTGGCTTAAAATTCTGTAATACTTTTCATCCTCATTGCCAGTTGTTACCCTAGACACAAAATGAGCTTTCAGTGCCATTTCAAACCCTGAGTCATTTTTTGCGTATTGTATCAAGTAGGCTTTGAGATCATCTTCATTGACCTGATTGATAATTTCCGATAAGGATAATTTCCGATTTTTATGGACAGGCAAAAATTTAAAGTATTAGTATTAGATAATAATAAATGTCCTTTATAAGATGTCATTTACATACAACCTAGCTAAATTAATAAATATTGGGTGTGGTTGTAACAAGAGAAATTTTTAATATTGTTTATTGACATCAATAATACATGAAACACGTACTATTAGTGAGGCATGCTAAATCATCTTGGAAGGATATGTTCCTAGATGATATAGATAGACCGCTCAACCCCAGAGGATTGCGAGATGCGCCGTTTATGGCTTCTTATTGTCGCTCCAAAGATTTAATACCGGATCTTATAATTACCAGTCCTGCTCGTAGAGCAAAGGCCACTGCAGAGTTTTTCCAGAAAGAATTCGAATCAGAATTGTTAGATTTTGTGACAGAATCTGATTTATATTTCGGCAGTGAAAGTGATTGGCTGCACTTGATAGAAAATTTAGAAGATTCGACAAATTGTGCAGCTTTCTTTAGCCATAATCCTACGATAACTTACTTTGCTAATACATTCACATCAGATCTATTGGATAATGTTCCAACTTGCGGCGTTATCCATCTTGTCAGTAATATAAAGTCATGGACTGAATTCAGTTCGTCTAATACCAAACTAAAGAACTATTATTTCCCAAAGTTAGTTAGAGAACTATGAAGCTATTCGTATTCAAAAGCTTGATTCCTATCATTTTGTTCTCTTTATTGAGCTGTCGTGATACAAGCCGAGAAAAACCAAGACATTATAATGATCAGAAACTAATAGCTGTCATGATAGATTTGTATGCAGCGGAGGCCGCTCTAAATGATATCAAGGAGGTGTATAGTGATAGCCTCAAGCATCTCTATCGTGAGCAAATAGCCACAATTCACGATGTTGATATTACCATGATAGAAGAAGATTTGGAACAACTACAATCAGACTTGCTTAAGTATGAAGAATTGCATCAAGTGGTCAAGGATTCCATCTATGCTATTGAGAAGAGACGATCTGCCCTATTTGTGAAAAATGCCAAAAAGTATAGCGGGAAAAAAGAAATTGAAAAGCAACTAAATAAATAAAGACTTAGAATACAGTTAACTGGCAGTTATCCTTTAATATGTATCATTGGGCTATCTAAGTAAATTAATATTAAGTGAATGTCAGAGTCAGGTAAAATTCTAATTGTAGATGATGAGAAGGATATTGTAGAAATTCTTGCTTACAACTTGGAAAAAGCAGGTTATACGATCGAAACCGCCTATGATGGTGTAGAGGGGTTAGAGAAAGCTGAGAAATTTCTTCCCGACCTGATTTTACTCGACATCATGATGCCACAGATGGATGGCATGGAACTGTGTCAAAAATTGAGAGAAGAGAGACAATTTGATGGGACATTGATTGCCTTTCTGACGGCGATAGGAGAATCTTTTACGCAAGTATCCGCCTTGGATTCTGGTGGCGATGATTTTATTACCAAACCGGTTAAGCCAAATGTACTCCTTAGTAGAGTAAGAGCCCTACTCAGAAGGCATGCTGGGACTAAGAAAGTGAGTAGTCTTTTAGAATTTGAAGAGTTAAAGATCGATCTTGAATCTTTCTCTGTTCACCTTAATAATCAAAATATTCCTATAGCTAAAAAAGAATTTGAGCTTCTGGCATTACTTGTATCCAAGCCAGGTAAAGTGTTTAAGAGAGAGGAAATTATGAGGAAAGTTTGGGGTAATGAGGTCATCGTTGGAGACAGAACAATAGATGTGCATATCAGAAAACTTCGAGAGAAAATTGGTAGTAACTATATACATACGATGAAAGGAGTTGGATATAAATTCATATTTTAGTAAATGCGATTCTTTGATTAAATACCTTATTAATTGTTCAAAAATCTTACAATAAGGCAAATTACCATCTACATCTCTACGGCGTTGTGGGTTCTTCAAATGCTTTTTGCTTTTATACTACTAAGAAGTCTTGGTATAAAAGAGTTTGATTTCATATCTATTTTTTGCTTTGCTTTAGGTTCGATTATCTTGACCTACTTTACTGTTCGATATCTTGGTGAGAAGTATATCTTTAGAAAAATAAAGTTGATTTATAAGGTGATAGGGAGTTCTAAGAATTCTCTCAAGAATCAAGAATTAGATAGTAATATAACGACCCTGGAAGATGTCAATGATTCAGCTGTTGCCTGGGCCTTAAGCACAGAAAAAGAAATTTCTTCTCTTAAATCTTTGGAGACTTATCGCAAGCAGTATCTCGGTGATGTATCCCACGAACTCAAAACGCCATTATTTTCAATTCAAGGTTACCTCTTGACGCTATTGGAAGGCGGATTATATGATGAGAATATAAATAAGAAATATCTCAAAAGAGCAGTAGATAATGTCGATCGATTGCAGACTATAGTCGAGGACTTGGAAATGATAAATTCACTTGAGTCTGAGATTGATACACTAGAGCAGCACACTTTTAATATTAGGAAACTAACTGAGCAGGTGTTTGGAGATATGAAATTTCAAGCCGCTCAAAAGAACATTGAACTCAAGTTTAAACCTGGCGCTAATCAGTCATTTAATGTGAAGGCTGATAAAGGTAAAATACGTCAAGTTCTTTCCAATCTCGTTAGTAACAGTATAAAGTATGGTATTAAAGATGGACTGACAAAAGTTAGCTTTTATGATATGGAAGAAAGAGTTTTGGTAGAAGTATCGGATAACGGAATTGGAATAAGTGAGCATGATGTCAAGCATGTATATGATCGGTTCTATAGGGCAGATAAAAGTCGATCCAGAGAAGTTGGCGGTTCTGGTCTCGGTTTAGCAATTGTAAAACATATCATTGAGGCCCATAGTCAAACCTTAAGTCTTAGGAGTACGGATGGGAAAGGATCTACTTTTGGATTTACTTTAGCGAAGGCCTAAGGTGGCCAGAATTTTATTTTTTAGATATCATTGACAGCGTCTCATCACTTAGCTCCCTATACTCAATCTGGTCCAAAAGGTTCATTAGACTGTCTCTCTGGCCATAAAAGGATTTCATTTCTGATTCTGGCAAAGGATCAGCTGGAGGGAAATTTTCTCTTCTGTGGTTAACCTGTCTACCATATTTCCAAAATCGGAAGCATACATGTGGACCTGTTGCCAATCCCGTCTGACCAACCTGGCCGATGACCTGACCTTGCTTGACACGGACCCCTTTTCTGATTCCTTTTGCAAATTTGTGCATATGGAGATATTGAGTTTGGTATATATCATCATGCCTAATTTTGACATATTTCCCATTATTCTTGGTGTATCCCGCGGTTTCAATGACACCATCGGCTACAGAGTATATTGGTGTACCAAGTGGCGCTGCGTAATCAGTACCTAAATGCGGTATCGTTCTTTTCTTAATTGGATGAAATCTTCTTCTGTTGAATGAAGAAGATATCCTTGAGTATTTAAGGGGCGCTCTGAGAAAAGTAGACTTAGTAGGTCGTCCCTTTAGGTCATAAAAGCCAGCATAATTTTCGTTCTCATAGAAAACAGCATGGTGTTCTCCATTTTCATTTTTAAAAGCAGCTGATATCACCTCACCATATCCTACAGGCTTCCCATCTATATAACGTCTTTCAAAAATGAGCTTAAACTTGTCTCCTTTTTGGGTATGGTAAAAATCTACACTAGATGCCATAGCATCTTCCATCTTATCTATGAGCGCTCCTGTCAGCCCAGCATCCTTCATCGCAAGCCATAGTGAAGACTCAATGATTCCAGAAGCAGATTCTACACAGGTTTCATAATCCCTATTGACCACATCAATCTCTATCTCCTCATCTATATAATACTTGACATAGGTAAACTTATTAGGTTCGTAGACAATGCAATGTGGTTTTGAGCATTCGTCTTCTCTGACTAAGGTAAATGGCTTTTGTGCTCTGAACTTTCTTATACTGAAGATATCACTAGACAATTTGTCCAGCTTGATGATACTATCCCAACTTATGCCTTGCCATAGTAGTAAATCGCCTAGGTTCTTGTTAAATCCAAGTTTGTGGACCTCAAAGTGATAGTCAGCTTCTGTAAACCCAAATTTTGAAGGTATAACTGGTGTAGGAGCAACATGAGTCGTCGGACTATCCTTAAAGTGATTGTATGCAAATAAGCACCCAATTAGAACAGTAAGACAAATACCAATATTAATTATAAGACTCTCCGATTTCTTCACAGTGTCACTAGCCAGCTTAGTTAAGTGATAAAAATACTTTAATAAATTGGATTATAGTATAATGGTTACTTATCAAATATGATTCCACCTAAAATGGGTGAGATAACCCATAACATAGTTTTGATATGTAATTAGTAATTAGTCGCCTATCTTGCACCTTCTATGCAAACAATAAGAATAGGAAAGCAACTTATCACCGCTGATCAGCCACTGATTATGGGTATATTGAATCTGACCCCTGACTCATTCTATGATGGAGGCAAATACAACGATTTGGTCTCGGCTATGAGCCAAATCCAACTTATGATAGAGGACGGGTTGGATATATTGGACCTTGGAGCCTTCTCTTCGAGACCTGGTGCTACGATGGTCCCAGCCTCAAAACAGATAGAAATCTTGAGACCTGTCGTCAAAGAGGTACTCAAGCTATACCCTGAATTACCTCTGAGCATAGATACATGTTATGCTGATGTCGTTCATAGCCTTGCGGAGCTAACCAGCTTTATTGTCAATGATATTTCGGGGTCACAATGGGATGATGGTCTGCTAGACGCGGTATCAAGACACAAATTGCCTTATGTAGCCATGCATATTCATGGTACACCCGAAACCATGCAAGACAACCCTCAGTATGAAGATGTTTGTATGCAAGTACTCAAGTACTTGGCCAATTTTCAAACAAAATTGAGGAAACTGGGTATTACTGACGTCATCATTGACCCTGGATTTGGGTTTGGAAAGACGGTAAAGCACAATTATCAACTCTTAAGTAAATTAGAAGTATTTCAGATTCTAGATTCTCCTGTTTTAATTGGTCTTTCTAGAAAATCCATGATTTACAAGCCTCTGAATATTACAGCTTCTGAGGCGTTGAATGGGACAACCGCCTTGCACATGATGGCTTTGTCTAAGGGCGCTAGAATTTTAAGAGTTCATGACGTGAAAGAAGCAGTAGAAACCCGTAACTTGTGGCTGCAATTACAATCTAGCGTTAATGATTGATTAAATAGACATTGGCGCTACTTAAGTCGACCTGTCTAATGGTTATATATTATAATCATATAGTTTCAGGTCATTTTTATTTACACATGACGCAAAAACAGCAAAAAGAAGAAAATTCATTGCCGAAAAAGTGGTCTCTTAAGAGGGCACTGTTCTGGCTTATAATCTTGCTGTTTTTCTTTTTACTCATATCTCCCATTCTAATCCACTTATCTCCAATACAGAATTGGCTATTAGACAGAGCGACTAGCCGACTTTCCAAATCATTGAATACAGAGATTTCCGTAAGCGAAGTAGATTTCTCAGTATTTGAAGGCGTGGTGCTAGAAGGCGTTTATGTAGCAGATCCTACGTCTGATGGAGATACTCTCGCATATATTAGAAAATTCTCAGGTTCCTTAGAAGAAAACTTCTTCAGCGTATTCAGTAATCAACTTAAACTTCATGAGATCTACCTCTCTGATGTTGAATTAAATATCAATAGAAAAGAAGGGCAAGAGATGAGTAATTTGGAGTCACTGTTTAAATATGATAATTCCAATGAATCGGAGAGTCCTCAAAGTCAAGGACTTGATCTAGATTTGAAAATCATACATCTAAATGATGTCAGTGTCAATATTAACGATGAACCCAGTATGATTCAAAGTTACATTTCTGTCAAAGAAGGTATAGTCGATATCAAAGAATTTGATGTGCAGAGTAACAAGTTTCATATCAAACGATTGTTACTAGCTCAGCCTACCTATCACTTTGCAAAGTTTGGCGATCAGATAGCAAGCACTGTAACAGAAGAGGAAAAGCAAATCTCAATTGAAGATGTCGAACAAATTGAAACTGAAATTCAATCTGGACTCCAATTGGATATTGATCATGTAGAGATTTCAGAAGGGTTATTTAAAAGGGATGATTGGAACAAAGCGTCAAAAGAAAAACTAAATGCTTTAGATACTGACCACCTTCATATTAGGGATATCAATCTTAATGCAGATAGTACTTCACTCAGATTCCCTTTTACTTTAGACTCACACATCAAATCATTGACACTCACAGAAGAGAGCGGCTTTGATATAAATCGCTTCAATGTGGATAAACTTCATGTATCCACAACGGAGTTAACATTAACTAATTTTATCTTGGATACAGGGGAGAGTAAGTTGGGCGAACAATTGCGCTTTGATTATGAGCAGATTGAGGATTTTAAAAGCTTCGCAGAAAAAATTGAAATTGATGCTAATCTGAAAAACTCACATATTTCCTTTGCAGACTTAACTTATTTTTTTCCGGAATTAAATTCATCAGCCTTTGTAGTAAAGAATAAAAACAAGTGGATAGAATTGACTGGTGACATCTCAGGCACAGTGGATGAAATGGAAGCAGACAATCTTGAATTATCTTTCAGCAATCTCATAGAGTTGAATGGATATCTCAGCACAATGGATTTAACCAAGTCGGAGTCCGCATTGATTAATCTTCATGTGGATAAATTTAATACTAGCTTAAGCAATCTGGAAAGGATAATTCCAGACTTCAAATTGCCAGAACAATTCTACAAATTAGACCCTATCATATTTGCAGGAGATATTGATGGATTCCTCAAAGATTTTGTTGTCTTTGGGACATTGAATAGTCCACTTGGAAAGGTTGATTTGGATACAAGACTCGATATTAAGGAAGGTGTAAATTTAGCACAATATTCAGGTACTATCTCAGTGGAAGATTTTGATATGAAATCATGGACAGATAATAGCGATCTTGGATTTGCTACCTTTTCTGCTGAAATAGAAGATGGAGAAGGACTGACAATAAATAATGTCTATACCGACCTAAGTGCAGAATTGGTATCATTTGATTATAAAGGCTATAGGTACTCCGATATTAGGTTAGATGGAGAGTTTGAAAAAAATCTTTTCAATGGTCGATTTACCTCCAGTGATCCAAATGCAAAAATGGATTTTGATGGTGAGATAAGCCTCATAGATGGACAGGTGTTCTCAGATTTTGTGACAGATATAGAACACATAGACTTAATCCAGCTTAACCTCTCTAAGGATGTTAGTAAGATAGATGGTTATATCAATATGAAAGTGGAAGGGTCTGATTATTCTGATTTTATTGGAACCGCTGATGTCAAAGAGTTATCATTAAATTATAAAGGAGAGGAGTTTAGATTTGATAGTTTGCTTATTAGTTCTTCTCCACAGAATAATGGATTTAGAAGTATCATTGTCACCTCAGATATTCTTAATGGTACGTTAGGTGGTGTCTTTGACTTCAATGACTTGATACCGGCTTTCCAAGAACACATTTGGACTGCTCATCCCGCTTGGGCAGAAAAACTAAACGTGAAAAGAAATACTGGTGTCAGATCAAATCAAAAATTTGCTTATAAGTTGGAAATAGATGATACTAAATCTTACCTAAATCTTGCTGAACTCCGAGACTTGAGGCTCAAGAAAATCAAGCTGCAAGGGTCTGTAGATGTATCCAAAGGTCTATATGAAAGTGATATTTCAGTCGGAGAAGTTTTACACAAGAATAATGTGTTTTCTGAAATTGATATTGATATTTCCGAACAGGGTAAAGATTTGGAGTATGCGTTCTCTCTAGGTAAACTAAGTATTGGTAATAATGCATTTGAACCCATCGATATTATAGGAACCATGGAAGGTGATAATGCGATGATGAGGATAATGACTAAGAATCTATTGGATTCTATTCAATTGTTAGACTTAACCTTTCATGTCTACCCTAAGGATGATTTCTTAATAGGCTCGGTGGCTGATAATACTCTTCAGATGTTTAGTTCATCATGGACGGTTCATCCAGCAAATAAAATTCGCTACGGTAACAAGACCTTAGACATTCATAAGTTCAAAGTATCTGATGGTTATAGAAGCTTATACATTGATGATATCAACAAGAAAGGCGTAAAGCTAGATCTGAATAATTTCGACTTTTTGACCATAAACGGATTTATAGCATACGATAAAATTGCATTTTCTGGTAGAGGCGATTTAGAATTTAGGAAGGAAGATTTATTTGGTCCTTCTCCCGCATCACTTGATTTAACCATAGATGCTTTTGCACTAAATAATACTGATTATGGCAAACTTAATGTTTCCGTAAACAACTCGGGGTCAGATAGTTTGATCGCGAAGGTGCTGTTAGAAAGGGCAAGTGATGGCATGTATTTAGATACAGAGGCAACAATAGATATGCGCAGTAAAGTACTAGACGGGACGATCAGCGCTAATGATTTGCCAATGGAAACTTTTGAGTTTATCATAGATGATGGAATATCAGGCACTGGAGGAAATGCAGATGTATTCAATGGAAGGTTATATGGCAGTCTGGATGATGTAAAATTATATGCACAGGCAAAGGTAGATGGAGGCACAACAACTATAGATTACCTGGGGGCAAAACTATTCCTTGGTGACGAAATATTCAAAGTAACGGAAAGTGAAATTGATCTATCTGGCACGACATTGACTGATAAGAATGGAAACGTCGCCACTATGGAAGGTGGCTTATTTCATAAAACCTTCAAAGACTTCACGACGGAGTTAACAATGCAATCTGATAATTTTCTTGCTCTGGATACAGATAAGCAAGATAACCCATCCTATTATGGCCAAGGAATTGGTAGCATAGTTGTGGAGTTTAGTGGCCCATTTTCTAGTACAGATATAATTGTAGCCGCCACCACAGGGAGAGGTACGGAAATTAATATTCCAGTGGGAAGTGTATATGCAGATTATGATCAACACTTCATTAAGTTGGTTTCAAGAGAGGACGTTTTAGGCAAGCAGAAGGCGTCAATTCTCCAAGTCGCACCTACCTTAGAAGGGGTAGATATTAGAATGGATTTGACAATTACGGAAGATGCCAAAATCAATATCATTTTTGATGAAAATAGAAATGATATCATAAGAGGAGTCGGTAACGGTGATATGCGAGTTGTGGTTTCGCGAGAAGGCGATTTCAATATTTTCGGTGATTATGTAATAGAGAGAGGTGACTATCTTTTTACCTACCTAAGAGTTGTCTCTAAGCCATTCTCGATATTAAGAGGAGGTCAGATAACTTGGACTGGAGATCCCATCAATGCAAATATCAATATAGAAGCCAATTATGAAAAGTTGAGAGCACCGATGACTACGTTTCTTAATGAATTCCTTACACCTGCAAATGAGGGCTTGGCTCGACCACGTACTGATGTGGATTTAAAACTTTATATTCAAGGGAGTCTATATAAGCCAAACGTGACTTTCGATATTGATTTTCCAGAATTACAAGGCGAGATGAGAGCCTTAGCTGATAGCAAGATGAGAGTGCTAAGAGAAAATGAAGCCGACCTCAATGAGCAAGTTGCTGGTCTTATCATGTTTGGAAGTTTCTTGCCTTCGTCGTCATTAGGTAACCAGGTTGGGTCTCGAAGTGGTGTTGTACAAACCGGGTATAATACCTTAAGTGAAATGATTTCAAACCAACTGTCACACTTTTTATCAGGATTCTTGCAAGAAGCATTGACAGAGAATGGTTTCGTTTCAGGGATCGATTTTGAATTAGGATTTACTAAAGATGCTGATCTCAATAATCTGACCAACACACAAGCACCTAGCTCCTCAGGGAATAATAGCTTCATACCTGATGAAGTAGAAGTACATCTCAAGCCGAGATTCCAAAATGACCGATGGGAAATAGATTATGGAACCAGCATCGTCAACAATAGAATTACTAATGCCAGTAGTCAAAGTTTCCTTATTCATGATTTTGTCATCGGATTCCATCTGACGGATGACAGGAGACTTAAACTCAAAGCTTATGGTAAGTGGGACCGAATATTGGCTACTCAACCAGGACAAAAATTTGGCTTTGGTCTCAATTATAGAAAGGAGTTTGGTAGCCTGACAGAATTCAAGGAAGGACTTGCCGATGAAATTGCTAAACTCAAGAAAGATAGTAATAGCACAGGTCAGTAATAGGCTAGACTCTCATGCTCGCAGATCTAAGCAGATGATCGACTAAGACAAGAGCAGCCATTGCTTCTACTATTGGAACAGCTCTTGGAACGACACAGGGGTCATGTCTCCCTTTCCCAGCTACAATTACAGGTTCATGACTTTTAGATAAGGAGGATTGATTGGACATAATGGTGGCCACTGGCTTAAAAGCGACGTTAAAATAAATAGGCATACCATTGCTTATGCCTCCTTGTATGCCGCCAGAATAATTGGTGCTTGTGACTGGGTTGTCGCCATCCATTGTCCATAAGTCATTATGCTGAGAGCCATTCATGCTTATGCATCCGAATCCGCTTCCATATTCAAAACCCTTAACAGCATTGATGCTCAACATCGCTTTACCCATGTCCGCATGTAATTTGTCAAAGACAGGCTCTCCAAGACCAATGGGTACTCCCGTGATATACGCTGAGATGCGCCCGCCTATAGTATCTCCTTTTTTCTTAACCTCAGCAATCAGTGATTCCATTTGCCGAGCTTTTTCAGCATTGGGACATCTTACTATGTTCTGCTCTGCCAATGACCAATCAATATCATGGACGGGAGTGCCAAGTACAATATGGCCAACTTGAGTGACACCAGCCTTAATGGTTATGCCTGCGTTATTTAGTATCATTTTTGCAATGGCTCCGGCGGCCACCCTGGCGGCAGTCTCTCGGGCTGAAGATCGACCACCACCTCTGTAGTCTCTAACGCCATACTTTTTCTCATAGACCAAGTCAGCATGTGATGGCCTAAAGCTGTCTCTAATGTGGCTGTAATCCTTTGATTTTTGGTCTTTGTTTTGGATATAGAGCATTATTGGAGTACCTGTGCTTTGACCGTCAAATACGCCAGATAATATCTCACATTTGTCCGCCTCTTTTCGTTGTGTGACAATCTTGGATTGGCCAGGTTTGCGTCTGTCTAGTTCTGATTGTATAAAGGCCTCATCTATAACCAAGCCTGGGGGACATCCATCTATAACGACACCAATTCCCTTACCATGGGATTCACCAAAAGTTGTCAATCTGAATAGAGTGCCTATAGAATTTCCTGCCATAAATTGGATGACTTTATCCCTCGAAGGTAACTTACATAATTCAGAGTTAATAGCCATATCAGTATTAGCATACTACTATATTTGCGCTATGCATTTATATCCAACAGATATATTTCTAAAACTCGAGTTTGATAAGATTCTTGAGCGGTTATCATCTTATTGTCTAGGTGGGCCTGCTAAGCAGGTGGTTCTTAAGATGAGAACTTTTGACCGTAAGCAAAAAATTGAAGGATTGCTTGATGAAGTTGTCGAGTATCAGAAGTCTATTGCTCTTCAAAAAGCCTTTCCTCTATATCATTATGAAACGGTTATTGAGGAGTTGCAGCTCCTTAGGACCATAGATATAGTCTTGGATGTGGAGGCATACATCAAGATATATACGCATATAAAAAATATCTCAGAGATTGTCAATTTCTTTCTGGAGAAAGAAAATAGAAGTGGCTTCCCTCTCCTGTTTGCTATTTCTGAACAGATCGAATTAGATGTAGATATTCTTAAGACGTTCGAGAAAATATTTACAGAGGAAGCTAAGATTAAGAAAGATGCATCACCGGCTTTAGCTCAAATCTTTAGCTCTATTAGCTCAAAGGAAAGGGAATTGGAGCGGGTATTTAAGACCTTAGCAAAAAAATATAAGTTAGAAGGCTACCTCACGGACAATGTCGAGAGCTTTAAAAACAGTCGTCGTGTTCTCAGCGTCAATGCGGAGAGTAAGCGTAAAATCAAAGGAGTTGTCCACGATGAATCAGCCACAGGCAGAACAATATTTATAGAACCAGAAGAAGTACTTGGTATTAACAATGACTTGTTTGAATTAGAAGCCAGAAAACGACATGAGATATACAGAATTCTCAAAGAATTAGGTAATTACCTGCGTCCCTATCTGGATGATTTTTTGGTCTGGCAACGCCTTCTTATTAGGTATGATCTTATCCGTTCCAAGGCCTACTTCGGTTTGAGCTATGATGGTAATAGACCAAATGTATCAGAAGATCAAACACTTGTCTTAAAGGAGGCTTATCATCCACTCTTATATCTGTTGAATAAAGAAGCCCATAAGACAACCGTTCCATTTGACTTGACACTAGATAACCAAAAAAGAATCCTCGTAATTAGTGGTCCTAATGCAGGAGGCAAATCGGTTACTCTTAAGGCTGTTGGACTTTTGCAAATGATGTTACAGTCAGGCATGTTAGTACCCGTACATAGTGATTCAGGATTTATTTTGTTTGGTAAGATGATGATAGATATTGGAGATCAACAGTCACTAGAAGGAGACTTAAGTACTTATAGCTCTAGGTTACTCCACATGAAGCACTTTATGGAAAAGACTGATAAGCGTTCGCTTGTTCTAATGGATGAATTTGGTAGTGGATCTGATCCAAAGATGGGAGGTGCTATAGCAGAGGGAGTGCTAGACAGATTGGTCTATAAGAAGTGTTACGGTATCATCACAACTCACTATAGCAATATCAAAAACTACGCTTACCGGTCTAAGAATATTCTTAACGGGGCCATGCTATTCAATAGAGAATTACTCAGTCCTACATACAGACTAAAGGTCGGCCAGCCGGGCTCTTCCTTTGCCTTTGAGATAGCAGATAAGATTGGATTAGATCGGCGTATTCTAAAGTATGCAAAACATAAGGCGGGTAAGGACAGCAAGACCGTTGACCAATTACTGATTGATCTCCAGCACGAAAAACAAGCTTTAGAGAAAGAACTTCTGGATGCATATGATGAAAGACATCGACTCAAAAAACTTATAGAGACCTATGAGAATATGAAAGACTCATTGGACATCAAACGAAAGAGATTCAAATTAGAAACTAAAGAAAAAGACCAGTTCCAAATCTCAAAGTATGAGCAGGAGGTTCAGGATTTGATAAGGGAACTAAAGAAGGAAAAGAATTTGGAAAAGGCTAAAGCTGCCGCAGAAAAACTAAAACAGCAGCGCAAGCAACAGCACGAAGAGATTAAGGAGATTTCAGATGAGGTCTATAAGGTAGAGTTAGAAAAAGTTAAAGATCTGGAGTTGGGTCAATTTGTGAAATTTAGAAATGGTAGTGAGCCTGGAAAGGTGATAGCCATGGATGAGAAAAAGGTTAAACTAGAAATAGGCAATATGCAATTCGAAGTACCCAGACATGATCTTATAATTGCCAACTCACCTATAGAGAAAAAAACAACTATTAATTTAGATACTTTGTATACAGATACTGGTATAGATACAGAGTTAGATATCAGAGGTTATACCAAAGCAGATGCCTTTGAGGCCATAGAAAAATTTATTGATGATGCCTTAATGTCCAATGCGGTAACTGATCTAAAGGTACTGCATGGCAAAGGGACAGGTGTACTTAAGCGTACATTATGGCAAAAGGCCAAAGAGTATAAAGATATAAGACGAATCTGGCATCCCGAAGAAGAGTATGGCGGGACGGGGGTGACATATATTTCGTTTTGAGGGAGAGGGTGCTACAGCGATAATGAACACTTCCTTAACTTGATAACGAAGATTCAGTTTCTATGCTAAGCTAACTTCCCTAAAATTAAAAATATGTAAAGCGAATCTTACAAGAAAGTAGATTAATGATTGTTAGTATTTTTTTCTTAAATTATAGAGTCTAGAATTTTTGTTCCTTTAATCTAATAGTACCATATCACCCGTTATGGTACTAAATTTTTAAATCATAATAATCGGAGTGTGTAGGCCATTAGCCTTGCAACCCAATGAGGAGCCTACTGACGATTATTTTTCTTCCTATCCCAATCTTTTTGGTATGAATGCTAGGTGCATAATTATTTTAGAAGGCACTGATAGTATGCAAGCATATGGATCGCGATTACAAATCACGACAAACGGTGTGAAAGTAGAATTGTCAATGAGGAATTATAAATGAAGAATTATGAATTAATAATGAGAGTGTTCATTTTCATACTTCCGATAATCAATAATACACTTTCGTATTTCGAGCGACGTAGGAGTCGAGAAATCTTATTCTAATGAAAAGTGAATCCAAG
>CAZMMQ010000048.1:0-28743 GCA_964567435.1 uncultured Saprospiraceae bacterium | reverse complement strand
GGCAAGATTTTGAGAATTAATCTTGATGGCAGTATTCCAGTAGATAACCCATTTTCAGATAGCTATGTATATGCTTTTGGCTTACGTAATTCACAAGGGTTGGCTTATGGTCCGGGAGATAGATTATATATATCTGAGCATGGGCCTGATAGTGCTGACGAATTTAACCTTATAGAGCCAGGAACGAATTACGGTTGGCCTGAGGTGCTGGGCCAATGTAATACTGGTGGCGAGATAGCTTTTTGTAATAATAATAACGTACAAGAGCCACTGGTAGAATGGACACCTACAATTGCACCCAGCGATATTATTTTCTATGAGCATGAAGCCATTCCTGAGTGGGAAGGCCAAATGCTGATGGCTATGCTAGGTGGATTTTTTAATCGGTTTAATGGAATACGCCTCATCGACTTTAATGATGACGGGACCGTTGTGTTGAACTCAAGTGAAATATTTTTCAGGGACTATGGTAGAATAAGAGATGTCTGTATTAACCCCAATAATGGTGCTATATATTTTGCTACCAATGGAAGTTTCTATCCTTCTCAAGGGCCAAATAGAATTATAGAATACAGAAATTTGGATTTTATTTCAACGGTGATTGATGAATCTAATGTTGATCAATATTTCAATATTTTTCCTTCTCCTATTAAACGTGGACAAGCACTGAGTCTAGATTATTCATCTAATTTCAAAAATACAATTGCAGAGATATATGCCATGACGGGAGAGTTTATCCGTACTCAGGACCTAAGTAGTCAAGAAGCAATATCCACTGATGAATTTGAGGCCGGACAATATTTTATTAAAGTGTCAAATGATAAGGGTACAATCACGCAGAAGTTTGTAGTTGTAGAGTAGTTTCTTGATGTAATAGAATAACTGAATAATCCATTTAGGCTACACGATTTTTATTGATAGATAGTTGGTAGAAAGGCCTTTAGCCATTTTAGTTAAGGAGGTTTTAAATGGCGTTAAAAACAATGGCCGTTGTTTGACGACTATAAGGAGGAGTTTGGCGCTTGTTTAGCTATTTAAAGCTGAGTTAGCGTTAAGAAATGGATAGAGCCTAGAATTTTTGTTTCCCGTTCGACTTTGCTCAGGGCAGGCTTTTTTTCAATGAAAATGAAAACCGCTGGTAGGCAAGTATGATTAGCTAGATTAAAATGAGGAAGCTGCTTATGTTCGACAACAGTATTAGCATACTAGCTATGTGTATATCTAGAGAATCTGTTGATTTTTGGTGCAACTTAGATGCGCTATTCAGTAGAATAAATTAATCCAATATTTTGCTGACAATCCATAAGGTTATTCCACTTTGTTATTAATTGTTGGAGCTAAGATTCTTTCCAAATATTTTCGGAAAATGCCGCGCAGTCGTCATTTTAATAGTCAAATATGGAATGAATCTTGGTTAATAAATTACAGTTCGACACCCCGCTATTTCAAGTTTATATTATAGAAAATTTCAAAATCCCAAAATGAACACAAATTGTTTGTTCCAGTACCTCATTGGAGGTAGTAAGTTATTCAGTTCACTAATATTAATTTCATTTTTCACTGTAAGCATTACATCAATTTCTGCTCAAGAAATATGCAATAATGGTATAGATGATGACGGTGACTCACTCATTGATATTAATGATGATGAGTGCCTTTGTAGTAATCTAAGGCCATTAACAGATATTTTTGGGAACCCATGCACACGGATAGACTTAAGATTTGAATACCCTAACATAAGCACTTATCAGTGGTATAAAGATGGAGTTGTGCTCACAGGTTATACAAGTGAAGAAATTGAAATACATAAATTTAACCCACTTGGAGATGGCATATATCAAGTCTATGCAGAATCACCAAATGGCTGCATAGCTTCAGAACCATATGAAGTGAAACAAGATGAATATTATACTGATTTAGGAGAATCACTAGTCTGTGAGGGCGATTCGATTATTGTTGAAGGGTTCACATTTTTTAGAGAAGGAAAACAATCATTAAAAACAATTTCGAGTGAAGGTTGTGATAGTACAGTTTGTTTTAGAATTCGATTTATACACATACCTGAACTTTGGATTAATGTTAATCTATGTGAAGGAGAATCCTTTATCAGTCCTACTGGAAGCATAGAAACATCAGAGCCAGGATTATACGAGGAGACATTCATTAGTTATGACGGCTGTGATTCTACTATCGTCTATGATGTAGCAATAGTAGAGAAAAAGACTGAAACTATATATCAAGGCATTTGTGAAGGTGATACTTATGAATTTGGAGATATTATCGCTACAGAATCAGGGAGTTACGAAACAGTTGAGCTTAATGATCAGGGTTGTGAGACTAATTATATTGTAGACTTGATTGTAGATAATGTTAGTTGTGACGAAAACTATCTATCCGGCTCAGTCTATTATGATGAAAATAGAAATGGCATCCGAGATGAAAACGAAAATGGCGTCAATAGTATACCTATACTAGTCTCAAATTCTATCTCTCTTATTCCTGATAATTCTGGACGATTTTGGCTGTTTGGTGATTTAGGAAATACCTATACAATAGAACTAGATGAAGCTAAAGTTGAAGAACAGCATTTAGAATTAACAACGCTGAATTCGTCTTATGTGATACAGAATTTTTCACCAGGAACGTCAGGTAATCACAGTCTTGATTTTGGTTTAATTGTAGGTGAACCTTCAGTTCAAGGCCGACTCAGCAGTTCTCCTATTAATACAAGATGTAATACAATACAAAACCATACTCTTAAATTTCAAAATCTAGGGAATCCTATTATTGGAGATGACTTTGTTGAAATTAAATACAATCTGGATACATTTTTCAGAATTGATTATTCATATCCTGAGCCTGTCCTTGTAGAAGATGGGATATATACATATCATTTTTTCTCTCTTGAAGCTTACGAAACGGTTGAGATTGAGTTAGAGATAGAGAATCCTGATGAGAGTTTCGTTGGTGACTATTATAAGAATACAACAACTGCTTTTCTTAATAAAGATGATGTAACCACTCTTCTAGATGAGAAAACTTTCCAATCATTTATTTTATGTGCTTATGATCCCAATGATAAACTGGTCAGTCCCGTAAGTGAACATGATGACAATAGGACCATGCTAGACCAAGAGTTGACTTATACGGTTAGATTTCAAAACACGGGCAATGCGGTGGCTCATAATGTGAGCATAATAGATACACTGGATCAAAACTTAGACTTAACCACATTTACAGTATTAGAAAGTAGTCATGCGATGTCCACTCAAATGAATAGAAATGTGGTTGAGTTTTTATTTAGAAATATCAATTTGCCAGATAGCATTAGTAATGAGCCACAAAGTCATGGATATGTAACTTACAGTATCAGTCCTAGAAAGGATGTTACGAACAATACTTTAATCACTAATAAGGCTGATATCTATTTCGATGCAAACCCACCAATAAGAACCAATACTACTGAGAATCTTCTTGTAGAAGAGACTACAAGCGTATCAGATCATGGTCTTTCTCCAGAGAAGATGATAAGTATATATCCTAACCCTGTGAAAGTTAATCATGATTTAATTATTGTTAATGCTGATACTTATACTTACCAATTGTCTATTGTAGATAGATATGGAAGGATTATGATGTCATCAAATATATTACCTGGTAAGAATAGCATCACTACTAATAACTTGGATGCAGGCGTATATTTTTGTGTCTCAGAGTATGGCACTCATAAGGAGACTCATAAATTGGTAATTCATGAGTAGATATCGATATTTAAATTCGTGGAGTTAGGACTAGTCGTAAAAAAACAAAATTTATAAAAAGAAAAATCTCTTTCTGACATTTTCAGAAAGAGATTTCTCTTTTATTGTCTTATTTGATATTATCTAATAAAGCTTTCGCTCTATTGGCAAGTAGAACCTTGCTGTTCCTGCGCATTTCTAAATTCTTCTAGTGTAGTGTTTTGGGATTCTAGCGCTGAAGATGGATCATTGTTTTGAGTCGTTGTCAGATTACCAAAACCATCCGAACAAGCTTCTATTGTGATGTTTTGAGCATCTATACAAGTAACACAACCTACATCATCTAATAGTAAATCTTCGTCACATGCACTGAAAGATAGGGCTGTAATCGCTAGTATAAATATGAAAAACACTATAGAAAGTCGATTTGTAAACATAGATATCATATTATAAAAATTAGTAATGTGTCAAAAGTAGCGTTAGCATATCATATCTGCAATAGGCTTTCCAAGAATACGCATAGGTATTATGTTAAATTATCGGTATGATGTTATAGAGAGGGTTGATGAATCAGTGATTCCCTTTGGATTTAATATTGGTTATCAGGTAGTGTGAATAAAAAAAAGGGAGAGGCAAATGCCTCTCCCTTTCGAGCTGGAAACCCCTTTGGGTTATTCCGTGACAGAATCAAACTACTTTATTTTTTAACTATTACTATCGAATCACTATGAACTTGTTTGTAATAGAACCACTTTCCAGATTTAATCTGATTAAATATGTTCCAGCTTCTAAGTTCATGTTTCCAAGAGGAATCGTGTTATTACCTACAACACCTCTTCCTGCAATCTCTCCAGATGAAATAGTATTTCCTTGTATGTTATAAAGCGTCACATCATAGTCAGATGCTTCTCTTAGGAAGAAATCTATTGACATCTGGTCACCTCTATTAGGATTAGGGAATACACTTAATCTGATTTCACTGTTATCTAATACAACATCCTCTGTAGAAACACTTCCACCTATCTCACCAACAGATACAATTCCTTGTATGTTATTGAGTGGTAAGTCTCCAGTTGCTTCCTGTAGAAGTGTCAACTCAGTACCATTGATTTCATATACACCTACAGTTCCTGACAAACCATAAGCTTGGTATAGGTATCTGTTGTCATCTGAAATCCACATGTCTATCCATCCTTCAGTCGTTCCGAATGCAGCCGCTGGATCCGTGGTATTGCCTGTCGCACCAGTTCCTTGAGCAGCTACCTGATCTAGAAGTGCTATAGAACCATTGTCGAAGCTATAAGATGCTAATCCTGCCTCTATCGCATTAGATACGAAGAAAGTATTCTCATCTGAGAAGTCTAACCAGCAAGCAGTTCTTCCTGTATTATTGACGCCTGAAGCAACATCTAGATCAATAGCATTTAATGATCCGTCTGCAAGAATTTGCCATGTAGATACAGAACCATCCTGTAGTGCAGGGAAAATAGGAGGTGTACCATCTGGTCTGAATTCTCTTGCCTCAGTAACAACTACATAATTATCACCGACAATCTGGAAACCAATCGCAGAAGGTAAGTTTCTGCCTTCTGCATTACCTCTCAATGTAGACGTACCACCTGCTGTTTGATCAGAACTAAGTGTTCCGTCACCATTGATGCTATATACGACAATCTCATCTTCGCTTCCACTAGCCAAAGCAGAAGAACCAGAGTTAATAGAGGCAACTACGATAAACTGTCCGTCTGGAGAAATTTGTACAGCAGAAGGTCTATTAGCTAACTCTCTTCTAGAGTCTGCAATCGGCTGCAAGGTTCCATCTTCCATTAACCAGTAGCCAACGATACTTCCTTGATGTGCTGGCTCTCCTTGATCTAAGAATTCTTGTCTTGTAATATTACTCACGTATACTAAGGCGTTAACACCATCTATATCTGATTCTATAACAGCAATACTGTTAGGTCCAACATCTTGTGTCGGTTGTGTATCAGATACTGTCAAAGTATAGTCTTCATTTACTGTCATAGAAGTAACAGTATTACTACCTGCATTGACCGCAAGTACAAATCTGTTGTCTAAGGTCTTAGTGATAGCGTATGCAGAGATAAGTGGATCTAGTCCTTCACCTCCGTCAAAGTCACCACCATTACCACCTGTAGGGTAAGATCCTAAGATAGTCAAGGTGCCATCATCTGCTTGAGCATAAGCTACTACAGAGTTAGGACCCTGAACCACACCTGGTACTTGACCTTCACCATTTGACATGGCATATACTGCACCAACAGCAGTAAGATCACATACAGTAGTACTAACCAATACTGCATCAGATAAGTCAAAACATCCTCTTAGGTCCTCTATGTTATTGCCCATCTCTAATCCTCTAGGAACGCCTTCGTATCCAAGGTTCCAGATGTAACTAGCACCTTCGCCTAGGTCTTCAAAGTTAAACTCAGTGAGTAGGCTAGGTAAGGCAATGATAACACCATGGTCATCTGTTATGACCCATTGGTTAAGTGCATTAGTATTTGTTAGGCTGAATGCACTACTGGATACGAAGTCAGCTGTTCCATCCATGCAGAAGTTAAATGGCCCACCTGCTAGAGAACCTCCTTCTACCTCGCAATTTCTATCTCCATCTATTCTCTCAAATCTCCATATACCGAAACTTGCGATATCACCATTGTTAGCCAATACACCATCAGTAATCATTGTGATTGGCTGCTGTGGTACTGTTGGCTCATTATCCGATGCATATGATACACCACTATCAGATCCTGTATCGTAAGGTAAGAACTGAACAATTCTTCTGTCTATAAAATCACCGTTTTCTAGAAGGTTAAGGCCTCTTACGGCAACAACCCAGTCTGGACTTGGTGCAATCATAGAGGTCACACTCACGAGCGGGTGAGAATCAGAAACTTGGAATGTCGTAGAGATTGTATCCGGAGAAGGACGTACTCTTGTATTACTTTCTATATAGAATTCTCCATCGCCACTTGTCACAACATTAGCTAATTCTGAATCAATTGGATCTCTAGATCCTGATTGCGATATTTCTACTAGACCTGGTGTTGCCATTCCACCTTCTTCAAATAAGCTGAAGTTAGCATTGTGTGTCACACCTGCGACAGGCGAGAATCTCGCGATGTTAGGAAAGTCACCTGGGAAGTCTACAGGATGAGTGACCTCATTCCATAGGGCATCAAAGGTCAATCTATATCTGGCAGTCAGTGGATTGCCAGCGTTGGCTGGTTGTCCAACAGACACGATACCTTGTATATTGTTGGTAGGTAGGTCTCCTTCTACTTCTTGGATAAGTGTCAGTTCAGTACCATTTATTTCAAATACACCAACAGTACCTGTCAACCCATACGCTTGGTATAGATATCTTCCATTATCTGAAATCCATAGATCTATCCATCCTTCCGTAGTACCAAAAGCTGCAGCCGGGTCAGTCGTATTTCCTGTCGCCCCAGTTCCTTGAGCAGCGACCTGATCTATCAATTCTACAACACCATCATTAAAGCTGTATGAAGCCAATCCTGCTTCTATTGCATTAGAAACAAAGAAGGTATTCTCATCAGAGAAATCTAACCAACAAGCAGTTCTTCCTGTATTATTTTCTCCTGAAGCTACATCAAGACTAATCGCATTTAAGGTACCATCAGGTAGTAATTGCCATGTAGATACTGACCCATCCTGTAATCCTGGGAATACTGGTGGTGTACCATCTGGTCTAAACTCTCTAGCTTCTGTAACGACGATATAGTTATCACCGACTATCTGGAAACCAATGGCTGATGGTAAATTTCTTCCGTCTGTATTATCTCTCAATGTAGAGGTGCCTGCACTTACCGGATCAGGACTAAGAGTGCCATCACTATTGACTCTGTAGACTACTATCTCATCTTCGCTGCCACTAGCAAGAGCAGAAGAGCCAGAGTTGATAGATGCTACTACAATAAAGTCACCATCAGGAGAAAACTGTATCGCAGATGGCCTGTTGGCTAATTCTCTTCTAGAGTCTAGAATAGGCTGCAATGTACCATCATCTAATAACCAGTAACCTGTAATACTACCTTGTTGTGCTGGTTCACCTTGAGCGAGAAACTCTTGACGTGTAATATTAGACACATATACCATTCCGTTAATGCCAAATCTTCTTGATGGCACATATGCGATACTATTAGGCCCTACATCTAAAGTAGATTCTGTATCTACAGCCTCTAGTGAGAAATCCTCATTTACAGCCATAGAAGTTACTGTGTTACTTCCAGCATTGACTGCCAGTACAAATTTGTTATCCTGAGTCTTAGTAATTGCATAAGCAGAGATAAGTGGATCTAGTCCTTCGCCGCCATCAAAATCACCACCGTTACCGCCAGTAGGGTAGCTGTCTATCAGTGTCAACATTCCATTAGGAGCTTGACCATAAGCGATTACAGAGTTAGGTCCTTGTACGTTACCAGGTACTTGACCTTCACCATTTGACATTGCATATACGGCACCCACAAAGTTGCTGCTGCAGGTCACTACATCCACACTGCTCACTCTTACAGAATTAGAAAGGTCAAAACATCCTCTGAGGTCTTCTATGTTATTTCCGATAGCCAAGCCACCTGGATTACCCTCATAACCTAAGTTATAGACATATCTAACACCTTCTCCCATGTCTTCGAAGTTCACATCAGAGAGGGCAGTCGGCAAGGCTACTATAAAGCCTTGGTCATCAGTAATCAATATCTGATTAAGTGCATTGTCGCCTGTCAAGCTGATTGTGTTTGCATCCAATATGTCAGCAGATCCGTCCATGCAGAAATTGATAGGTCCACCTGCTAGTGATCCTCCGCGCACATCGCAATTTCTATCATCATCTATTCTTTCAAATCTCCATATACCGATACTCGCAATCTCTCCATTATTAGAGAGTACGCCACCTGTAATAGGGGTAATAGGCTGTTGTGGTACAGTCGGCTCGTTAGGAGAAGCATATGATTGTCCACTATCAGATCCTGTGTCATATGGAGAGAACTGAACAATTCTTCTATCTATAAATTCTCCATTTTCCATTAGATTAAGTCCTCTTACAGCCACTATCCAGTCTGGACTTGGCGCTATCATTGAAGTGACACTCACAAGTGGGTGTGACTCTGATACTTGGAAGGTAGTCGTTATCGTATCTGGAGAAGGACGTACTCTTGTGTTACTTTCTATGTAGAACTGTCCCTCGCCATTGATGATGACTTCTGCCAATTCAGAATCTAAAGGATCTCTAGACCCTGACTGAGATATCTCTACTAGTCCTGGCGTAGCCATTCCAAAGTCTTCAAATAATACAAAATCGTTATTGTGTGTCAATCCTGCTACAGGAGAGAATCGAGCTATATTTGGCTCGTCAGCAGGATAGTCAACGGGATGCGTCTCTTCATTCCAGATTGCATCAAAGGTTATTCTATATCTAGCAGTCAGTGGATTGCCTGTATTGGCAGGTTGTCCCACTGAAACGATACCTTGTATGTTGTTGGTTGGTAGATCTCCTTCTACTAGTTGTATTTGAGTTAATTCACTACCATTTATTTCAAATACACCAACACCTCCTGTCAGTCCATAGGCCTGGTATAAATATCTTTTATCATCAGAAATCCAAAGATCAATCCATCCTTCCGTAGTGCCAAATGCAGCAGCTGGGTCAGTTGTATTACCAGTAGCACCTGTTCCTTGTGCAGCAACTTGGTCTATTAATTCCACGACACCTTCATTGAAGCTATAAGAAGCTAATCCTGCTTCTATTGCATTAGATACGAAGAAAGTATTCTCATCTGAGAAGTCTAACCAGCAAGCAGTTCTACCTGTGTTATTTTCTCCTGAAGCTACATCAAGACTTATAGCATTTAATGTTCCATCAGGAAGTATTTGCCATGTAGATACAGATCCATCTTGTAGTCCTGGAAATACTGGCGGTGTACCATCTGGTCTGAATTCTCTTGCCTCAGTTACAACGATATAGTTGTCTCCTACTATCTGGAATCCAATTGCTGAAGGTAAGTTTCTACCTTCGGCATTTCCTCTTAATGTAGAAGTGCCTGCACTGATTTGCTCACTACTCAATGTGCCATCACTATTAACTCTATATACAACAATCTCATCTTCACTACCACTAGCTAAAGCAGAAGATCCAGAGTTGATAGAGGCGACGACTACGAAGTCACCGTCTGGAGAAAATTGGATAGCAGAAGGTCTGTTAGCCAGTTCTCTTCTTGAGTCAGCGATAGGTACTAATGAACCATCATCTAATAACCAATATCCAACGATACTACCTTGCTGTGCAGGCTCTCCTTGTGCTAAAAATTCTTCTCTTGTAATATTACTTACATATACTAACCCATTGATGCCAAATCTTCTAGATGGCACATAGGCGATACTGTTAGGTCCTACGTCCAATGTAGATGTCGTAGCTACTGCTGAAAGTGAAAAATCCTCATTTACCGCCATAGAAGTAACGGTATTACTACCTGCATTGACTGCTAGTACAAATTTGTTATCATTCGTCTTAGTAATTGCGTAAGCAGAGATAAGTGGATCTAATCCTTCACCGCCATCGAAATCACCACCATTGCCACCAGTAGGGTAGCTATCTAGAAAAGATAGTGTTCCATCAGCTGCTTGTGCATAAGCAACGATAGAGTTAGGTCCTTGCACAACGCCGTCTACTTGGCCTTCACCATTAGACATCGCATATACAGCACCTACTGTAGTCGTTAGGTCATCAGGAGGTCCAACAGAGACAATACCTTGTATATTGTTGGTTGGTAGATCACCTTCTACTAGTTGTATTTGATTTAATTCACGACCATTAATTTCGAATACTCCGACACCTCCTGTTAATCCGTATGCTTGGTATAAGTATCTGTTATCATCAGAAATCCACATGTCTATCCATCCTTCAGTCGTGCCAAAAGCAGATGCTGGATCGGTTGTATTTCCTGTAGCACCAGTACCTTGAGCTGCTACTTGGTCTAGAAGTCTGATTTCTCCGTCATTGAAACTATAAGAAGCTAATCCTGCTTCTATCGCGTTAGAAACAAAGAATGTATTGTCATTAGAAAAATCTAACCAGCAAGCTGTTCTTCCTGTATTATTAGCTCCTGATGCAACATCCATGTTAATAGCTCTTAGGCTACCATCTTCCATAATTTGCCATGTAGATACAGAACCATCTTGTAGCCCAGGGAATACTGGAGGTGTGCCATCTGGTCTGAATTCTCTTGCCTCTGTTACCACAACATAATTGTCTCCAACAATCTGGAAACCAATTGCAGAAGGTAAGTTTCTTCCTTGTGGATTATCTCTTAATGTAGAAGTAGCAGCAGATACTCTGGAGTCACTTAATGTTCCATTTATCTGGTCTACTGAAAAGACAACTATTTCTTCTTGGCTGTTACTTGCTAATGCTGAAGAGCCAGAATTAATGGAAGCTACAACAATAAATCTTCCATCTGGAGAGAATTGAATAGCAGATGGTCTGTTAGCTAATTGTCTTCTTGAATTTGCTATTGGCTGTAATGATCCATCCTCAAGTAACCAATATCCTGTTATGCTTCCTTGTTGAGCAGGCTCACCTTGGTTAAGGAATTCTTGTCTTGTGATATTGGATACATATACCATACCGTTAACACCAGGTCTTCTTACTGGTATGTGAGCAATACTGTTAGGACCTACATCCAAAGTAGATTGTGAATCTACTACCTCAAGTGAATAATCACCATTAACAGACATAGAAGTAATAGTATTACTTCCTGCATTAACAGCAAGTACAAATCGGTTGTCAACCGTTTTTGTAATGGCATAAGCAGAGATAAGTGGGTCTAAGCCCTCTCCTCCATCAAAATCACCCCCATTGCCACCAGTTGGATAAGTACCAATATGTGTCAATGTGCCATTATCGGCTTGGGCATATGCAACTATTGCATTAGGCCCTTGTACTACGCCATCTATTTGGCCTTCTCCATTGGTCATAGCATAGACAGCTCCTGCTGGCGTCTGTGCCATTCCAAGAGTCAAGCTTGTTAAAAATAAGAAAAGCGAAAAGAGTAAATTACGTTTCATTTCAAACTCTATTATGAATTAATTAATGTCGAAAAGCCAGGAACGTAGTCTGTAATCAGCTATTAGTTTTTTTGAATTAGACTATTGGTTGATTCCAAATTTTCGAAAATACAATACCAAATATGAATCGAATTTCCTTTTGGTTGCCTAGTGATTAAATATTATTTCCGATTTAATTAAATTTTATTCTATATGACAGTTGGTAGAATAAGTTGTGAACAATTCAAATGTTCGATTGTATAATGAGATTATGATATTCAAGTATTTACGAACTTCGTAAATCCCCTTAAGTGTTGTGGAAATGCTTAATTTAAAATGTCTTAAAGACTACTTAATAGCCACTATGGCATCCACCTACAAGTATATCATACAAATAAAAAAAAGGCATCAGAAAAATCCTGACACCTTTAATAGTTGTAAATAATAAAACTAAAAACTATTATCTGTTGCTTTTATTTTATTAGTCTCGTTTTGGGATATGTGTTGAACCAAGCAAACCAAAATGTGTTGTGTGAAGGTTGACGATATAGGGTTTTATTATTTGGTCCCACAAGTTTATCATGCGATACTCCCCATACATTGCCATCTTTATCCACTAACTTATTTTTCTTATAAGATTTGAATTCAACATTGTCTCTTTCGAATACTCTTGCAGCACCAGAACTGTCGGTTAGTACTATGTAAGACACTTTATTGACTTCTCCTTGGTGCCATTTTTTCTTTTTAAGGTATTTGATTGAAATGGCTTGAGGATCTTCTCTGTGGCCTTCTGTACGTATTATGAGTACCTCATCTTTATTCTTTAGTTTACTATTAGTGAGTGGTACAGGAAACATTAGGTCATCTGTGCTAAAATAGTCCTGATAGGCTATTCCTTCTCCATAATCTCTATTATGTCCTGTGTCAAGAGATAAGACTTTAGTATCAGGGTGTATTTTTTTCCATTCTCCCCAGGTTGTTGTAACAATGGGTCTCACCTCTAATTCGATATCACTATCAAATAATGGTCCTAGCACTGGCCTTCCTTCTATTGTATTCCACAGACTCTGGGTAGCATTGTCATACATCAGTTTGTTGGATTTGTAGAGAAATCCGCTGGTTCCTAAGTCATGTTTTACGCCATTGTGTTCTGTATTGTATGCGATCACAGTTCCACATAAGGTGCAGTATACACCGCAAATTACCTCATCACCAAAATCGTCAACGAACATTTCGTGCCAAGCTAGAATCCTCTTAGGATATGCTTTAGCTATCCCATTGATATAGGCACCAAATACAACATCTGTATCTGCTAGGTAATCAGCTTGTGAGGGCTCAATCAAGTCTGGATGACGAAGTGGGGGAATACCATCTTGTAAGACACCACCCCAGACTACTTCTTCTAGTCTTATATTTGCTTGATTCTCTCTTCCTTCAAAATAATTGAAAAATCTGGGATCTATATGTTTATATACTTCAGCTTTGAAATCGTAATAATATGGTTCTATCTCAGGTTTCAACTCCCATAACCAGGTCATCCATTCAAAGTAAGAAGCATGAGGCTGATCAGTCTTTCTGTTTAAAAGATTATTAATATTAGTCAATTGAGTTCTGTCAGAACTGAATCTCATTATTTCTACAAGAGGTGCTATCATACCTTCCTCCCAATTCTTATCTAGTAAGGAAAGTGCATCCACTTCATCACTATTGTCATTATTATATACCAATACAAACAGTAGGTCTAAAACTTCTCTATCTGATAGCTCACTAGTAGTGACTTGTGAATCTTGTACGTTGGTATTAGCTTGACATGAGATTGTCAGAACTGCACTTAGGATTGGAATTATTATTGATTTAATCATAACTCTATATCTTGTAAAATGATGATTGAATTAATTATTTCTTTGTCAATATATAACCCATTTAATCCATTGTAGTTTATAAAGATGTAGTCAATGTTAGGTTAATGTTTTGTTACAAATAAAAAAGTGCTCAGCCATATAATTGACTAAGCACTTGTGTTAAGACTATTCTATATCCTGTAGGGTATCTTGAATTTAATTGATAAATAATTTTTTAGTAACGACTGCCTCCGTAGTAGAGAATTGGATGAAATAAAGCCCTGCGTCCTCTATGCTAAGACGTGTTGTATTGGTGGCCAAATCATTAATCAACCTACCGTGGTTATCAAATAACTTGATAGACTCCAATGACTGTCCTATTCCTTCATTATAAGATATGTTAACTTCTCCGTTGGAAGGATTAGGGTATAGACTAATTTGATTAATTAGATTATTGTCATCGGTAGATGTCTCACATGCTGCTGTTTTATTTATGGTAATAAAAAGATTGTCACCAGAGTGAATAAAGCATTCAGAGGCTGTTGTGTTTTTCCTGTCTTCACCTATTCTTACATTGAGTTCTCCATCATAGCTCATTCCATATATTCTCTGTTCTGCAAAACCCGTGTTTTCAAAGTTGTATATTGAATCAAGTATAACTTCTTGTAGATTTTGGAACTCATCAGTAAGTAAGTATGCGTAGTTTTCACCGACGGGTTCCATAATATTGTTTTGAAGGAATACTTCATCAGCTACACCATCTCCAGCACATACTTCTACGCTTGTTACCCATGCATGTGTAGCTGTCAAACTCTCTCTACATTCGAAAGCTACATCACAATCTAATTTTTCTATTGTGAGAAAGAGAGTTTCACCTGAATGAATGAAACAACCAGTAGCAGTTGTCTCTCTTCTATTCATACCTATTTCAGGATTTAAAGTGCCATCAAAGTGAATTCCATATACTCTTAGATTATCTGAACCAGTTCCCTCGAAATTGTAAGTGCCTTCGAAAGTGACATCTATAACTATCTCGTTTTCATCTGTAATTAGATAAGCATAGTTTACTCCTGGATCAATGAATAGATTGTTTCTTAATTCAATGATATCATCTTCTCCATCAGTAGCACATACTTCTGTGCTCGTCGCCCAATTTGTAGTTGCTGTTAGACTTTCTTCACATACAAAGTTTGAAACACAGTCCATCTTGATGATTGATAGGAATAAATTATCTCCTGAATGAGTGAGGCATCCTGTTGCTGTAGTTTCCCTTCTGTTAGAGCCAATTACAGGATTTAATGTACCATCAAAGTGTACACCATATACTCTCAAGTCTGCGGGTCCACTTCCTTCAAAATTATAAATACCTTCAAATGACACATCTATAACTGTTTCATCTTCATCTGTAATTAGATAAGCATAATTTTCACCTGGCTCTATAAATAAGTTATTTCTTAATTCTACTAAATCATCTTCTCCATCGGTTGCACAAATCTCCGTACTTGTTGCCCAATTTGTAGTTGCTGTTAGACTTTCTTCGCATACAAAATTAGAGGTACAACCTGTCTTTGTAATTGTCAAGAAAAGAGTTTCGCCTGAATGAGTGAAACATCCTGTAGCAGTTGTCTGTGTTCTGTTAACTCCGATTACAGGGTTGAGATCTCCATCATAATGTATACCATATACTCTCTGCTCTTCCAGTCCCGATCCTTCAAAATCCATGAATCCTTCAAATGAGACTTCTTGGAGAATTTCATTTGCGTCCGTTATAAGATAAGCGTAGTTTTCACCTGGCTCAATAAATAAGTTATTTCTAAGTTCAATTACATCCGGCATGCCATCAGTTGGGCAAATCTCTCTCGATGTTTCCCAATTAGTTGTTGCTGTCAAACTCTCTTCGCAATCAAATGGTGGAGGAGGACAGGCATTTTTAGTAATAGTTAAGAAGACATCATCTCCAGAATGTGCAAAACATCTAGTAGCAGTAGTTGCTGTTCTGTTCTGACCAATAGCTGGAATTAAATCTCCATCGAAGTGGATACCATATACACGCAATTCGTTAGGTCCTGATCTTTCAAAGTCAAATGTGCCTTGAAGGACGACCTCTGTCAATATTTCATTCACATCAGTGATAAGATATGCATAGTGCTCACCTGGCTCTACAAATAAGTTATTTCTTAATTCTACAATATCGGCATTTCCATCACCAGCACAGATATCTGCCACTGTTGCCCAATTGGTCGTAGCTGTAATGTTTTCCATGCATTCGAAGTCTGGTATACAGGCTCCTTTGGATACGGATACAAAACCAGTAGAGTGCACTTCGCATTCAGTAGCTCTTGTATTGAATCTTGATTGACCTATCTGAGGCGTCAAAGTTCCAGAGTAATGAACACCAAAGACTCTTTGCTCATTAAGACCAGATCCTTCAAAATTAAATCTGTCTGTAAATAGTACTTGCTGAACAATCTCATTGACATCAGTGATGATATATGCATAATTAACACCAACTAATTCATTCAATGAATTGGTAAAAACGATTTCATCACGGTTCCCATCAGTTGGGCAGATATTGATAGATGTTTGATTGGTGCCAGTATTCACGTTACTTGCCAAACAATCGAACGGTGGGATGCAGGCATCCTTAGTAATCGTCAAAAATGAACCAGATGAATGATTAAAGCATCCAGATGCAGTTGTCTGTTGTCTGTTTGCTCCGATCACTGGTGATAAGTTTCCTTCAAAGTGCATACCATAGACCCTTTGTGTCTCAAGTCCAGATCCTTCAAAGTTAAAATTGCTTGTTGTAATAATTCTTTGTAGAATATCATTGACATCAGTCAAGAGATATACATAGTTTGTTCCTGGCTGTAAGTTTAATGAATTAGAAAAAGCGATGACATCATTGCTTCCGTCTTCTGGACATATACTTAGAGATGTATTGCCATTAGAAGATGTGGTACTCGCTAGACACTGGAATGGTGGTGGACATGCATCTTTGGTTATTGTTACAAAACTACTTGCGTTAGAGTGTTGGAAACAATCTGTAGCTGTAGTGGCAGTTCTATTTTGACCTATAGCAGGTGATAGTGTACCGTTAAAATGCATTCCATATATTCTTTGAGTGACATCAGAACTGCCCTCAAAATTGAAAGAAGTGGATGATATCACTTGTTGTAGAATCTCATTTTGGTCAGTCAATAAGTAGACATAGTTCACACCAAGTGGTGCATTAAGACTATTGGATAGAGTCACAATATCTGCGTCGCCATCACTTGGACAAATGGACACGTTGCTTCCAAGGTTAGAAGATACCGTACTACTAAGACATTGAAATATTGGTATACATCCGTTCTTTACTATTGATAGGAAGCTTCCTGAAGAATGCGTAAAACATTCTGTTGCCGTAGTAGCAGTTCTTATTTGACCAAGTGCAGGAATAATTACACCATCATAATGCATTCCATATACCCTCTGAGTATTATCTGAGGTGCCTTCAAAATCAAAAGAATTAGAAAAAATTAACTCTTGAAGAATATCATTGGCATCAGTCAATAAGTACACATAATTAGTACCAGCTGATTCATTCAAACTATTAGTAAAAGTGATAACATCTGAGGTGCCATCACTTGGACATATGGATAGGGTGGTATTCCCATTGCTGTCAGTTACCGAATTGGCTATACAATCAAATACAGGAGCACATGCATCTTTGATAACACTTAAAAATGAACCCGTGCTATGCGTAAAACAACCTGTAGCTGAGGTTGCAAATCTTGATTGACCTAATGCAGGTAATAGATTTCCGTCAAAGTGGATACCATATACTCGCTGAGTCTCTGCACTAGAGCCCTCAAAGTTGTATGTTGAGCTAACTGATATATCTTGAACAATTTCGTTAGAATCTGTAATAAGGTAAGCATAGTTGATACCTGGTGTAGCATTAAGACTATTATCTAGTGTTACAATATCATTGATGCCATCAGACGGACAAATATTAACCTGTGTATCTATACCAGAAGACACTGAACTACTCTCACAGCTAAATGGAGGTGGACATTGATCTTTGATCACAGAAAGGAAGGTCATACTATTAGAGTGTATAAAACATTGCGTTGCAGTTGTTTCTTCTCTGTGTAGTCCAATCTGGGGTATAAGTGTACCTGAATAGTGGATGCCATATACTCTTTGGTCATCTAAGGTTGTCCCCTCAAAATTGATAATAGTATCTATAACTATTTGCTGCGCTATCTGAAATGTATCTGTAATAATGTAGGCATAGTTCATCGTCATGAGACTTGTATCTACACTATTTTTTACTCGTATACTATCCGAAATACCATCTATGGGGCAGATATTAACTACCTGTGTGGAATCTTCTATAAAGGTTGTGCTCTCTAGACATTGAAAGCATGCATCTTTGATAACTCTTACAAATCTATTACTGCTAGAATGCTCAAAGCAATCGGACGCTGAGGTCTCAAATCTGTCTTCTCCGATTTCTGGAATAAGTACACCATTATAATGCATACCATATACTCGGTATTCGTCTTCACCAGTTCCTTCAAAGTTGAAAGAATCTTCGAATACAATTTCTATGAGCTCTTCATCTTCGTTGGTAATAAGATAGGCATATTCATCACCTGCATCCACTCCTAAGCTATTTTCAAAGAAGATAATATCGTCTACATTATCAGATGGGCAGATATTAACAGTATTGAGTCCATCTGCATTGTCTACAAAGCTACTTTCACAAACGAAACAAGCATTTTTATTGACAATTATAAAGTCATTGTTGTCTGAATGCTCAAAGCAACCAGAGGCAGTAGTTTGTGTTCTTGGGCTTCCTATATTAATATCCAGATTTCCATCATAATGAAGGCCGTAGACTCGTTGTGTTTCGCTGGTACTACCCTCAAAATCATATTCGTCTTCTAATACGACCTCTTGAAGAATCTGATTGTTGTCCGTAATAAGATAAGCATATTCATCTCCTGCATCTATACCTAAAGAGTTTTCAAACTCCACTACATCATCACTTCCGTCAGTTGGGCATATATTTAGCGCATTAGACCCACTGGCATTGTCTACACTGCTTTCTTCACATGTTGGTCCTGAAACTACTACTGGGCCAAATTCCCCAGATGCCCAGAATTGATTGAATGCCACGCAGAAAAAGAGAATGAAGTCAAAATCTTCAATATCTACACTAGAAGGTACATCCACAATGAGCTCCCCACTAAAATGGCCTATGTTGGATAGATTAATTAATTCTACAGCTCCTGTTAGAGTCAGGCCTTCTCCTAAGAGTATTCTCACATCTGGTCCAGCTGGCGTATCAAAATCTGGAGATAATCTCAATTGTAGATCTCCATTGGCAAATTCTTCTAAGTAAGCATCCCCGCTTATCGAGTAATTCTGAGGCATTAGATCAGATATCCTATGAACAACCACCTGTCCACTAATTTCTGAAGCTAAAAGAAGGAAAGTTCCGATTAGAAAAGTGTAAATAAATCTCATATATAATTTCTTTTTAGATATAGTCTAACAAGTATAAGTATGCAGAAAACGATCAAAGGTTGTTTGGCGCCTTTTATTATAAAGTGGCAATGTCCCTAAAAGGACAGATTTCAGATATTTTTAATATAAATCAGTATATGCTTCTTTGTAACATTCTATAAACAAATATATATGTTAAACTTATAATGTATAAATAGGATTAGGCTAAATGTAGTACAAAGTAAAGGGTTATATCAAGGAGATATGCGGTTTTAAGTATTGAGCTAAATAACTATCTTGACCATCCTAAACACAAAAATAAAAAATTGATCCAAAATGCTTAAAAAGTCAATACAAAGTGCTCTAAATGAACAAGTTAAGATAGAAGCGCAAAGTTCTCAAATATATCTGGCAATGGCAAGTTGGGCAGAAATTCAGCCCGGAATAGACAATATTACCTCATTTTTCTACAAACACAGTGATGAGGAACGTATGCACATGCTCAAGCTCATACACTTTATCAATGAAAGAGGCGGTTTTGCTGTGATTCCAGCTTTGGAACAACCAAATAAGACCTATCCTTCAATTCATCATGCCTTTAAAGAGCTACTTAAGCATGAGATTTACGTGTCTGAGAGTATCAATAAATTGGTGGATATATCCTTGCAAGAAAAGGATTACGCTACTCATAACTTCTTACAATGGTATGTGGCTGAGCAAATAGAAGAGGAAGCACTGGCTAGAACCCTCAATGACAAACTAGAAATGATCGGTGATGATAAAGGCGGTTTGTACTTATTCGACAGGGATATACTAAATGTTCAAGTATTAGGCGGCGGAGAGTAGCAAATTCGCCTTATGTGCCACTTGCTATTTTTATTTCTTAAGTCTACATATGATATGCAGTCTTATTGAGTCTACTTGAGTCTCATTTGTCCTAATTAGGTCTAAGACTGGACATGTTGATACGCTGTCAGCCTCTTTGCTGACTAGGTTTGTTCTCAAATTGGACTTTTATGCCAAAAGGACTGACCAAGTACATTATTCTCACTATTTCTGCTCTGTTTGTAGCACTGTTTATCAGAGAAATAGACTGGAGCATTCTATTTGAACAATTAAATAACCTTGGTTATGGCCTCATATTGGTCATATCAATATCAGCTTTAGCATATGGTTGTGCCTCGATAGGCTGGATTTTATGTTTTGGCAATTGGAGCAGACTAAGCAAGGTTAGTCTTTACTTTTTAGCTCGCCAGGTAGGAGAGACTTTTGGCACATTTAATCCAGTGGGGGTAGTAGGAGGTGATGCATTGAAGTATTTTCTAATTAGGACTCAAGATTCAAAGCCAGATCAAATTATACCTTCCATATTATGTTCGCGGGTGGTGATGTGGATTGCTTATGTCTTTTTATTGATAGCCGTTTGCGTTGTGACGGGAGGAATTGCTACTGAAAATAGTTTTTCTCTTTTGTCTTGGCTTGGATTTATTGCACTACTTATTATCGCCTGTTTTTTATTGGTGAGGTCTATATACAGTCTTGATTGGTTGTATATTATTTTGACAAAAATATCAAGAAAATTAAGTAGCAAATATTTGAGGCTTACTCAGCGTAAGGTTTTGATTACTAATCACAATCTTAGGCAAATTACATCACAGGGTATAAGTTACATTTATTTAGCTCTCCTGTTTTTTGTCATTCATTACCTCTTAGGTGCATTGGAATTCTATTACATTTTATTATTACTGCATGAGCCTATTTCTTTTATAGATGCACTTATTGCTGAGATAGGGACCTCATTTGTAAGAAGTGCCGTACTTTTTATTCCTGGTCAAGTTGGTGTGGAAGAATTTAGTAACAAATTTTTCTTGGAGTTAGCTGGTGTAGAAAATGAGAAGGTGTGGATAACCGTCAGCATTATACGTCGTATAAGACAGTTGTTTTGGATAGCTATTTCAGCCATAGCTTATTGGTTGTATTTTCAAAAACCAATTGTGCTTCAATCTAAACATGAACTCACATAAATTGTGGAAGTCTTGTTTGTGACATATAAGTATCCACCCTCTATTGGAGGAATGCAGAAGCAGAGCTTTGAATTGATTAATAGGTTTGAAAGGGTGGCTAAGGCACATAGATTGGTCTATGATCAAAATGGTAGTTTGCTTTTCTTTTTTATGAGCTTACTTGTACGTATGCCCTATATTTTATTAAGAAATCCCTCTATTGGTGTTGTTCATTTCAATGATGGTGTATGCGCGATGATGTGCAGCTGGCTGCGATTGTTTACCAAAAGAAAACTCAGTGTTACCTATCATGGACTGGATTTGGTGTTTCCTAATAAATTGTATCAGTTTATTATTACAAAGTGGATAATTAATTTTGATATCATTATAACGGTTAGTGATTACACAAAAGAAGTCTGTATTGAAAAGGGATTTGATACTTCCAAGGTGTTTGTCATATATAATGGTGTGTCAAAGAACGAAATAGTCCAACTAAATCAGGTTCCGGAATACTACAAGCAGCTTATCGATCAAATCCAACTTTCGGGCAGAAAGATAATTACATCTATCGGTAGGCCAGTTAAAAGAAAAGGATTTGTCTGGTTTGTCAGGCATATACTTCCAAGACTTAATAACCACGTATTTCTTCTTATTGGGCCACAACCAGAATATGGAATATGCTTAAGAATGTTAATAAAGTTATTGCCAAAAAAAATATCTAATCAACTTGTAATTGGGTGGGGATTGAGTACCGAACATACGCAATTGTTAGAGTTGGAAAGGGAGAATTCTATTCAAGATAAATTCAGGTGGTTAAGTCATGTTGATCATAATACCAAAAATTATTTGTTGTCTAATTCAGATTTATTTGTGATGCCCAATGTCAAGGTAGATGGAGATATGGAAGGCTTTGGATTAGTGGCTTTAGAAGCTAATATGCAAGGGGCGCCAGTAGTAGCCTCTCGATTAGAGGGCATAACCTCAGCTATAGTTCACCGAAGTAACGGTGTACTAATACCTGCTAGTAATTTTGATGAATGGATAGATGTGCTTAATCATGTTGGTGCGAAAGTGCCGGGTGGTCTTCTTTCAGGTGAAAAATTAAGTCAATATGTAATTCAAAAGTACTCTTGGAGTAAAATGGTAAAGGGATATAAAGAGGTGTTTCAACTTAGTTTAAATGCACCTATAGTCAATACACACTTAGCTAATCATTAGAAATAGAAATCACTTAACATGAGAAAAAAAATTAAAATAGCTTTTTGCTCAGACATGCTTGTACGTGATTTTGATGGATGTCAACGTACTATCTTTCAGATTCTTGACAGGAGGCCTGATGAAGTTGATATAATATACATCACTGGTGAAGGTCATTCATTAGAACAATCAGATAACGTAATAGATATACCTCCTGTAAGAGTACCTTTTAATAGTTCTTACAGAATGGTGCTTCCGCATTTTAGACAGAAAAGAATAGAACAACAATTAGATACATTTAGACCAGATGTTATACACATAGCCAATCCTTCTGCATTAGGACAACTTCTTCAAAGGTATGCTTGCAAACGTGGTTTACCGGTCACTACAATTTATCATACTCATTATCCAACTTATGTCTCATATTATCTAAAGCACCTTCCATTCCTTATTGGTAGTGCCCAAAAGTTAATTAGACGTCATTTAAGAAATTTTTATAACAACTGTGAATTAGTAATGGTGCCAACTTCTCAGATTAAGTCAGATCTTATGGGATATGGTATTAGCAGTGAAAATCTAGTGATATGGGAGAGAGGCATAGATAAGTCTGTATTTCATCATGAGAAACAGAAGGAAGATACTTGGCTAAATGATCTATTGGTGAATTCTAAGTATAACATCTTATTTGCAAGTAGATTGGTATGGGAAAAGAATGTTGACATGTTAATCAGATTATACAAAGAAGTCTCAGCTAGAGACTTACCATATAATTTCATAATTGCTGGGGATGGAATGGCTAAAACGGCTATGAAAGAAACGATGCCAAATGCCACATTCCTAGGTATGGTTAGTCATGAAAAGCTGACAAGTTTGTATCGACATTGTGATTTATTTGTATTCCCGTCTATTAGCGAGACTTATGGAAATGTACTGATAGAAGCAATGGCTTGCGGCTTGCCATGCGTCGTTGCCAAAGGTGGTGGCCCACTTGGTTTTATAGAAGATGGTGTTAATGGACTATTGGTCAATGCTCATGAAGTCAACGGATACTTAGAAGCAATATCTAGAATTGTAAATGACAATCAGCTCAAAAGATCTTTAATAGATAAAGGTCTAGATTTTTCTTCCAAATTGAATTGGGATGATTTGGTCAGAAGATTCTATTTGATGTTGGCAGAATTGGTAGAAGAAAGATTTGATCAGAAGCAGGCAGCCTAAGAGTTTGGTCTCTGCAATATTTGACTTATAATCTGAGTTGGGCTTTTAAAATAAGCTCTAAGTTGTTGTATAGGGCACATTAACTTGTAAATCTTTTGGTTAGAAGAGGAATTGTGGAGATATTAAGCGGCTTTAAAGCGCAACAAAATAATGAGACAAGTTACCTTATGTGTATTGGCCCTTCTCTGTGGCCTACAATTGCAAAGCCAAGACATCGATTTTGAGCAGTTTAAAGAAATGAAGTTTAGGAATATCGGTCCAGCTGGAATGAGTGGACGTATTACCGCAATAGATGTTAATCTTAGAGATAAAGACCATATCTATGTTGGCTCAGCTTCAGGAGGTGTATGGGAATCCAAGAATGGTGGTATTACCTGGAAACCTATATTCGATGATCAACCTACCTTGGCAATAGGTGCTTTAGAGATAAATCAATCTAACCCTTCAGAAATTTGGGTAGGTACTGGAGAAGGGAATCCACGAAACTCTCATAACAGTGGTGCTGGGGTTTTTAAGTCTCTGGATGGAGGTAAGACTTGGACATCTATGGGGTTAGAACAGACAAAACTTATACACCGAGTTGTGGTCAATACTGCCAATGCTGAGTCTGTACTTGTGGGGGCGATGGGTTCTGCTTGGGGTCCATCCAAGCACAGAGGTGTCTATAGAACTAAAGATGGTGGAAAGACATGGAAGCAAACCTTGTATGTAGGAGATAATGTTGGAGTAGCAGATATGGTGGCTGATCCTTCTAATCCTAATAAAATAATTGCTGCAATGTGGGAGTTTGGACGTACGCCTTGGGGTTTTAACTCTGGTGGTGAAGGCTCTGGCCTGTATATCACTTATGATGGCGGTGATAATTGGAAAAAGCTAACTGATAAGGAAGGACTACCGAAAGGCAATCTAGGTCGTATGGGAATTGCCTTTGCCGCATCTAGTCCTAACATTGTCTATGCCTTGGTAGAAGCCAAAAAGAATGGATTATACAAAAGTGTGGATGGGGGAGAAAAGTGGTCATTGGTTTCTACTAAGAATATTGGAAACAGACCATTCTATTATTGTGAAATATATGTAGACCCTAATAACGAAAATAGAATATATAACCTGTGGTCATATGTGTCTAAATCAGAGGATGGTGGTAAGACTTTTAAAACCATTGCAGATTATGGCAATAATATACATCCAGATCACCATGCATTCTGGATAGATCCAGATGATTCTAACTACCTAATTGATGGCAATGATGGTGGGCTTAATATTTCCAGAGATGGATCTAAGACATGGAGATTCGTAGAAAACCTTCCGGTCGGTCAGTTTTATCATGTTTCTATAGATAATGACTTTCCTTATAACGTCTATGGTGGTATGCAAGACAATGGTTCATGGGTAGGGCCAAGTTTTGTTTTGCGATCTGGTGGTATCGTCAATTATGATTGGCAGGAATTGTATTTCGGTGATGGTTTCGATGTGGCGCCACGTAGAGATAATAGTCGATATGGATACGCGATGTCTCAGGAGGGTAATGTTGGAGTATGGGATAGAGTGACAGGCCGAACTGAATTTGTTAGGCCACAACATCCTAATGGAGAGACATTGAGATTTAGTTGGAATGCCGCCTTGGCACTTGACCCATTTAGTGATGATGGCGTATACTTTGGCAGTCAGCATGTGCATTATAGCCCTAATGGTGGCCATAGTTGGGATATCATCTCACCGGACCTAACTACTAACGATACTATTAAACAAGATCAGTCTAAGAGTGGTGGATTGACTTTAGATATAACTGGAGCAGAAAATCATACGACTATACTTTGTATTACTCCTGACCCAAATAATGAAGGAGTCATCTATGTTGGCACAGATGATGGCAATATTCAAGTGACCAGAAATGGTGGTGATTCTTGGACAAAATTGAATAGCAGATTACCCGGACTGCCGTCAAATGCCTGGGTGCCTCAGGTAGTTGCCTCACCAGTCAATGATGGAGAAGTATTCGTCGTGGTCAATAATTACAGGCAGAATGATTGGGGCGCTTGGCTGTATCATTCTTCGGATGGTGGAAAGACATGGAGACGAATTGTGGATGATAACGATGTCGATGGTTTTGTGTGCTCAGTCGTTCAAGATCATGAGGAAGAGAATCTTATTTTTCTAGGAACGGATGTAGGCTTATACGTTAGTTTTGACAAAGGCGGTAAATGGCAGAAGTGGTCAGAAGGCCTGCCATCAGTTCAGATTCGAGATATGCAGATACATCAAGGTATGGATGATTTGGTGCTTGGCACATTTGGGCGGTCATTCTGGGTGTTGGATGATATAACCCCTCTAAGAGCATTAGCCCGAGATAAGAATTTACTAAAAGAAGACTTTAAGGTATTTAATCCTCAAACAGCCTACCTCACATCTTCCAGATCGTATCAAGGTGTCAGATTTATAGCTCAAGGAGATTTTCAAGGTGATAACAAAAGTACGGCAGCACAGTTTGTTCTCTGGAATAAACCAGCTGAAAAAGAAAAGCCCGCTGGTAGTCCAATCAAAGAGAAAACAAAAAAGAAACGTAAGAAAGTAAATGAAGAAATGACAGAGAAGAAGGATGAAGATGGTAAAAAGGGAGAGAAATCAAAAGAGAAGGATGATTGTAAGATTATGGTAATTGATCAGGGAGGAGATACGATTAGAACATTTAAGCGCAAACTAAAAGAAGGAATTAATAAAGTAAGATGGAGACCAGATGCTAAAGGTATTGATCTTCCGAGAAGAGATGAACCTAGAGAAAAAAGAGAGCCAGGTGGCATGCCTATCATACCAGGCGATTATAAAGTCGTATTTGCATATGGCGAACATAAGGATAGTACGACATTGACTGTCGATTATGATCCTAGAGTGGAACGTGGTTTATTTGACAATCAAGCCAAGTATGATGCTATGAAGACGCATAACAATAAAATGGAAAAAGTAACTGAGGCATTCAATAATCTAAAGGAAGCAAAAAAGTCCACAGACTTATATGGAAAACTCATTGAACTCCAAGAAGATACTATAAAGAAAGAATATAAGAAAATGACTAGGGAAGTGGTTGGACATCTAGATTCACTGATGAATCTGTACAGCTTGCCACCATCTGAAAAGACAGAGTATCGAGATGATTCGGCTACTTTATTAAATAAGGTTTTTACAGCGAGAAGATTTTTTAGAGCATCTACTGGAGCGCCAACCCCTAATGGGCAGAATGCAATCAATAATGCGGAACGACAGGCGAGTGAAGTGCTAGGAGGTATCAATGAATTCTTTGCTAATGACTGGAAAGAATATGTGGAGAGAATAAAAGCCTTGCCTATGGAAGATTTGTTTAAGGAATACGAAGCAATAAAGATTGAATGACTTCCAGGGAGTTAAAAATCAAGGATAAATCTATGGTTTGAATATCCTAGATTCTAAAAATGCAATAGCCGAATAACTTCTGAGTCTGCTATAGACAGCTCACTAAAAAGAGGAAGAAAATGATACGTGCACAAATTTATCTAAAGCAGTGCACGTATTTTCATTCTGGTTGAAATATATGAATTTGGTTGGATTAACCTTTTATGTATTTGATCTCTAATGTTCTATCATTATTGCAAGTAACTGGGACAAGAACAGTGGCATATTCATCATCAGAGATTATAGAAATTCCATTATCGACTTGTGCTGTAATATTGAAATTCTTGTATTTATCACCAGGAAGAACTTCTAAAAAGTAGTCCCCAGTAGGCAGACTGCCAAATTCCACTTTGCCGAATTGATCAGTTGTTAGCTGAGCAACTTCATGAGGATTTCTTGAGACAGAATGGTAGAGGGTTACAGGGATGTTGACAAATGGAATAAAATTATCTCCAGATTCAATTAGTAATTTAGCTTCAAGGGAGGATACCCCAGTAGAGTAGATTTTTTTTGTTACTGATGAGGATTCAAAGTTGCTTGATTTGACAACAATATCATACTCAATGTCAGTTAGATTAGGAACAAATAATGTATTGGAGTAGTCGTTGGTTTGTTTGTCAAAGATGACTTTTAGGTCTGCAGATCTCACTATTTGCAAAATAAATGGGGCTTCGCCAGAATTGATATCGATATCAATTATGGTTTCTTGTTTTCCATCGCACGATGGCAATTGTTGGATTGTTACATCTGTAAGTAGGTGATCTTCTTGAGTACAGTTCGCAAAAACTATAGCACAAAATATGATCCAGATAGTCATCCTGATAGTCATAGTCTGCATTTTTGGAAATTAGTTAAAGGGTTTTTCTAGCAACTTTTTAGTTGATGTCAACAAGGTAGAGTAAATCAACACTCGGCGAAAGACAGTTAGTTGTCATTATTTGAAATCTAAGCCAATAGATCTTGTGATTACTTGAATTCTGATAACTAACTGACATATTAAGTGACTAATGGCTGTCAATATTATGGCTCATTCAAAAATTATCAGATTATTACGAACCTTCGAGTGAGTGGTACTAATTGTAGAATAATAATTTTTGTGCAGGGTTAAGAAAAATGAGCCTTAATTAGTATTTCGGAATATTAGAGATTAATTTTATTAGTAAACTGGAACAACAATGAAAGTAATCAGTCTCCTATTTATCTGTTACTCTTTCTCATATAACGTACAAGCTCAAGAAATGAATAATCAGAAGTTGAATTCTATAATCTATACAATAAGTGATGAAATAGATGGTGGGGAAGGGCAATGGCAATTCAAAATTGATAGCCTTGTTTTTATTTGTGTTACTGATGAGTTGCATAATAGGATGCGCATCATAGCACCAATTGCAGAAGAAGCCGGCGTTACTCAAGAGCAGTTGCGTCGCTGCATGCAAGCTAATTTTCACTCTGCTTTGGATGTGAAGTACTGCCTCTCAGATGGCATTTTATGGTCAGCTTTTATTCATCCCTTACAAGAGCTGACTAAGGATCAGGTGCTGAGTGCTATCTCTCAAGTCTATTCAGCTGCATTGACTTTTGGGACTGTATACAGTAGTGGATCATTGAGTTTCCCAACACAGGAAGAGAGGGATGCTAAGAATAATTAAAATCCCTATTTTTTCTTAACCTTTTTCTTAACTTTTTTCTTACTGGCTTTCGCAAAAGGATTGAAGTCCAGACACAGGCCTATCCAAT
>CAZMMQ010000047.1:0-28889 GCA_964567435.1 uncultured Saprospiraceae bacterium | reverse complement strand
TATCAAAGCAGTCAAGATCATCTTCGTCAGATGTAACATTGGGATCATCTCTATCACAATCTAGCTGTCCAGGTAATACATCAAAATTCCTTAAAAACCAATTACTATTAGTTCTATGATTATCAGGAACAAACCTTTCATTAATCGGATGATAGAAAAATCTTGATCCTACTATCAAACCTGGGTCTATTTCAGCAGAAGTAGGAGTCATACCCTCAGCCAACCATTCATTTTCATGATGGAATTGTTGGCCAATTTCTACTCCAGAAACAGTAAGTCCTACTTCATTGTCTTCAAAAGTAAATATGCACCTAGCCTATATGCTACAAACGAAGCGGAATGAAGACAAATTCTATTGTCGAATTCTTGATTCCAAGATTCATCCAATAGCCAATTACGATTGGTATTATTTTTGTGCGCTTGGCACTCCAGAACTCTTGATTTCAGGTTTACATTTGAATAAGATTTCTCGACTCCTCCGTCACTCGAAATGCGAAAATGTTTTTTATACAACTAAAGACTGTAGGATTCACATTTTTCATGTTTCATTCCTCATCCTACATTGTATCCACCTTACCTCCACTCAGCCGCTTCTCTCTATCCCATACTTCATACACATATACGCCAGACGTCAGCACCCTCATATCCACCGTCGTCGCCACACCACCCAAAGTTGTCATCTGCACTAGTTGTCTTGATTCTGTCAGTTACCTCATTTCACTACATGATCAGCAATTGTATAGATGATACAAAAAGCTAAAGTAGACCATGCAGTTACTTCATTTACTTAACCTCTCATCCCTTTGCCATACAGGCCTAATCCTTGACTTAAACAATAGCCACTGAAACAAAGACCGACATACCATAAAGCCTACCATCGCAGCCCAGATGGCATGGGTAGGGTAGCTTGACTTCAGAGAGAAATGTATGGCAAAGAAAATTAGGACAGAAATACACATACTATCTCTGAGTTCTTTTGATGCTGTACCGCCACTATATACACCATCCCAGATAAAGGCCAGCGCTCCAGTTATTGAGACCAGGGCTAGCCATATCAGATAGGGGAGCGCTAAGTCGATTAAGTCCATATTGGTTGTCATAAGAGAAAGTAAATGCTTGCCGAAAAGTAGATATAGAATGGCGAACAGTATTCCAAATCCTAATCCATAGACTAGACACTTACTGATGACCTTGAAGACAGTGTCCAGTTTATTCGCACCGAGGTATTTACCCACCAGACTTTCTGAGGCATAGGCAAAGCCATCCACAGCATAAGAGGTAAAATAGAATAACTGCAACAACATCTGATTGATGGCTAGATAGTCATCATTGACTTGTGAGGAATAATCTGTGAAAAAACTAAAGACCATGATCAATCCAATATTGCGGATAAACATATCGCGATTGACTCTGGCAAAACGAGACAGCTCTTTTACTTGTAAGATAGACCTATCAAAATAGCGCAGTATCATTGTTCTATGTTTGTAAGCCAGAATTATTAGAGCCAGTCCAAAGGTTATCCACTGGGCCACCATGGTTCCCGTAGCGACGCCGATGACTCCCATATCCATATTGACAACCAAATGCCAACTGATGATAATATTGGTTAGGTTGGTGATGATCGTTAATAACATTGGTGTAATTGCATCCTGCATGCCAAAAAACCATCCCCTCATGGCAAAAAGAGAAATGACGGCTGGTGCAGCATGGACCCTGATGGAGAAGTACTGATATGCCAATTCTTCTACATGAGCTGAAGCGTTCAAAAGACTAAAGCAAGCTTTTCCTAGCGGCTTATGAAATATTAAGATGAATAATCCTAAGGCTAATCCGACTAAGCTCGATCGCCAGAAAAGTCGATAACACTCATTGGTGTCTTGCTTACCACAAGCTTGAGCTGTTAGTCCTGTGGTGCCAGGCCTTAAGAATCCTAAGCCCCAATAAAGTATATTGAAGATGACTCCTCCTACTGCAATCGCTCCAATGTAGGCGGGATCGTCCAATCTACCCATCAGTGCAGTATCTACTATGCCAAGTAATGGAATGGAAATGTTAGCAAGAATATTAGGAAGCGCTATCTTATAGATTTCGCTATCTAGTAGATTAATGCGCTCTTTCAACAAGTTCTGCATTAATCAGGATAAAACTGACCAAGTTATAATCAGTAGTGTTCACATGCATGGTGCCTTTGAAAGTCAAAATCTCGTCCATGAGAAAGCGTCTCTCAGGTGCTCTAATCAATCGGACCTCTACGATACTTTCTAATCCTGCACCGCCGCAGAAAAAACAATTCGCATTAGGGTATTTGGATAGAATAACTAATTGGTCTTCCATCACAGGAATATGATAACCTTTGATAGTGATTTCTTGTCCATGGAGGGCAACGATATTTTTATCATCTACAAGCAAGCTGGCATAAGCACCGAATTCTTCCAAATAGACATCTTTGAAAGTGGCATCTTCAAATAAAGCCCAGCTATTCTCCGCCTGACCAGATAAATTGATTACACTAATGAAGCATAATCCTGTGATAAATAACCAATGTATATATTTTGCGTAAACCATGTATAATTAAGAAAACGAAATTTGTAGGCACGAAGTTATGTTTTTCTCACTATGCCTTCAGAAAAAATTCTGGCCAAAAAGTCAGCGACTTGATGATTGTCAAGGTGGGTATTCACTGACATGTTATTTAGGTATAATTCCGCAGGAGTGCCTATCAGCACATAACTCAAAATCTGTTCTTCTAAGTCCCCTTTAATATTTAGCTTATCGTTGAGTGAGCGAATGTCTTTCTGTAGGTCTTTAATAATCGTTCTGATGACATCACTCTTATAGGAGGCACTTCTTATATAAGCTTGATTTTTTTGATTATAACTCTTCATCTTGTTGCTAGAAGCAAAGTCAAAATAGGCTTTAAAAGTTGCATATAGTTGACCATGAACAGTTGTTGCACCCTGTCTGGCCTTCTTAGTAAGTTCTCCGATTTCCTGGTTAATATTTTCATTAACCTTATCGAATATGTGTTTTATATCTGTAAAATAATTGTAAAAGGTGCCTCTTCCCAAAGAACAGATTTTTACAATATCGGAGACAGTTGTATTTTCCATACCCTTGTCAGCGAATAATGTTTTAGCGGCATCCAATAGTTGTAATCTTACTGCCTCTTTATTTTTCTCTCTTTTCCCCAGTTCTGATTTACCTTTCATAATTATCTAGTCTATCCCTTTTGTGATAGTTTAATCAGCTATTTCCTAAACTATGACAGTCTTTCGAATATACCTGCTATACCTTGACCACCGCCAATACATGCAGTGACCATGCCATATTTTTGATTACGACGTCTCATTTCATTTAGCAGCTGGACAGTAAGTTTAGCACCAGTACATCCAAGTGGATGACCTAAGGCAACTGCTCCACCATTGACATTGACATTTTTGTGATCTAAGCCTGCAGTTTTGATAACAGCCAGTGCTTGCGCAGCGAACGCTTCATTCAATTCTGTTTGTTCTATGTCACCCAATTTTAAGCCTGCTACTTTGAGCGCTTTTGGAATCGCTGAACATGGACCGATGCCCATATAGAGCGGATCTACACCAGCTACAGAACAAGACATTAATCTGGCTACTGGTTCAAGATTAAGTGTCTTGACCATTTCTTCACTCATGACTAAGGTAAATGCAGCACCATCAGAAGTCTGAGAAGAGTTGCCGGCTGTTACTATACCACCTTTTTTGAATACTGCTCTAAGCTTAGCTAATCCTTCCATAGAGGTACCTCTTCTAAGTCCTTCATCAGTATCTACTACATGAGAAGCTTCTACACGCTGGCCATCTTTGACAAATACTTCCTCCACTGTGACAGGCACTATTTCATCTTTAAAGTATCCATTGTCTATGGCATTAGCAGCTCTTCTATGTGATTCTACAGAAAAGGCATCAGCTTCTTCTCTTGTGACCTCGTACTTCACTGCGACAGCTTCTGCTGTATGACCCATACCAACGTGATAATTGATATTATGCTGGTTGGCCTTATAACTAGGTGCCAATTTGTATCCGGTCATTGGAACGGAACTCATGCTCTCTGCACCTCCTGCTATGTATATGTGTCCATAGCCAGCTCTTATTTTTCCTACGGCCATTGATATGGATTCAAGACCTGAACCACAATATCTATTGATGGTAACACCAGGTACATCTTGTCCCAATGCTCTTGCAGCGATCAATCTTCCTATTTGTAATCCTTGCTCTCCCTCAGGGTTCGCACACCCGACGATTACATCATCGACTGTATTTGGATCCAACTGAGGCACTGAGGCAATCAGATGCTTTATTATGTCCACGGCTAAATCATCAGACCGATAATTTTTAAATCCACCTTTATGTGCCTTTCCGATCGCTGATCTAAATCCTTTAACTATATATGCGTCCATGTTTTATTTCTAATTATTACTGATTTAAAAAAAAAATTAGTTTCGAAGTGGTCTGTTATTCATTAACATGTATTGAATTCGATCCAAGGTTTTTTGATTCCCAAGAAGTGAAAGGAAGGCCTCTCTTTCCAAATCCAATAAATATTGTTCACTAACCTTCTGAGCACTTGTCAAGTCACCACCACACATAACAAAGGCTACTTTTCTAGCAATTTCTACATCATAATCAGACATATAATTACCCAAGCGGAATTCATTAATCGCTGTATGCAAGGTGGCTAGACCACCTCTTCCTAAGACTGTCACATCTTTACGAGGGACAGGTGCTACATAATTCTTTGCTAAGTCTATGACCATGTCTTTGGCTAGATTTATATTCTTAGGCGTTCTAGGCGTGACATTATCTTTAGTATTGAGAAGAAGGTTCTTTTCGTAAGCTTCCCATGCTGAGGTAGCTACCTCAGCCGTAGCTATTGGTTTGAAGTGATCTATCAACGTAGGCATCTTCACATCTCCTTCGAAATATTTGTCCGATGCTCGTAGAGCCATCTCCTTTGTGCCTCCACCTCCAGGTAATAATCCGACACCAACTTCTACAAGTCCAATGTAGGATTCAGCAGCACAGACAGACCCGTTGGCATGCATTGTCATTTCACAGCCTCCACCGAAAACATAGCCTTGTGTTGCATTCACTACAGGCACCTTTGACGTCCTCATGTACATGCAGATCTGCTGGAATGAATTGACCATCTCATCGAGTTTGTCAAATTGCTTCTGCATAGCGAACATACCCACATTCATAATATTGGCACCAACGGTAAAGTTCTCAGCATTGTTACCGACTACCACACCAGTCCAACCCTCATTCTCTGCTTTCTGTATCGCTTCATGCAAGCCTTGGCCAATGCCTTCACCAATGGCATTACTCTTAGTTTGGAACTCAAGACACATGACACCGTCTCCAATATCATGTACCGTACATTCTGTATTCTTAAGTACTGGCGTCTTATCTCTTAATGTATCCAATATGATCATGCCTTGGGTACTGGCCACTGGCACATATGATGATGTGCTTAAGTCATAAGATAACTTTTGCCCATTTTCATTTTTGTAAAATGATGTAGCACCTGACTCATTCATTTTCTGTACCCAATCTGGTATCGCTTCACCTTGTTCTTTTAATAAGTCGATGCCTTTCTGCATGCCCAATTCATCCCATAATTCGAAAGGACCCATTGACCATCTATATCCGGCTCTCATAGCATCATCAATGCTGTAATAACTATCACTAATCTCAGGAACCCTTAAGGCAGTGTAAGAAAATAAGCTGGCAAAATATTCTTTAAGAAAGAGATTACCTTTAGCAGTGCCACTCACCAAGGTGTCCAATCTCTTACTCATTATTTCTATTTTTCGAGCCTCACCTACAGATTCCATTCTGGGTTTGATCGCTTTATTGTACTCATGTGTCTTTAAGTCCAGTGCCAGATAGATACTCTTACCTTTCTCATCGCGTTCTTTGGTCTTGACGTAGAATCCTTTTTTCGTTTTATTTCCTAGAAATTTATTCTCTAACAAGAAATCAATGAACTTAGGATTGCCTGCTTTCTTCACTTCTTCGAAGAATGGATCGCCAGGTGTATTATTAGATACAAATCTGGACACTTTATCACCTGTGTCTATACCGACTAAATCTTGTAATTTGAATGTAGCCGTTTTGGGTCTACCGATTAGCGGCCCGGTAAGTGCATCTACCTCTTCTATTTTCATATCATACTTCTCCGTGAGCTGATACATCTTAGCTCCAGACATGACACCGATTCTATTAGCAATGAATGCTGGGGTATCCTTGCAGAGTACTGTATCTTTACCAAGAAATGAATCTCCATATTCCATAAAGAAATCAATTACCTCTGCATCCGTTGTATCGTGAGGAATGATCTCTAATAGAGACATATATCTAGGTGGATTGAAAAAATGCGTTCCACAGAACCTCTTCTTGAAGTCTTCTGATCGACCTTCCACAAGCAAGTGAATTGGAATACTTGAGGTATTAGAACTTACAAGTGCATCAGGTTTTACGTGAGACTCGACCTTTTCGAATAGAGTTTTCTTAATCTCGAGGTTTTCGATAATTACTTCTATTACCCAGTCTGCATCAGCGATCAGATGTAAATCATCATCGAAATTTCCTGTTTGGATTCTGGAGGCAAACTTTTTAGAGTAGAGAGGCGCGGGCTTGGATTTCAAAGCTGCTTTGAGTGCACCGTTGGCTACGCTGTCTCTCACTATTTTCTTGTTTTTATCCTCTTCCTTAAGGTCAAAAGGCAAGATGTCAAGTAAAACCACGTCTAATCCAATATTGGCTAGATGACAAGCTATTCCTGATCCCATAACACCAGAACCTAGAACTGCTACTTTTTGAAGGCGGTAATTCATTAATTTACGTATTGATTAATACAAATTTAGCAAAAAGATGACATCGTGTCACTTTTTACTATATATTAGTATAAATTTTAAATTAGTAATCAAAGTAATATAAATGGCTAAATACATCAGTATGGACAATTTAAAATTTGTCCTACATGAGATGCTGCAAGTAGAAAACCTCTGTAAGCTAGATAGGTTCAAAGATTATGATAAAGAAAGTATAGATATACTAGTACAATCTTCAAAGGATTATGCTGATAAAGTGATGTTTCCTATATTGAAGGAAATGGATGAGAATCCAGCACACTATAAAGATGGGAAGATCATCGTACATCCAGTGATTGGAGAAATAATGAAGTATGCTGGACAAAATGGAATGATAGGTGCTACGTTCGATTATGAAGTTGGAGGTATGCAACTACCAAATACGGTATCTGTAGCCTTATCACATATTTCGGCTAGTGCCAATAATAGTGTAGGCGGATATGCTGGATTGACTACGGGAGCTGCAGACCTTATTGTCACCTTTGGAGAACAGGATTTAATAGACACCTATGTGCCAAACATGATGGCTGGAAAGTGGGGAGGTACAATGTGCCTTACGGAGCCACAAGCAGGAAGTTCTCTTTCAGATATTACAACTTCAGCAACTCCCAAAGCCGATGGATCCTATACTATCAAAGGACAAAAGATATTTATCTCTGGTGGAGATCATGAATACTGTGACAATTTTGTGCATTTGGTACTAGCAAGAATTGATGGTGCTCCTCCAGGGACTAAAGGCATCTCACTCTTTGTGGTTCCCAAAAAGAGAATATTGGCTGATGGAGCTTTAGAGAATAACAATGTGGATACAGTTGGTGATTTTCAGAAGATGGGTCAAAGAGGATATTGTACAACACATCTAGTGTTCGGAGAAAAAGCAGAGTCCATTGGGTGGCTTGTAGGACCTGAGAATCAAGGTCTCAAGTGTATGTTTCAAATGATGAATGGCGCTCGAATTGATGTAGGTATAACTGCGGCCTCAGTTGCAACTGCTGCATATTATGCTTCCCTGCAATATGCGAAAGAAAGACCACAAGGAAGACGAATCCTTGATGGTGGACAGAAAAATATAAATCAAGAGCAGGTAACAATAATACAACATCCTGACGTGAGACGAATGCTTCTTCTTCAAAAGGCAATAACAGAAGGGTCTGTTGCTGTGCTCTTACAGGCATCTTACTATCATGATTTAGCAGAGTACGGAGCGGAAGATGAAAGAGAAAGATATCACGATCTGATGGAGCTATTGACGCCGATTGCTAAGACTTATCCGTCTGAAGCAGGTCAGCAGTCAATTAGTACAGGATTACAAATTTTAGGAGGATATGGCTTTTGCACGGATTTTTCGTTGGAGCAATATTATAGAGATATAAGAATTATGTCTCTTTATGAAGGAACGACGGGTATACAATCCCTTGATTTACTAGGAAGGAAGGTGATAATGAAGAGTGGTGCGGCAATGAGATTTCTAAATGAAGAGATAAAAGAGACTATTACAACAGCTTCTAATTATGATGACCTCAAACCCTATGTGGACCAATTAGTTGGAGCAACTAAAAACATGGAAGCAACGCTTGGTCATCTTCTTCAGTATGCGATGTCAGGTAGACACGAACGCTACATTGCAGATGCTACAATATTTATGGAGTATATGTCCATCATAGTTATTGCTTGGCAATGGTTGAAAATGGCCACCATATCAAAAACAGCTTTAGTTACTGGTAATAAATCACTGGCGGATAGCTTCTATGAAGAAAAGATTCATACTATGAAATTTTTCTACAAGTATGAATTAGTGAAAATTTCGAGCTTAGCTGAAACATTGCGTCACCCTGACGCATTAGTGATTCAACAGGACAATGTTTTAAAATTTGAATTATAAATTAATAAGAATTATGACTGAACAAGTAATAGAAAAATTCAACGAATCAGCTAGTAGGGTAGCTCCAATCGGAGCCACAATAAAATTTCTTCTAGATGATCAGCCAGTATTCATTGATGGTACAGGTGATGCCAATGTAGTCTCAGATGATAACAAGGATGCAGATTGTACAATCACTATGAGTATGGAAGACTTGATGAAACTCCAAAAAGGTGAATTAAATCCAATGATGGCTGTAATGAGTGGTAAGATTAAGATACAAGGAGATATGGGTCTTGCAATGAAATTGCAGTCTCTACTTAGCTAAGGACAAATTTATTTTCTCAAATATATAAGTTAAGGCATGGCGTGACGTCATGCCTTTTTAATTTTTAATAAGTTTATGCTTTAAGCGTATAGCTGCTAGTGATCGTCGTAGCTTTTTCAAGAATTTTAGCTACAGAGCAGTAGGTGTCCATAGACATATCGATAGCTTTTTTTAATTTATCTTCTTTGATATCTCCCCAAAGGTTAAAGTGGAGGTGGATGCTTTTATACTTAGTCACATCATCTTCCTTGAAAGTTTCTGCTTCGACATCAATCTTCAGATCTCTGATTTCTTGTTTCATCTTATTGAGAATAACGACGATGTCTATACCGCTACATCCTGCAACCCCCATTAGCAAAGTTTCCATAGGTCGGACACCATTTCCTTTACCACCAATGGCTGGAGAGCCATCCATTAGGATTGAGCTGTTGTCTTCATTCGTAGCAACGAAGTTGACGTTATCATCTATACGACTGAGTCTTACTTTTTTTATAGCCATATTTATCTAATTAATGAGGATTGTTTGGTGTAGAATGGAGTTGTAAATTACTTGTAAAACTTATAAGGCCACTCTCTGGGATAGTTTTCATAAATCCCATTTAGATAGATAAGACCATTTTCGTTTTCTAGTAACTTCTTGAATTGTTTAATACTTGAAACAGGTTGGTCATTAATGCTGGTAATGATGTAACCAGGATCCATGTTGACAGATTCAATTTTGCTGCCTTTATAAATACTAACTACCATCACGCCTTCTGTAGCATTATCCTTTCTCTCTTTAGAATCTAAATCTCTTAATTCAAATCCCAGTTCTGTAAATATTTTATCTTTTCTGACTGCGATATAATCAGTTGTATTTAACTGATTTCTTAATGTAACCTGGACATTACTTTTCTTCCCATTACGGATATATTCTACATCCACAGTATCTCCGGGTCTGTATTGACCAAGTATTTCAAGGAAGATGGGTTTACTTTCTGTCCTTTCTTGATTGATAGAAATAATTACGTCTTCATACCGCAAATCAGCTTGCTTGGCAGCCCCATCCTTTTCTACTAGATCAATAAAGACGCCACTTATCTCTTCGAGCCCTAAGGCATTAGCTCTTCGCTCATTGACATTGAGTATGGTTATCCCCATCCAAGCTCTTTGCACAGCACCATACTCCCGCAGATCGGTAATTACCTTGTTGACCATATTGCTTGGAATAGCAAATGAGAAGCCTTCATATTTGCCAGTGTAAGTAAGTATGGCTGTATTAATGCCAACTAGTTCTCCAACTGTATTGATCAGTGCACCTCCACTGTTACCTGGATTGATGGCGGCATCTGTCTGTATAAAGGACTCTACGCCTGGTCGTCTAAATATATTGATACTTCTGGCTTTGGCGCTGACGATTCCAGCAGTTACACTAGAGCTTAACTGAAATGGATTGCCAACCGCCAACACCCATTCACCAACTTGCAAGTCAGCGGAATTTCCAAATTTCAAGAAAGGCAGATTCTCTGCCTGAATTTTAAGCAAGGCGATATCAGTCGATCTGTCGTGACCTATAAGTTCTGCTTTGTACTCACGTTTGTCTTCCATGGTGACATTGATATCATCTGCATTTTCTACAACATGATAATTGGTGACAATGAATCCATTACTAGATATCAAAACACCAGACCCACTTGACTTGGAATACTTATCTTTTCTTAGTCCTTCATTTTTGATAACGATAGTCTCAAGGGCTACAACGGCATCCTTTGCGCCTTTTGCAGGTTCTATAAAACTGAGCTGATCAACTGCTGAGTTACGAGATAACGTGGACGGAGAGGTATTATCATCCATATGAGCCACAAGCTTAGCATAATAATCATCTAGTTGCTGAACCGTATGACCATGATAGTAATCATAGATGACTATACTAATAGTAGAACAGAGTATAGCTATGATTATCGTATTAAGACTTTTAGTCATATGACAAACTTAAGTAGTTTAGGCTTTGTTACCAAATAACGCAAGACTTCGACCTCGACACAAAAACATATAAATTGCACTACCATAACGAATAAAATGCATTTAGAGTTTACAAAGTATCACGGAGCTGGTAATGATTTCATTATGATAGATGGGTTTAAGAATAAGAAAATCCATCAGGAGCTTTCAAAATCAGATATAAACAGTTTGTGCAAACGTCACTTTGGTATAGGAGCTGATGGCCTCATTATCATAAAGGAATTAGATGGCTACGATTTGGAGATGATCTATTATAACTCAGATGGTGTCATCTCTAGCATGTGTGGTAATGGAGGCAGGTGTACTGTGCACTTCGCCTACACCTTAGGTTATGTCGGTAAGGAAATGTCCTTCCTTGCTGCTGATGGCCCTCATCAAGGTAAGATAGAAGCAGAGGGTGTGACTATCAGCATGTCACCTGTTGGTAAGGTAGAAACTATAGATAAGCAGAATGTCTATATGAATACAGGATCACCTCACTATGTATCTCTCTTAGAAGTTGATATAGATGGCTTATCATCACTGAATTTGGTAAGTAAGGCAAGAAGTATCAGGTATAATGATCGATTTGCTGAGGAAGGTACAAATGTGAACTATATAGTAAAAGGTGAAAATAAACTGCACATTAGAACTTATGAACGTGGGGTTGAGGATGAGACTTTAGCCTGCGGAACAGGTGTTGTAGCTGCAGCTATAATGTCTCGTCAAGGAAAGGTGGGGCCTCAAAGCGTTTATGTTGAAGCTAAGGGTGGCTTATTAAGAGTCGATTTTGATACAGGCGAGGGTTATACAAATATTCGATTATTTGGGCCTGCTCAATCTGTATTTACTGGTCATATAGAAATATAAGAATTCTAATTACCTAGAGTAATCTCCAAATTGGTCTTGGCATTATTTAGCTCAGATAAGGCATGAAAATCACCTAGCTTTTTAGCCAAGGTTATCCCCTTTTCGAATATACCCAGGGCGAGTATATCTTCTTGTAATAGTATGTATAGGTGAGCTAAATGATAATATAGACCGATATATTCAGGATCACTATCTTTCAGTTTTAAGTAATATTTCAGTGCTAAATTATAGTTCTCTTGACCTTCATATTCTTTTCCTACAGCAAACAGCAGGAAACTATCATCAGGAGATAACTTCAATAATTCCAGTAGTTGAGAAAGTCTTTCGTTTTCCATTTTTATAGACTGTAAAGAACGTATTAAAATATTCTATATTTGCTTGACGTTGAGATTTTTAGCGCTTAATCCCTTAAAATCGGTCTAAAACGCTGTATAAATCACTAGATAACTCCTTAATTACGGATTACAGGTTAATTGATGAAGAAAATAGACTTAGAAATCGTTGCTCTTTCTCATAGCGTGACGCAATCACATAATTACGCTGTTGTACTTGGTGAGATGAAGGGAAACAGAAGATTGCCCATTGTAATAGGTGGTTTCGAAGCTCAGGCAATTGCTGTTGCGATGGAGAGAATGATTCCTAATCGTCCGTTGACCCATGATCTATTCAAAAATACCTTAGATACCTTTGATGTGGAACTACAAGAAGTAGTGATAAATAATCTTCTTGATGGTATTTTCTATGCACAGTTGGTATGCACTAGAGATGGTGAAGAGTTTGTTATTGACTCCAGGACATCGGATGCGATTGCGATGGCTGTAAGATTTAAGAGTCCTATCTATACTTTCGATTTCATCATGGATCAGGCGGGTGTTGTGCTTAATGAATCTGAAGATAGTGAGAAGAATAGTATTCTAACAGAGGAGCCAAAGCCAGACTCTTTTGATCAATACTCAGAGAAAGCGCTCAAGCAAATGCTGGAGAACGTCTTAGAAAATGAAGATTACGAAAAGGCGGCCAAGATCAGGGATGAACTCAATCGAAGAGAGTCATCAGAAGAATAGTAATCAAATTTATTTTATATCCTACCTAGAAAGCTTTCAAAATTCGCTTAAGCTCGGCAATCATTTCGCTCGTTATTTCCATATGCGTCACAAATCGAATCTGTTGAGGTCCAAAAGCTGAGGCTAGAATACCATTATCTTTCAGTTGATCTACAATTGACTGAGCCTTTCTGTCTTTCAATGAAAAAATAACAATGTTAGTCTTCACTGGCATGACCTCTTCTACAAACGATAACTCACTTAAGAATTGACCAATCTCCTTGGCATTCTGATTGTCTTCAGAAAGTCGATCTATATGATGATCTAAGGCATATATGCAACCTGCGGCAATTATTCCTGCCTGTCTCATGCCTCCTCCCATTACTTTTCTAAATCTTCTGGCCTTATCGATGGTCTCCTTATCGCTTATCAGTACCGAGCCAACCGGAGCACCTAAGCCTTTGGACAAGCATATAGATATGCTGTCGTAGCAAGCACCGATATGTGAAGTGCTTTCCTTTGTTTCTGCAATAACATTGAAGAGCCTTGCACCATCTAAATGCAACTTGAGATTATGCTTATCACAGGTGACCTTTATTGCTTTTTGCTCATCTAAGGTGTAATAATTGCCTCCTCCTTTATTGGTGCTATTTTCTAATACCACGAGCTTGGAGATAGGCAGCCAATCATATTTGCCTTTCACTGCCTGTTCTACAAGATTAGGATTGATTTTACCATACTCTCCATGAAGTAAATTGATGCCGACACGGGCATTATAGGCATAACCTGATGTTTCATATTGGTAAACATGAGAGGTGTAATCACAAATTACCTCTTCCAATGGGTTAGTATGCACATTTATTGCAATCTGATTGGTCATTGTACCTGAAGGGCAAAAAAGAGCGGCCTCATGACCGAACATCTCTGCCATTCTCTTTTGAAGTGCATTCACTGTAGGATCTTCTTGGAAAACATCATCTCCAACTTCTGCATTGGCCATAGCTTTACGCATGTTCTGCGTTGGTTTTGTTACTGTGTCGCTAAGTAGGTTTATAAGCATAGTATTTCGCTATATTTGCCCTCAAAACTAACTGTTCTGAGTGCCTTTTCAGAAAGAATTATATAAGTCAGCTTTTTCGGTAGATAACATCATATTTGGATTTGATAATTTAAATCTGAAGGTCCTTCTTATTAAGAGGGGTGAAGATCCCTATGCAGGAATGTGGGCATTGCCTGGAGATATCGTCAAACCTGATGAAAACCTTGATGATTCTGCGAAACGTGTTCTTCATCAATTAACAGGTGTTAAAGATGTTTATCTAGATCAAGTATATACATTCGGACAAGTAGATAGACACCCAAGTGGTCGGGTCATCACTATAGCCTACTATTCTCTGGTAAATATTTCTAATGTCGATATTAGGCCTGCTTCATTTGCTAAAAAAGTAGCTTGGCGAGAAGTAGGTGACATAGAGACATTGGCCTTTGATCACCTGAAAATTATGGAAACCTGCCTAGCTAGATTAAGACAGGACCTTAAGTTAAGGCCAATTGGCTTCGAATTACTACCTGAGAAATTTACTCTGACAGAGCTCCAAAAGCTGTATGAAGTCATTCTAAAACATGATCTAGATAAGCGAAACTTTAGAAAGAAAATTCTCAGCATGGGTATTCTAAAAACGCTTCATGAGTTACAAGCAGGCGTATCACATCGCCCTGCAAAGCTATATTCTTTTGATGCTATTAAATATGAGGAAGCTAAGCAGAGCGGATTCATATTTGAGATTTAGAAGACGCCATTCTAGATTCAAATTAATAACAACCAGCAGTCCTGAACCACACCTTTAAAAGCCCTATTTTTGCGAGCATATGGAAAAGATTAGGAATTTCAGTGTGATAGCCCATATCGACCATGGAAAGAGTACACTTTCGGATAGAATGTTAGAGTACACTTCTACCATAGCGGAAAGAGACATGCAAGATCAGGCTTTGGATGACATGGATTTGGAAAGAGAACGTGGAATTACTATCAAAAGCCATGCAATACAGCTAGAGTATAAGCATACAGATGGTCAGACTTACATTTTGAATCTCATCGATACTCCAGGACATGTTGATTTTTCTTATGAAGTATCAAGATCAATAGCTGCTTGTGAGGGAGCACTTCTTTTGGTTGATGCCAGTCAGGGTATTCAAGCACAGACGATTTCCAATTTATATCTTGCTCTGGAGCATGATCTAGAAATTATTCCTGTCTTAAATAAGGTGGACATGGAGAGTGCTATGATAGAAGAGGTCTCTGATCAAATTATAGATTTGCTTGGTGTGGAGTTAGAAGATATTGTACATGCTAGTGGTAAGACTGGGTTTGGCGTAGAAAATATTTTGAGTGCTATCGTCAATAAAATTCCTTCACCTAAGGGAGATACATCACTTCCTTTACAAGCACTCATTTTTGATTCACTTTTTAACTCATTTAGAGGAGTCATCGCCTATTTCAAGATAGTAAACGGTACTATCAACAAAGGAGATAAGGTTAGATTTGTCAATACAGGTAAAGAGTATGCAGCAGATGAGATTGGCATATTAAAACTGGATATGGAACCACGTAAGTCCTTACATGCAGGAGATGTGGGTTACATCATTACTGGTATAAAAGAGAGTAAAGAAATCAAAGTAGGTGATACAATCACTACGGTGGCAAATCCTTGTGCTGAAGGCATCAAAGGATTTGAAGAAGTGAAACCAATGGTTTTTGCAGGATTGTATCCAATAGATAATGATGACTTTGAAGACTTGAGAGATAGTCTTGAGAAATTACAACTCAATGATGCAGCACTAGTATATGAGCCAGAATCCTCTGTAGCCCTCGGTTTTGGATTTAGAGTAGGGTTTCTTGGGATGCTGCACCTAGAGATTGTGCAGGAAAGATTAAGTAGAGAGTTCGGACAGGAAGTCATTACGACTGTACCTAACGTATCATACTTTGCTTATACTAAAAAGGAAGAAAAACTAACAATCAATACACCTAATGATTTGCCTGATCCAACAAGGATAGATCGGGTGGAAGAGCCCTTTATCAGAGCACAAATTATCACAAAGCCAGAGTTCATAGGCTCCATTATGTCACTTTGTATGGACAAAAGAGGCACATTGAGTAAGCAGCATTATCTAACACAAGAGCGAATAGAGCTAACGTTTGAATTGCCACTCGCTGAGATTGTCTTTGACTTCTATGACAAACTGAAGTCCATATCTAAAGGATATGCCTCATTTGATTACACACCAATAGATTACAGAGCTTCTGATTTAGTGAAATTGGATATAAAACTTAACGGAGACAATGTGGATGCCATGTCTGCGCTGGTTCATCGATCTAAATCTGATCCATTTGGTAGAAGAATATGCAAGAAGCTGAAAGAATTATTGCCTAGGCAACAATTTATGATAGCCATCCAAGCCGCTATTGGGCAAAAAGTAATCGCCAGAGAAACCATTAGTGCTATGAGGAAAGATGTAACTGCAAAGTGCTATGGTGGAGATATTACTAGAAAGAGAAAACTTCTAGAAAAGCAGAAGAAAGGGAAGAAGAAGATGCGTCAGATAGGATCAGTACAAGTGCCTCAAAAGGCATTCTTAGAAGTCCTTAAAATAAACGACTAGTAAAACAAAGCTTTATTCAATACTGATTGTCCCATGATGTTTGCTCACTATGGTGATGGATGTGTTCAATGTGAAAAAAGCTCTATAGAAGATAATTTAGAACTTTGCAAAGATGATGAAATCATTTATACAAATAGATGGAAATGAAATCTCTTTCGATGTGGCTGTTGGATTTTAGACCCAACAAGGCTTTACTTCTAGCTAAAGAATAAGATCAAAAGTGTAACTAACTCTTTCAAACATAGGATATCCTGATTTTGGGTCTATGTTTTCTAGATTGATATCAATCTCTACCGTTTCTGACTTTTCTTTTTCGGTACTGTCAAAGATAGCTGATATGATGCCTTGATCACCAGGTGGTATCGGTTTTCTTGGCCAATCTAAGGTTGTGCATTCGCAGCCAGACACGATTTCTATTTTTAGATCTTCAGTACCGGAATTGGTAAATGTGAATTCCATTTCGACCTTGTCCCCTTTTTTTACTTCACCTATATGCACATGAGGCGCTTCAAAAGTCATAGAAGCGCCTTCAATAACTGCTGTTTCTGATGCATCTTCTTGAGCGAAAATGTTACAAGAGCAAGCAAGTAGAAACACAAGAGTTGATAGTAAATATTTCATAGCACAAATTTGTCTCGAATTATAGACGATTACATCTAACAAAAAGTTAAACAACTTTAGTTATTTAATTCATCCAGCATAGTGCCTAGAGGGTCACTGAAATTAAGACTTCGATCCAAAATCCTTTTGCTGATTGCCTCTGTTTCTGAAAGTCCGTGTAATAGAAACTCCATATATAAGAAGGCTTCTTCTTTAGATATATTGATATCCTTGATAATCTTATCTATCCCTGCGACACTCTTAAGTAATGCTTTATATTGCTTTTGGTCGCAATCATTGAGAATATCAACCTCATTTCCGCTTGCAAACCAAGCTCTAATTGTACCATATATATCCTTTTCAGCTTTCAATGCCTTATCAGGGTGCATAAAATACTCCAAGAATAACTTTTTCACTGCCTGGCTGATTAGTGCCAGAGCTACACCGTAAGGACCTTCCTGCTCACCTTCATATACCAGTTCAACTTTTCCAGTTATAGATGGTATGATTGCCCAAAGATCAGATATTCTTGCCACACCTTCTTTTTCCTTGTTCTTGAGCATACGCCGTTCTACTGCGCTATACAAGTTCTCCATTGCCGAAATAGATAGCCTTGCAGAGACACCACTCTTTTCATCGATAAGTTCACTTTCCCTTGCCTCAAAGACTATCATCTCCATCAGATCTTTCATAAGGTCAGGTATATGAATGGATTGTCTGAGTTCCTCATCTACATTAACTTCCTGCGCTGTAATTTGCCTAGAAATTTCTATGGTTTGAGGATAGTGTGTTAGAATTTGACTTTCAATTCTATCTTTTAATGGCGTAATAATAGATCCTCTGTTGGTGTAATCTTCAGGATTGGCTGTAAAGAGAAATTGGATGTCCAGAGGCAATCGTAGTTTGAATCCTCTGATTTGCATATCACCTTCCTGTAAGATATTGAATAGAGCTACTTGTATCCTTGCTTGCAAGTCAGGCAATTCATTTAGTACAAAAATACATCTGTGTGCCCTAGGTATCAGTCCGTAATGGATAACTCTTGGATCCGAGTAGGGTAATTTGAGAGTAGCAGCCTTTATAGGGTCCACATCGCCAACTAAGTCGGCAATACTTACATCTGGAGTAGCCAATTTCTCAATATATCTATCTTCAGCGGAAAGCCACTCAATAGGTGTATCGTCTCCATGCTCGGCCAATATATCTAGCGCTGAACTAGATAAGGGCATCAACGGATCATCGTTCAAATCAGAGCCGGCAATGTATGGAATATAGTCATCCAAGAAATTGGTTGTCAATCGTGCAATTCTCGTTTTTGCCTGACCTCTTAGCCCAAGTAGGAGTATATTATGCTTGGATAATAAGGCTCTTTCTAGGTCAGGTATTACAGTGTCGTCAAATCCTATGATGCCTTCATAACTTTCTGCTCCCGATTGAATGCGTTTCTTTAGATTATCCTTAATCTCTTCTTTAATACTCTTAGGTTTATATCCTGATGTCTTAAGTTGGCCTAGTGTCTTTATTTTGCTGATGTCCATTTTTTTTGTGCTTTAACTTTATTGTCTACCCGTATTATCTTCTCTTCTTTCTCTTGTTGTTTTTATAATCCATAAATAGAAATTCGCCAAGACCTTGCAATGAGCTATAGAAGGCTTTTCCATTATTGGCTTTTGTAAATTGATCCACAAATTTGACTAGCCAAGGATCACGAGCTATCATAAAAGTCGTGATTGGAATACCTAACTTCCTAGCTTTTGTAGAAAGACCCAGAGTCCTATTCATGATTTGCTTATCTAATCCAAAAGCATTCTTATAATATTTTTTACCTTTTTTGATGCAGGTAGGTTTGCCATCTGTAATCATCATTATCTGTTTGTTGGGATTTTTTCTTCTTCGCAAAATATTCATTGCTAGTTCTAATCCTGCAACAGTATTGGTGTGGTAGGGGCCAACCTCTAGATAAGGGAGGTCCTTTATGTCTATCTTCCATGCATCATTTCCAAAGACTATAATATCAAGGCTGTCCTTAGGATACTTGGTTGTAATCATCTCTGCTAAAGCCATAGCGACTTTCTTGGCTGGTGTAATTCTATCTTCACCATAGAGTATCATAGAGTGAGAGATATCAATCATCAACACGGTACTTGTTTGGGTTTGAAAGTAGGTTTCATGTACCTCCAAATCATCTTGTGTGAGTTTGAAATCGTCTAGACCGTGGTTAATCTGAGCATTCTTTAATGACTCAGATAAAGATAATTTTTCTAGTTTATCACCAAATTCATAGGGTTTGAGTTCAGAAGTTATTTCATCACCTTGTCCGATGGCTCTGGTGTCATGCTTTCCTTTTTTAGATTTTTTTAATTGATCAAATATTTCGTCCAAGGCATGTTTCCTCAGTGAGGATTCCATCTTTTTTGTAGGATTAGGTTTGCCATGAATCCCATTTTGGCCCGGCTTGGTAATGTAGCCTTTATCTTCTAGCTCTTGTATGAAATCGGCAATGCCGTATTCTGGTGTTGTCAAATTATGCTGCTTGTCTATCTCAGTAAGCCATGACAATGCTTCTGGTACATCTCCTGATGTATGGATAAGTAATTCTTTGAACAGTTCCAACAACCGATCAAATAAAGAAGTGCTTTCTCTCTCTATGTATTTTGAAAATCTATATCCTATCATCTTTGACTAATGGTGTGCTTGGACGGTATTAAGCACAAACTACATGAATAACAGATTATTCTTTGTACTGTTCTTTTAAATGTATACATAAGTTTATTTGCAAACGTCATCAAATACACATTGTGGATTGATTTTCAATTAAAAAGAAGATAGTCCATAAAAACAAAAGTGCTTCTGCTATTAATAACAGAAGCACTTTAATAGTTCTTAAGCGTCTTATCTACTTAAGTTCAAATTCTCCTTTTCCTACCTCAAATCCATTTTGGTATACATGTACTTTGTAAGCACCTTTTGACAGTTTATAATTTGGTCTAAAGTCTAAGCAGGCCCTAGTCTCTTTGTTTTTATAATCAATCGAACCCGAAGTGGTATATCGAATTTCTTCTCCGTTAAGCTTCTCTGTAAATGACCCAGACCCAGCATCTGGGATATGAATAATTTGTCCAAGTGGATCAGTATATCTGATGAAGAATTCCTTTTCGCCTTCTGGTGTTATCAAATTGGTCTCTGTTGTTAAGCAAGTTCTGAGCAATTCAACTTTCTTAGCTCGACTTTTCTGTGATAACTCTCCACTATCCTTCACATCATATCCATTTATCTCCATGAAGTTTATCTTTATAGCCTCTGCAATATCTACTTTTCCAGAGAGTACGTTATTGTTTTGATCTAATTCTTCCTTTTGACTAACAAGAATGGCCTGTACTGAATCCAGTGAAGAAATTCTCTTCTTATTTACTGTTACCTCATCATTAAGTTGAGTGTTGGCTTCTGTCAGAGCTACATTTTGACCTATTAGTTCTTGATTCTCAGATTTGAGCTTAGAAATTTCAGCTATGTACTGATCAGCCAAGGCATTTAGATTTGCCAATTCATCTTTTGCTTTACCTAGTTCCTTCTGAGTCCAGATTAATCCACTTATTTTCTGTTTTTGCTTAGCTAATTCAGATTTCTGAGCATCTATTCTCGCATTAAGTTCTTGGTTTTCACCCCGCATTCCTTCCAGTTCTTCTAGCTTAGATTGGTAATTGAAATCTAATTCTGTATTAATTTTTTCCAAATCTAAAAATTGAGATTTCTGTGTTGTCAACTCTTTCTTTAACTGAGAAGATTTCATCCATTGGTAACCATTAAGGGCTAATAATGCCAATATAAGAATGATACCAAATATGGAGCTTGAATTATTTTTTGTAGCCATAGCTTATAATTTAGGTCACAATATCTACCTAACTAACTAGATATAAAAGCTTTAGTCTTAAATTAGGTGTAAACTATGACTAATACAACAGTCTCTTAATGGTGGAAAACACCTATTATCATAGATGATATTAAAATAAAAGGAAATGGCTTCCAAAAAGAAAATTGCAGATATATTATTTCTGGACATTGAAACAGCTGGTATTGTGGCTTCATTTGAAGACTTATCTGATGAAATGCAATATTTATGGATAGAGAAGGCTAAAATCATAGAAAGAGATAAATCTCTTGGTCAAATCGAGGCTGCTACCTTATTTGAAAAACGAGCTGGTATTTATTCTGAATTTGCCAGAATTGTTTGCATTTCAGTTGGCATTTTTGACTACTCAAAACGAAAAATCAAAACCTTTAGGACTAAAAGTTTTATGGGAGATGATGAAGCCAAAATCCTTGGCTCTTTCAATTCCATGCTAAAGAAACACTTTGACAAGCCTAATAAGCAGGCAATTTGTGGTCATAATATTCGAGAATTTGATATACCTTTTATTTGTAGACGGATGATTGTACATGGAATCAAGGTCCCAAAAATGCTCGATCTTAAAGGAAAGAAGCCTTGGCAAGTAGAGCATCTTCTAGATACCATGGTTCTATGGCGCTTTGGTGATTATAAAAATTACACCTCGTTACGATTGCTTGCGGCTATATTGAATATACCTACTCCAAAAGATGATATTGATGGCAGTATGATACATGATGTTTATTGGAATGAACATGATCTCAACCGTATTTGCACCTACTGCGAAAAGGATGTATTTACTTCAGCCAAAGTATTTCTGCGACTAAATCATCTAGAGATCTCTGAGAATATTGATGTTATATCAAAAACATAGCTGTAAGACTTCTTATATATCATATTAGTAATAATTACTATCTCTTGGCATAATAGTGATACATTTGAAGTCACTATAATTTTATTTCTGCATGCATAAAAAACACCTTGTAGCACCGTCGATTCTTGCCGCTAATTTTGGAAATCTTGATGAAGAAGTTCGTATGCTGAATGAAAGTGAAGCTGATTGGATTCATGTAGATGTGATGGATGGTGTCTTTGTACCTAATATCTCATTTGGACCGATGCTTGTTCGCCAAATGAAGACTACAGCAACTATCCCCTTGGATGTACATCTTATGATTGTCAATCCTGAAAATTATGTAGATCAGTTTATTGAAATAGGAGCTGAGGTGGTCACTTTCCACTTAGAAGCTACTGCTCATTCGCACAGGCTCATCCAAAGTATCAAAAGTCAAGGATGTAAGGCGGGGATTGCCATTAATCCTCAAACTAATATTACAGACCTGGATGATCTATTAGAAGACTTGGATTTAGTATGTATAATGTCGGTTAATCCTGGATTCGGCGGACAGAAGTTCATCTATCGGACATTACATAAAGTTAGACAGCTGAAAGACCAGATAATTACCAGAAATTTAGAAACACTTATTGAAGTCGATGGTGGGGTTGGGTTGCAGAATGCTGAATCAGTTTTGAAAGCGGGAGCAGATGTTCTCGTTGCAGGAAGCAGTGTTTTCAAAAGCAATGATCCAAAGGATACCATCGTTAGACTTAAGAATTTAGAAATAGGAAACTTTGATATCTAACTATAGAATTGAACTCAACCTATGGCTTAGTCTTATAGGCCTGTTAATCTGTGGTATAGGATTAGGCCAATCTGCGACCATTTTTGGTGTAATATCGGATTTAGATACAGGAGAATCTATTGAATTTGCAACAGTCTATGTTGATGGCAGTTCGAGTTCTACAGAAACAAACGGCTTTGGTGAATATAGATTAGATATTGAGAGTGGACTAGCTCTAGAATTAAAAATATCTAGAATTGGATATAAGGATGCCTCCTATAAAGTGGAGGCGCTTGCATCAAATGCAAAAAGGAATATCAATATAAAACTTGTACCTGAAGTCTATGATCTTGAAATAACTATTAGAGATAGCAAGATAGAAGATGTAGGGATGGTGAGAGAAGAGGTCACTGAATTCAAAAAGCTGCCAACAGCTAGTGGTAACTTTGAGTCTATCTTACCTCATATTGCCTTGGGCACATCAGGCGGTACAGGAGGAGAACTGAGTTCTCAATACAATGTCAGAGGAGGAAATTATGATGAAAATCTCGTCTATGTCAATGACTTTGAGATATTCAGACCCCAACTGATCAGGTCTAATCAACAAGAAGGTCTCTCGTTTCCTAATATTGATCTGATAAGAGATGTGTCGTTTTCTTCAGGTGGATTTGAGAGTAGATATGGCGACAAGCTATCTTCCGTATTAGATATCAGATATAAAAGACCAGACGAATTTAAAGCCTCAGCTTCAGCCAGTTTCTTAGGTGCTTCAGCGCACCTAGAAGGAAGTAAGAAGATAGGAGCCAATGCCTATAACAAATTACGTTACATCATTGGAGCTAGATACAAAACGACTCAGTACCTGTTGAATTCTCTGGATGTAACTGGCGAATACACACCGACTTTTACCGATGTCCAAACCTGGATAACCTATGACTTTACTAATTCTCTTCAACTAGGACTTTTGGGCAATTATAATAGAAGCACTTTCGACTTTATTCCTGAGTCAAGAGTGTCTGCTACAGGATTGTTTACACAGGTGTTACAGCTAAGTACTCAATTCGAAGGTCAAGAAGAAGATGGTTTTGAGAATGCTATGGGTGGTCTCTCACTGACATGGTTACCTGAGAGGGACAAGAATCCAATGTATCTCAAATTGTTGGCTTCACACTTTGGTAATGCTGAGACCGAGCGATTTGACATTTTAGGTTTTTACAGATTGAGTCAAGTGGAGTTTGACTTGGAAGGAGAAGGTGCAACTAATGAAGTGGCCGTGCTAGGAACTGGCACTCAACATACATTCGCCAGAAATAGATTGGCAAATACGATCAGTAATCTGGAATTGAAAGGTGGTCTGGAATTACAATCAGAAGATGACAATAAAAATAGCTTCCTTCAATGGGGACTTAAATATCAAGCAGAAGATATTAGAGATCGACTCAATGAATGGGAGAGGTTAGACTCAGCTGGATTTTCGCTTCCGTTTGATGATCAATTAGTGCAACTTAATGAGGTGTTTAAGTCTGAGAATAATATCAATTCATATCGTCTTCAGGCATATGTTCAGAACAGTTATTCTTTCCTAGACACATCACGTTTCGAGATAAAGTTGACAGGAGGAGTAAGAGTGCATCATTGGAGTTTCAATGGTGAAACAAATATTAGCCCGCGAGGTCAAATCTTCTATCAACCATTAAATTGGAAAAGAGATATAACCCTAAAGCTGTCTGGAGGCGTGTATTATCAACCACCATTCTATAGAGAACTACGTAGATTGGACGGTAGTATAAATCAGAATATCAAATCTCAAAGGTCTGTCCATTTGGTCGCTGGACTAAGTTATGATTTCTATTGGAAGAAGGTAAGTAAAAGTAAATTCAGATTGATATCTGAAATATTCTACAAGAAATTGGACAACTTGATCTCCTTTGATTTAGATAATGTCCGAATACGTTATTCTGGTGAAAATGATGCTTCAGGATATGTGGCTGGTCTCGACTTAAGAATCAATGGTGAGTTTGTGCCTGGCGCAGAATCCTGGGTCAACTTATCCTTCCTCAGAGCGAGAGAAAAACTTGATGGCATTACTCATCAGAGATTTTCTGCAGAGGAGATAGCCTTTGTGGATGTTGAAGATGTACCTAGACCTACAGATCAGTTCTTTAATATTTCAATATTCTTTCAGGATTACCTACCTCGAAATGAAAACTTCAAAATGAACTTGAATCTAACATTTGGTTCTGGACTGCCTTTTGGCTTACGCGGAGATAACATTATTCAGAGAAATAATTTTAGATTTAAAGAGTATCAAAGGATAGATATCGGATTCGCCTACCAACTATGGGAAGAAAACCGAAAATCAGATAGGCCACACCATCTACTTAGAAATTTTAGAAATGCCTGGGTGTCATTGGAAGTATTTAATTTACTGGATATACTTAATGTTGGTTCTAATATTTGGATTAAGACTATCGGTAATCAACAATACGCTATACCAAACTTTCTCACTTCTCGTAGACTCAATTTAAAAATGAGGGTAGAAATATAAGTTAGCTATGACTTTTAATAAGCTGTAAAATGTCAACTCCATATCTTTCTAATTTAACTCTACCAAGTCCATCTATCATCAAAAGTTGATTGTTGTCTTCTGGCTTATTAGCAGACAGTTGCTTGAGTGTACGATCATTGAATATAATATATGGAGGGACTTGTGCTTCTCTTGCCTTTTTGAGTCGCCATCTTTTTAGTACATCAAAAAGAGATTCATCATAAGCCATTTCATCTACATTGACTTTTATCTTAACTTGATTCTTCTTGAGTACAGAAGGCGTGATATATTCTGCAAGAGAAATTGCGTTAGAGTCCTGCAATACAGATGCCGATAATGGCGTCGTCTTTAGTTTGCCACCATCTCTTAGGTCTGCCATGATGATTCCTTGGTCTATCATTTGGTTAATATATGATCTCCAATGTGAGTAGGGAAGTTCCCTTCCGACTCCATATGTTTTTATCTTGTTAAGACCCATTCTCATAACTTCAGCTTTTCCAGATCCTTTCAGTAAATCCATGAGCAATTGTAAATTCAGTGATTCCTTACATCTGATTATGCCTGATATGGCCATTTGCGCATAGGTGCTTCCATCTATCAGTTTTGGAGGAAATAGACAATTGTCACAGTGTCCACAATTCTCATACTTGTACTCCCCAAAATAACTTAGCACCATATTGGTTCTACAGGTTCTGCTATTTGCATACTGCCACATACGTTCCAACTTTGATGTTTGAACCATTTTATAAGTGTCATTAGCGTCACTATCGTCAATAAATTTTTGCAGTTGACTCATGTCTGCCCAGCTATAAAAAAGTAAGGCTTCTGCTGGATCACCATCTCTTCCAGATCGTCCAATTTCTTGATAGTACCCTTCTATATTTTTGGGCATATTGTAATGAATCACAAATCGGATGTCTGGCTTATCTATGCCCATACCAAAGGCGATTGTAGCACAAACAATATCAATTTCACCTTCATAGAATTTTGTTTGAATCGAGGTGCGATACTCAGGTGTGCAGCCAGCATGATAGTGGGCGGCGTTAATACCTCTAGCTTCCAGCTTGTTAGCTATATTTTCAGTTCCTTTTCTGCTAAGACAATATATTATGCCAGAGTCTCCTTTGTGCTTACTTATGAATTGATAAATCTGACCTATCCTATCTTGGCCAGGACGGCAAATGACTTTGATGTTTTTACGTTCAAAACTGCTGACAAATTTGCTAGGAACATTTAACTGGAGTTGACTGATGATGTCATCTTGAGTAATAGTATCTGCTGTTGCGGTTAGAGCTATTACCGGGATATCAGGAAAATTGACTTTTATATCCTTAAGTTCCACATAATCAGGCCGAAAATCATTGCCCCATATACTAACACAATGAGCCTCATCGATTGCAAATAGACTTATCGTTTTTGTTTTGATAAAATCTATGAATTGTGTGGAACGCATTTTTTCTGGAGATAAATACAGTAGTTTTAGCTGATTGTCCCTAATCTGTTGATCAATTTTTAGCTTAGAATCATGACTCATGTTGCTATGTAAACTTGCAGCAGCAATCTCTAATTGCTTGAGTGCCATCACTTGATCATCCATCAATGCTATAAGAGGGGATACAACGATACATAATCCTTCTTTTACTAAAGCAGGGATTTGGTAACAAAGAGATTTGCCTCCACCAGTTGGCATAATAACAAGTGTATCTTTTCCTTGTAGTACGCTTGATATTATATTCTCTTGCTCAAGTCGAAAGTCTTTGTATCCAAATATTCGCTGAAGTATGTCGGTTGGTTGCTCGATGATACATTTACTTTATGTAGCGAAAATACCAAATAACAGCTCACTTTTGTGGTTTTAGTTGAGTGCTGAAATCTTAAAATTGACTTAATGCAATTGATTTACTGTAACCTTATTAATATGAACACCGTTCTTACCTTGGATATAAATATGATGAATATCAATTTCGATTCTGGTTCGTTGTTAATTAAATACTAAACGTTTCGTAGTTGTGCATTTATCATGATATTATAAGATATTTGAGAAATATTAATAAATAGAGATGACAAGGATTACAAGAATATTAGCCCCAATGTGCCTGGCATTATTGATCACTATGGCAGGATATGGGCAAGATTTAGCTGATTATACAGCCAAGAATGAAGGGTGGTTAGTGAAAATTGAGGAAGCATATGCAGAATCACAAAAGACAGGCAAACCTATACTGGCGAATTTTACTGGAAGTGATTGGTGTGGTTGGTGTAAGAAATTAGATAGAAGTGTCTTTGTTCATAAAGAATTTAAGGATTGGGCTAAGAAAAATGTTGTACTTCTTGAATTAGATTATCCAAGAAGAAAGCAGGTGCCGGCTCTAATCAAACAACAGAACAATGATCTGCAAAAAGCCTTTGGAGTAAGAGGATTTCCAACAGTATGGCTATTTGATTTAACTCAAGATACTGCAGGACAGTTTAATGTAAATGCTCTAGGTAAAACTGGATATACAGCTACTGTCGCTGAGTTTACAGGAAATTTAGAAAAGATGCTTGAAAAAAGAGCTAAAACATAAATTTGTATTCTTAAGATATTCAAGGCATTATGACTCAATCATAATGCCTTTTTTTATTTCTATTGATCTGCCGAAAATGAGTTGTTCAGCTACTTACTTCAATATATGTTGCACTCTCAAACTCAAACCCGAAGTTTGAGTTTTCATTTGAATAGGACCTTCTTATGTCAGGTATGACTACTGACAATGAATGGATTAGAAGGTTCAAAGATATATGTGATCTTAGAATATCAAATAGATTTATCTACAGACATTTATATTCATCTTTATATCATTAATATATTTAATAACTGTATTATTGGGCCTCATTAGGCAGTTTCCGATTAATCCATAGAAACGCTTCACTAATCAACATATATAGACAATCGACACTTGTATTATTATGAAAATTAGTGAAACAGTATATGGATATAAGAGAGCATACCCTCGATAATGTCAAACTAATAGAACTACCTATTTCCATTCTATCAAGAGCTATTACTAATATTTATACGACACATCCGTCTCTATACAAGCAATTCGAGAGAAAGATACTTGAAGGAGAGTATGTCACTCCCATGATTTATTTTGTAAAAAGGCAACTTATATCTTTTGACCTGGAATTGTTAAAAGAAGTCCTAGAAGATCTCAAACAAGATTTAAGATACCCTTTGTATTTGTCTTTCAAATCTTTCTTAGACAAGAATGATAGTCATGCATTTTCGATGTATCTCATCAAGAATAGACATGTAGAATATGTCAAGAAAATTCGACAAGAATTTCAGAATTAGAATATTTAGTGAGACTATCACATGATTGAAATTCATAATATATTGTATTAGGACGTTAGCATTGATGGATAATATTGATATTATGTATGGTTAATTATTATTGGAATTTAAGAGTATATGAAGTAGTCGTGTTGCTTATTTTACTGACCTTATCCAATATAACAAATGGTCAAAAAATAGAAGAGAGCATACAGGTCAAGCTCGAAGAACGAATGTAGCAGCTTATAAAGCCGAGAGTGGAAAA
>CAZMMQ010000046.1:5831-29271 GCA_964567435.1 uncultured Saprospiraceae bacterium | reverse complement strand
TTGACATTATTCTTGATCGAAATCAAGAAATGCTTTTTAGGTAGTATGCGGACTTGAAGCACTTGACAGAGATATATAATTTCTAGATAATGTAATGTTACCAAGCTGCCTGAGGCATGGAAACTTGGTTTTGTAAGTTTAGCTTAGATTGGCGTGACTAACTTGATTTGAATCAAGCAGAAAATAAATCATGAATAATGCTTAGACTTGACTCTAGAGAATGTCTCAGCCGTGAGATTCAGATAGCTTGCCACTATTTTGTTGGGTACATTATCGAGATAGTACTTTGCTTTTTTGTCCAATTCTATAAATTGCTCAAATCTGGCAGTAGCTGACTTAGTTTGAAGAATACGTGACCTTAGCTCTCTTTCTAAATGTATTTGTTGTTGTTGCTTCATGTAGTAGTAACAGAAAGCATGGTTTGTTTTTGCAAGCTCATCTACAATTTCTTTAGATATGCTAAATATTTCTACCTCCCTTATCGCTGTTTGTTGTTGGAGAGAGGGATTAGAGAGGGTATAACTGGTGAAGCTATTAAAGAACATACCAGGTATAGCAATATTTATAGTAATTAATTCTCCACTTTCGGTAAGTCTATACTGATGGACTATCCCCTTTTCAAGAAATTTTATTTTTTTTTCTATGCCATCTATACTTAGTAGGTGCTCGCCAGATGCATACTGACTTTTAATAAACAACTTTTTAAGACTTTCTATGTCAATTGAAGATGTTAAAGGACTCTGAGTCAGCTTTTTGTAAAGCTTTGATCTGATAAATTTTGACATACTAGACAATCAAGGGTAATAATCTTAATAAGAAGTGGAGTCGTTTTGTTGCTAATGCAATTTAAGTCAATATAAAAACCCCCTAGTTGACCATATGGCCAATTTGGGGGACTCTAAGGGTTTTTCATTTATTAGTGGTTTATAATTAGAAGATTTTCTTATAAGATTTTCCAAGGCTAGATACCCTCCATATCTTCAATAATACCTAGTAGCCAATTAATTAATGCTGTCATGATTCTATTTTTAAAGTTTTAGAATAAAATTTATACAGCAGTAAATTTCGGTTTTGACATTCGTAATTGAAATGTAGTATTTAATAAAAAGTATACCTATATTTATGAGTAGATAGTTGTCTAGTATGTTGCCATTACGTGATTTAATTGATTTTTGTGATAGATATGTTAATAAAAAGGATAACTTTTTATTTGATAGATTGACTAAAAATGAACAACATTTTATTTCATTATCAAGAGAAGACAAACCCTTTAATGCTATTTCTAAGTCTATATATGGGTTAAGTACTTCATCTCCTTCATTTAAAAAGCTAAAGCAAAATCTATATCAGAAATTGTTGTTTTGGGTTAATAATTTAGAATTTGTTGATTCATTTCAAAAGGCTAAATCTGATATCTATAAGGGTTTTTTGTCAATCGAATTATTAACCTTGATTGGTGCTAATTCACTTCTCCAAAGGTCTGGGAGAAATTTATTGCGAAAATCATGTAAGTATAGTTTGCATTATCAATCAGCTAGGCTTTGTCAATTGTTGTCTGGTCTTTATATAGTTTACGAACGCGATAAAAAGAAAGGGGAAGAATATCATCATAAATCTATGATGCACCTTAAGATCTATCAGAAGGAGATCCATTATCGGTGGTTATATAATAAAGTTCGTGCTCACTATGGAAAAGATACCTTCTTAGAAGATATTCAACTAATGAAGACATACATGTCTGAGATTAAGGCATTAGATTACGACAGTGTCTTACTGAAATACATTTACTATGAGTTTCAGTTTTTTGTTTGCCATATTCAAGGAAATACTGAAGACCAAAAAAGGGCTTGTTATGAAGGACTTTTATATTTTCAGTCTTTACCTTATTACCACTCGCTTGGTATTAATGTATTTACTTTCCACTTATTGGATGTCCTTTATAGCGCAAATGAACTAGCTGAAGTTGAATTACTCATCAAGGCGCAATTTAGAACCCCTTATCTTGTAAAAGGCAATCACTACTATCGCTACAAAGAACAATTACTTAGAGTGCTTCTCTATCAAGGAAAATTGACTGAAATCGAAGGAATATTATCAGTAATGCAGAGGGGTAAGAAATTTCATGAACCATTTGTAAAGGAACGCCTCATGCTCTATGAGCTATACCTTGCCATCTTAAAAGAAGAGCAGGTAAGTCTACGTAGAATCCACTATCGCCTTAATAAAGTGCCTCGTTCGCATGTCAATATTATAAACCCACTTATGGTAGGTAAGGTCATCTATTTTATGCTTCATGGCGAAATTGAAAAAGCGGAAAAGGAAGTGCTTTATTTAACGAATTATTCGAAAGTCTATAAAAGCGGTATTAGTGAACGTACCCAATCTTTTGTTAATTATTTGATTGCATCTTTTGATGTCAGATCTATAAAAGTGACTATCCCTCCACCATCCTGTATACCCCCAAGGCATGACTGCGAAATAATTAAATATGAACTTTTAATAGAGATAATAGATAAGGTGAAAGTAATGAGGTAAGATATTATCCATACAACTTCACAATACTCCCCAACACTGCAATCATAATGCAAAGAGGGATGTAGAATTTGGTGTCCATCTTAGCAAAATTGGTATTCTTGATTTTCTTAAATAGGCCTACATATTTGAAATCCCCTATTACCCTAAGCGCAAATATGCCGGGAATAATTATTCTGCCTACATCAAATATCCAATTCTTAGGATTACCTGGTTCTGGATTGATAAAATAAAAAAAGCAGAAACCCAAAAGACCCAATGCAACTGCTAGGGTCATAAACTTTCCAGGTCTAAAAATCACCTCACCGCCTTCAGAAGAAGGCAAAGCATATTCCAGTCCCCATGTATTACCGATAGCCCAGTTCAGGTGAATGATAGCTAGAATCAGAAATACCAAGGATAAGAATATAGAAAGTACTATCATTTTCTAGAACTGCATTTCAGGGATGTCACCTTCTACTATTAGCCTACCCTCAGTGGCCTTTTGTATGTCTTCCACACTCACGCCAGGCGCTCTCTCCACTAGTCTGAATCCCATATCAGTCACATCCAGAACAGCCATATTGGTCACGATCTTTTTCACACACTTCACACCAGTGAGCGGCAACGTACATTGCTTTAGTAATTTGGAATGACCTTTTCTATTGGTATGCATCATGGCGACAATGATATTATCAGAAGAGGCTACTAGGTCCATCGCGCCGCCCATGCCTTTGACCATCTTACCTGGTATCTTCCAGTTAGCTATATCTCCAGAATCAGACACTTCCATAGCGCCTAAGACAGTGAGCTGGATATGCTTCCCTCGAATCATCGCAAAACTCATGGAAGAGTCAAAAATGGCTGCCCCGGGTAAAGCCGTTATCGTTTGCTTGCCTGCATTGATTAGGTCCGCATCTTCTGTCCCTGCAACAGGAAATGGCCCCATGCCTAGAATACCATTCTCGGACTGAAAAACCACATTAAGATCGTCTGGGACATAATTGGCTATAAGCGTAGGAATGCCTATTCCGAGATTGACATACCATCCATCTCTGAGTTCTTTAGAGATTCTTTGCGCAATGCCTTTTTTATCTAACATATTTCTTTTCTTTTTTTGGTAAAGGGGATTTATGATTGCTCTCTGACAGTCCGTTGTTCTATGCGCTTCTCATAATTGACTCCCTGAAATATACGCTGGACAAAAACCCCTGGTAGGTGTATAAAATTAGGGTCTAGCTCTCCAGGCTCTACTAACTCTTCTACCTCTGCAATGGTAATTTTTCCTGCCATCGCCATCACAGGATTGAAGTTTCGTGCTGTCCCTTTAAATACTAGATTCCCGAAACGATCTCCTTTCCAAGCCTTCACTATTGCGAAATCTGCTGTAAGGGCACTCTCTAGAATATGAGGCTTTCCCTCAAAATATCTGACTTCTTTACCTATGGCGACTTCAGTTCCATATCCTGCAGGTGTGAAAAATGCTGGCACGCCAGCTCCACCCGCTTGGCATCTTGCAGCAAGCGAACCCTGCGGTATCAGATCCACTTCTAGTTCCCCACTTATCATTTGTCTTTCGAATTCATCATTTTCCCCAACATATGAAGAGATCATTTTCTTTATCTGCTTTTTTTGCAATAATAATCCTAGCCCGAAGTCATCAACGCCAGCATTATTAGAAATACATGTGAGATCGGTCACCCCTTTCTCTACGAGGGCTGTAATGCAGTTTTCTGGAATGCCGCATAAGCCGAATCCACCAAGCATTAGAGTCATCTCGTTCTTTATACCCTCTATAGCAACCGATGCGTCTTTGACTACTTTATTCATTCAATTATGTTTAAGGAAACAATAGTTTCGTGTCCAATGAGAGCAATTTAATTAATTACTCTGTAATGCACCTCATTGTATGCAAGTATTGATATAGCTAGCCATAATATTCCTGACATTGTCATTCCTTAGTCTAGGTTCTAACCGCAGATATATATTACCTTTGCACTTTTTTTCTTGTAACCTTTTTAGAAGTGCACATATGATTACTGTTCAAGATTTAACGATACAATTTGGCAAGCGGGTATTATTTGATGAGGCAAATGTCACCTTTGGTCATGGTAACTGCTACGGTGTTATAGGCGCTAATGGTGCAGGAAAATCTACCTTTCTCAAGATTATCTCAGGACAACGTGATTCTACCAAGGGTCATGTGTCTATAGAACCAGGAAAACGAATGGCAGTCCTCAAGCAAGAACACTTTGAGTATGATGAAGTTCCAGTGTTAGACACAGTACTCATGGGCCACGATACCTTATGGAACCTCATGAAGGAAAAAGATGCCATCTATGCAAAGCCTGATTTCTCAGATGAAGATGGTATCAAGGCGTCGGAGCTAGAAGAGCAGTTTGCGGAAATGGATGGGTGGAATGCCGAACCTCAAGCAGCTGCATTACTTAGCGGTATAGGCATCAAGACAAGTGATCATCATAAACTACTGAAAGATCTTAATGGTAATCAAAAAGTAAGAGTGCTATTGGCACAAGCTTTATTTGGAGAGCCTGATATCTTAGTATTAGATGAGCCTACCAATGACTTGGATATTGAGACGGTAACATGGTTGGAAGACTTCTTGCTTGATTTTAAAAATACAGTGATCGTGGTTTCGCACGATAGACACTTCCTTGATACCATATGTACACACATTGTAGATATTGACTTCTCAAAAATTAATGTCTATTCAGGTAATTATAGTTTCTGGTATGAGTCTTCTCAGTTGGCATTAAAGCAAAAACTGGCGCAGAATAAAAAGGTAGAAGAGAAGCGTGCAGAGATGCAACAATTCATACAGCGATTTAGTGCTAATGCATCTAAGTCGAGACAAGCAACAGCCAGAAGAAAGATGCTGGAGAAATTGAATTTGGAGGATATCAAACCTTCTTCTAGAAAATATCCTGGGATCATATTCGAACAGAGTCGCCAAGCGGGTGATCAGATTCTTAAGGTAGATGGATTGAGTTATGATTTGGATGGCGTTTCGTTATTCAGAGATGTTTCATTCACAATCAATAAAGGAGATAAGATTACCATCCTCTCCAAAAATGGATTAGCAACATCAGCTTTATATCAGATATTGAATGGGCACCTAGAACCTCATTCTGGGACTATAGAATTTGGACAGACTATCACACCATCGTATCTACCAGTAGATCACGAGCACTTTTTTAGCCAAGATCCGATGTCCTTGATGGATTGGTTGAGACAATTTTCGGAGAATAAGGATGAACAATATATTAGAGGCTTTCTTGGGAAAATGCTTTTCTCTGGTGAGGAAGTGCACAAGCAATCTGACGTATTGTCTGGAGGTGAGAAGGTAAGATGCATGATCTCACGGATGATGTTGGCTAGCGGTAATCTACTCATGATGGATGAGCCTACGAACCACTTAGACATGGAGAGTATTATCGCTTTCAATAATGCACTTATAGATTTTCCGGGGACAGTGATCTTTACATCTCATGATCATCATTTTACACAGACGGTGGCCAACCGAATTATTGAGGTAACCCCCAACGGCATGATTGATAAATTGAAGTCATTGGATGAATATCTTAATGATGAAGAGATCAAGGCCAAACGTATGGAATTCTATAATGGTGCAGTAGCTGTCTAGTAAGACCATTATTTCATTCTTGTTATAATCAGTTAAACTTCTTGCGATAGTGTCTTAGACTAGTAATCATGTATATATGTCATTTTCGTCGAATACATTGACGTGCGAATTAAATTTCATCACTGAATAGCACATCTAAGATGCACCCAGAATCAACTGACTCTCTAGATACATACATAGATAATATGCTGAAGTGCTATCGAAAATTCCATATTTAGAATCTAGCTAATCATCCTTGCCTACCAGCGATTTTGTTTTTCATCGAAAAAAAAGGCTGGCCTGAGCAAAGTCGAACGAGAAACAAAATTCTAGGCTCTACCCATTTTCTTAAAGGCTAACTCAACTTTAAATAGCTAGACAAGCGCCAAACACCTTATACTCGTCAAGCAATGGCCAACGTTTTTAACGACATTTAAAAACCTCCTTACCTAAAATGGCTAAAGGCCGTCCTATTAAATACCAATCAATATAATAGTGTAGCCAAAATGGTCTCTTCAGTTTGATTATTTTAATTGCTGCTCGATGATATCAAGTGCCTCAAATTGAATTTGATTAAAAATGATCGAATTCTCTAGATTATATTTCTTTTAGACCTAGTCAATTGTAAAGAGATAAACTTAACTGTATATTCAAGCTATAATATTGGCAAATGAAAGCGTGTATATTTTCCTTAATTATTGCATCATTCATATTTGTACAGTGCAAAAAACAACCTAGTCTCTCTAGGGTTACCGACGAAGTAGTATCTACATCAAATAGGGTTTCTGTTGAGTCACAGGACTTCAGTTCAGCAAGAAGCCAGTACGAGGACTTATGTGCCAGCTGTCATGGAAAGCAGATGAGTGCTTTTGTAGATCGTAATTGGAAGTATGGAGAAGGTAAGGATGAAATTGTCCGCTCTATAAAAGTCGGCATACCAGATGCTGGAATGCCTTCGTATGAGGCTGGAATGTCTACTGAGGAGATTGATTTAATGGCTGATTATATTCTGACTGGAATAAAAGAAAGATCGACCTATAACATAGAAAGTGCTTATGCTCCTAAGTACTATAAAACTGAACTCTACAATCTTGTATGCGATACCTTAGTCAGTGACATAGGGATTCCATGGGGTATCGAGGTTACATCAGGTGGGACTATGTTTTTTACAGAACGAAAAGGGAGTCTCAAAATGCTGAAGCCTGGTAGTCAGCCTGTTTTGATTACAGGAACACCTGAGGTAAAGTATGGACGACAAGGTGGCATGCTTGATATAGAGTTACACCCTGATTTCGCAAATAACCAATTACTATACCTTAGTTACTCTAAATCTAAAGGACTAAAGTCAACAACAGCTATAGCAAGAGGACGTTTGGTAGGCACTGAACTCACAGAATTGGAAGATGTTTTTATAGCTGAACCATATGTCAATACCATTTATCATTATGGATCTAGGATTGTATTTGATAATGACGGATACCTATATCTTACAGTAGGTGATCGTGGAAAGCGAGATGATCACCCTCAGTTTCTAACCAATGCCTGCGGTAAAGTGCATCGAATTTTTGATAATGGTCGTATTCCACAGGACAACCCATTCTATGATGAGGAGGGCGCTATTACATCTATTTGGAGCTACGGGCATAGAAATCAGCAGGGAATGATTTATGATTCTGATACAGATCAGATTTGGACGCATGAGCATGGTCCAAGAGGTGGTGATGAACTAAACCTAATAAAGGCGAAGCAAAATTATGGTTGGCCAATAGTTTCTTACGGGATAAATTACAATGGTACGGTATTCACTACAGAGGTTGCAAAGAAGGGAGTTGCTGACCCAGTAAATATATGGACACCTTCCATTGCGCCTAGTGGTATGGCCCAGGTGAAAGGTGATAACTATCCCAAATGGCAAAATAACATCTTAAGTGGCTCTCTACGATTTAATTATATCAGTCGGATTGAATTAGACAATAATCAAGTGATAACTGAAGAACGCATTTTAAAAGATATAGGCAGAGTAAGAGATATTGAAATGGGAGCTGATGGATATATCTATGTCGGCGTCGAAGATCCGGGTCGAATAATTAGAATAAGTATAGCCAATGGTAAGGTGTCGACGAACAGCCCAAAATACTTGGATATAGATTCTAATAAGTTATTAGGTTGCTGGACGCATTCTTATGAAGAGGAAGCTGGCGAGCAGAATCGTAAATTCCGACCTTGTAATTTTCAAGAATTTGGGCCATCTAGATTTAGAAGAAAAATAGAATTGAAAGAAGAAGGACAATGTCAGTATTTAGCACTTTCTAGAACAGACAAGCATACCATGAAGCGTGGTAGTTGGACGCTTGGAGACGATAACGTATTAATTGTAACTGACGTAAATAAAAAAGTCGTCTACCAGTGGAGAGTGATGCAGATGGAAGATGATTTGGTTAGATTTAGGTTTTTGTAGAAAATCCACAAGTCAATAAGTCTACTCCTTGATTCGCATGAGTCCCTCTTGTGCTACACTGGCAATTAGGTCTCCTGATCTATTGTAAATATTGCCTCTGGTGAACCCTCTTGCATTTGAGGCTTTTGGACTGTCAGTTACAAATAACATCCACTCGTCTACCCTACAGGCTTTGTGAAACCACATCGCATGATCCAAACTAGCTAATAGCATCTTCTTCATCATCATCTTGGTTTGATGCGGTAAGGTAGCTGTTCTCAATAGGCCAAAGTCTGAAGCACAGGCAAGAAGTTGCTGGTGCATGGCTGGAGAAGCTTCAATTTTTTCTTTGAGTCTGAACCAAACCTTTAGATGAGGTTTCATATTCTTAGGTGGCAATGAATAGGGATTATCTACAGGTCTAAATTCGAAAGCATTGGGATCTATACCCACAAGTTTCTTATATAACTTAGGCGCAAGGAATTTGATAGATTTGAGTCTTTCGTTGACTGTCTTTGTCTCTTCTGGGTCTTTAACTTCAGGCATGTCAAACTGGTGTTCAAAGCCTTTTTGCTTAAGTTGGAACGATGCTGCCATATTAAAGATGGCCTTCCCGTTTTGTCTAGCGACAACTCTTCTGGTGGTAAAACTTCCACCATCTCTTATCGTATCTACATCATAGATTATTGGAGAATAACAATTGCCAGGGAGAATAAAATAAGCGTGCATGCTGTGTAGTACCCTCTCTTCTGGTACAGTCTGATAGGCTGCGTGTAATGATTGGCCCAGTACCTGCCCGCCGAATACTCTTTCCCAAGGAGTCACATAACTTTGTCCTCTAAATAAGTTGGCATCTAGCTTTTCTAGTGTCAAAAGGTCTATAACCTGTTGCATATTCTCCATGGGGCAAATGTACAAAGGCTTGAGTTGTGATGCACAAAACCTTACCGTTAAACGTAATGGCTTCTGAATGTATTTTGACAAGATTTGCTTGAGATTATTTCTAATTCTCCATTACCTCTTTCAAAGTAATTATCCTCTACAATTGTATTCGAATTGGATAATGAATAATGGCTAGTCCCAATCCTTACAGTCCCACCACCATTAGACCCCAGGCAGCTTTTTACTCTATAAGCCCTTTGAATGTTGGAAATAGGGGCAAATTGATGTGATTAATTGGTCTGCCAGATTAATATTTAAATGAAAATAGAGTTTAAATAGTCCGACTTAATCATTTTCTAATTGTGCCTTAATAAGATCATGGCATTTTTTGGCGATGCTTCCTATTGATTCTTCGTTGGCTTTAAAAGGCTCCAATACAGCCCAAGATACCTTCTTAAATCCTTTAATTCTGTAGTACTTATTGGCTTCCAAATTACCAGTATTTTTTATTGCAACTGGAATGATCCATGCGTTAGGGTTCTTTTTTACAAGTACAGCGATTCCTCCAACAGCAAATTCCTTAAGTTGCCCATCACGACTTCTTGTACCTTCGGGAAATATTACAGCAGCTCTTGCTTGCTTATTAATTTGTTGACCAAGCTTGATTATTTCAAAAAGAGCTTGTTTTCTATTTTTACGATCTATTAGTGCAGCCCCACTTTTTCTCAGATTGTAGGATATGCTTGGAATTCCTTTGGCTAATTCTATTTTCGATACAAATACAGGATATACTTCTCTTAGAAACCAGTATATGCCTACAATGTCCCATAGGCTTTGATGATTGGCGATAATAATCGCTGGGGTATTTCTTGGTAAGTCATATTGGTTTTTAAAGGAGATAGAATTGAATGCCAACCTAAACCCTGTTAGTATGCCTCCATTAAGGTACTGTACAACCTTTTGATGTGCTCTCCATCCCAAAAGATTATAAGCCAACATTTGTAATGGATGGAAAATAAGAATAAGGAGTACGAATAGAATTCGGAATAAAGATCCTAAAATGTATTCTATTATGACCAAGATAAATTAAGTTTAAGGTCACTAATTTATTGAATTTCTTGACAGTCTCTAATCTAACTCGATCTATAAAATTCTATCTAGAGGCATTGACTATTAATCGGATACATTCCCCCTTGTATTTTGAGCTTTGTTCACAGATTTTAGATTTAAGTAAAGAGTATGCAAGAGATCATATAATTGAACAACGACGTACTGCTTTACTCAATGATGATACCGAAATTGCTTTTTTTGACCTAGGGGCTGGTTCAGGTGGAATAAAACCTACTGATCAAACAAGGACGTCCATTAAGGCAATTACAAAAAAGGCAACCTCACCTATCAGAAAGTGCCGTTTGCTAAGAAATTTAATCCTGTACTTTAGACCGAAACAAATTTTGGAGGTTGGAACTAATCTCGGCATCATGACAGCTTATATGCACCACACTTCACCAAGTACTCCAATCGTCTCTGTGGAAGGCATTCAGCCTATCTTTAAATATGCTAAAGAGACCATAAAATTATTGTCCATAGAAGAATCCGTAGAGCTATATCATTCAAGTTTCGAATCATTTTTCAAAGATGAAATAGAAAAAATCCAACAAAGTGATTTTGTCTTTTTGGATGGAGATCATACCTATGATGGTACCCTAAATTATGTCAAGAAGATGTGGGTTAGTGGTGATGAAATGCTTAGCCGACGAAAGGTTATAGTTATTGATGATATTTATTGGTCGGATGGCATGTATCAAGCATGGACCGAGATTTCTAAATGGAAAGGATGTAATACTTTAGATTTATACCAATTAGGTGTAGTTATTATAAGTGACGACTTAGCAGAGCCAAAAAATCTTAAATGTGTTACGAGATTAGCTAAGCCCTGGCAACTGGGATTATTTGGATAAACTATAAATCAAGTAAACCTTCAGGTATTTCCATTTGGATGGTCTGATTAGGTGCATCTATATGCAAAATCAAATCACTGTGTATTGGTATGAGGATATTTTTGGAGTTATAATTGACCTTAGCCAGTAATTGCTGTGGGTATTCTAGAATTTCAGATATCAATCCAATGTTGGAATTATTGGCATCTAAAAGTATGTAGTCTGTGAGCTCATGTTTTTTATCTTGCTGATTAACGAGTAGTGAATCTGGTATTTCACTATGATCTAGGTATACTGATCTATTGAGCAAGATAGAGGCGTCTTCTGGTGTATCTACTTCTTCTAGTTTGATTAGAATATCACCATTAGTCTGACAATCTTCTAATAAGTACGGAACTTTTGACCCTTCAAGATCAATAAAAATAGCACGAACCTGAGGTAGTGTTTGTATGTAGCGCTCATCCACTCTTAACTTAAAAGTGCCATTAAGACCTCTGGTCTTTCCACTGTGACCAATATGTACAAATTGAATCAAATCCTTAGTTATGATCTATAAGTACTTGTGTTAATTGGAAGCCGGCCATTGCTTTGTCTAACCAAGGCTGAGCTTGACATGCAGCGTCTATACATTGTGTATCAAAGATTTCCATCTCTCTTCTGATAAGACCTACATTAGGTGCATACTCAGCTATCGATCTTCTAAGTTCTAAAGCGGTTTCGAATTCGGCCTGTTGGACAGTGACCACATTTTCATAGGTCACACCTTCTACAGTAGCTTGGTCAAATGCTGAAAGCACAGTATAATCCCAATCCCGATATATCCTTATCTGTTGTTGGGATACAGAAGATATTATTTGATCATCAAATAAGTTGCCATTCCAAGTCGCACCGACCTGAATTGGGAATAGCAGGTTTACGAATTGTAAATTTTCTTCTACACGAATCAGTCTGTCGTTAGTCTTTTCTAGGGTCCATCTATCCGTAGATGTAAATGGACCATCGGCAGAAGAGCTGAATGCTCTGTCTAACACATAGGTAGTGTCACCATTGGGATTAATAAAGGAGGATATTAAAGTTTCTCTGAGAAATGATGTCGATGAGGAAATGGCTGAGCCAGCATTTGTTACAGTCACTGAGTCCACTCTATATGTCCAGAACTTTTCCAAGCCAACTGGATGATATTGAGATCCATCATCAAAGTCATCTAGATTAAGCGTCACGTCATCTCCACAAGAAATGAAAATCACTGAAATAAAAAGGGCTACAGAAAATAATTGAACCAAGAGTTTCATATTATGATTTATTCTAATATAAAAGTAAGAAAATTAAAACTTAAGCTTGGTAGATAATGATGCGAATGGAGAAGTTTAGATATAATAAACACAGAAGTCAATATTCTAGTATGTAAATATGCTTTACTATCGGATTACTTACGTTGAATTATGCCTCCCACGACAACATCTTCTCCATCATATACGACAGCCGACTGCCCAGGGGCTATACCTCTTACATTAGCCATAAAGTCAACTTTCATCTGGTCATTATCTAACTGGTAGGCTTTGGATAAGGTACCTCTATCGTTATACCTGACCATAGTGACATATTCTTTGTTTTCATCAAGAGTAATTTCCTTTTGGAAATTGAGTTCCTTGACATACATTGCATTTTTCAGCAGATCATCAGCATTACCTAATACAATGGTATTGCTCTCGGGGATAATCTCAGTAACATATTTGGGATTTTTGAATCCACCACCAAGCCCTTTTCTTTGTCCGATTGTATAAAAGGGATACCCATCATGTTTGCCTATCATTTCTCCTTCCTGATTAACGAATGTGCCTCCTTTGACACTCTCTGACAGTTCGGGTACTCTTCGCTTAAGGAATCCACGGTAATCATTGTCGGGCACGAAGCATATCTCATAACTCTCTGGTTTCTTGGACAAAGATTCATAACCCCAGTCAAAAGCCATTTTCCGTATTTCCTCTTTGGTATAATCAGCTAGAGGAAACATTGTTCGCTCCATACATTCTTGGGATAAGCCCCATAGAACATATGACTGATCTTTACGTGGGTCAATACCTTTAGAAATGAAATGTCTCCCGTTTTGATTTTTTATTTTGGCATAATGCCCTGTTGCAATAAACTCACAATCCATAGCATCTGCTCTCTTAAGCAAGGCACTCCATTTGATATGAGTATTACATAGAATGCATGGGTTTGGCGTTCGACCTGCTATATATTCTTCTACAAAATTGTCTATGACATAATCGCCAAACTCTTCACGTATATCCACTATAAAATGATGAAATCCTTTCTGAACGGCTATTTCCCTAGCATCGTTGATAGAATCTAGACTACAACAACCTGTTTCTTTCTTTGAACCACCAGAAGAAGCATAATCCCAGGTCTTCATAGTGATACCTACAATTTCGTAACCTTGCTCATGCAACATCATTGCGGTGACTGTACTGTCGATACCACCACTCATTGCAACCAATACTCTGCCCTTTTTGCTCATAGATGCAAAGATAATCTAATAGAAAACAAAGCTCAATGCTTTATTTTAATGCTTCTATTTGACCAAAGTGACATTTCCTTGCATTTGTACACTGAAGCCATTTACACAGACACCATTAAAGTAATAGCCATAGACATCTGGCTCTAACGAAGACCCTTCAAAAGTACCATCCCAGCCATCATTCAAATTTGTTGTTGCAAAAACTTCTTGCCCCCATCTATTATAGATGACCAGCTCCATGCTTTGCAAGAAGACTGATTCTGCTCTGAAAATGTCATTTAGATTATCTCCATTAGGTGTAAATGTATTAGGTATAAAAACATCTCTTTCGTCGCAGGTAGGTTGTACTACTGTTATGTCAATAGACCTTTCTTCCGTACATCCTAATTCATCAGTAATTGTCACAATAAATGTTGTGTTGTCTAATGGCGTAGCTACAGGTGTATCACTCGTTGGATCATCTAAGATATCTGCAGGTGACCATAAGACTTCATCATTTGGTCTTGTCGTTACAGATAATTCCGTTGTAAGTGATAAGCACACCTCTTGGGGTTCCGCAGATATAAAGATGTCGTCGGGGAAACCACCCACTAGCACGGTATAAGAAGTCTCGTCTATGCAACCATTGTTATTGGTGTACTGCACTTGATACTCTGTAGTTACATCTGGAGATACAGTTATTGATGTTCCAGTAGTTTGGCCCACATCAGGTGTCCAGATGATATTAAAATCAGTGGCGATATTTGGTGTATATGTCAGAGTAACTGCTTCTCCAAGACACAGTTGTGATGGTCCAGATATTGCCCCTTCTGCAATGGATTCGATTACTGAGATTGTGTCTGAATCTGTACAGCCAAATTGATCCATTGCCACAGCTATAATATCAAAGTCACCTGTTGGAAAAAAGTCAGTTAGAGATGAGCCTGTATCTACTAATTCACCTCCGACAAACCACTGCACCTCTGCATCCACGTTAGAACTTGAATTGAGCACAGGATTAAAACCTTGACAGTATATCACATTGGTGTCGTCATTATTGATACTAAAGCCTAATTCTTCAAATACTGTAATTGTGAGACTATCAGTCAAAGTGCACCCATTTTCTGTAGTCAAAATAATGGAATAGAGAGTAGTTTCAGAAAGGCCATCTAAATCCAAACTACCTGAGTCACTTAATATATTACCATCTTTATCCAGAATCTGTACCATATCTTCGCTGTCATAACTTACTGTCAATTCTGTATCTATGCAAATGCTCATGTCTTGAGAGCCAGGCGGAGCTATAGTTGGAAGATCAAAAGTTGTAAGTGTTATCACATCAGTGTATGTGCAACCTAAGTCGTTAGTCGCTGTAACAATTAGCGTTGTATCCTGATCTAGATTCGCTATCTCAAGAGTATTGCCTTCAAAGATGATATCACCGGCCTCTGTTGTCCAAACGATGTCTTCATTGGAATCAATAGAAACAGATATCGGTTCATTAAAGCATGTACTTCTTTCTGCATTAGGATCAAATTGGAAGATTGGTGCTGGTATAAATTGTATCTCAAGTTCTGCAGAAGATCTACAACCCTCAGGAGTAATTGACTCGATTGTTATCAATTCTGATTCCTGCAATCCACTTAACGTTATTTCGGTGTCTGTAGAAATAACATTCCCATTATCATCTGTCCAGATGAGTTGTCCTACTGAATTAGCAGAGACTGTAATCGTATCATTTTCACAATATATGAGACTTGCCGCTGGTAATATATCAATAGTAGGAAGTTCGACTCGATTAACCATAACAGTATCGAAACCGATACAATTGCTCATTGCGGACGTTCTAATAGCTACTTCAAAACTTCCAGAACTCTCTAAGCTCACTAAAGGATTAGTCGCGGTATTGTCAAAAGTAACACCTGAAGGTCCACTCCAGTCATATACAAAATTGACAGGGCCATTTGGATTTAGCCCAACTGTTTCATTTCCACACTGAACGATATCTTGTATAGGTGGAAAGCTTGGATTACTATCAACAGTTATCGTCACGGATCCTGTTCTCTGACAATCGGCTGTGCTGACAGTTACATTATAGGTTTGGGATCTTGTATTATTATTTACAATAAAGTTACCATTGGAATCCACATCAAGATCAGTAGGTAAGGGTGAGATATCTACTGTTTGTGTTAGATCTGTATTAGTAAATATCACTGCAGATTCGCCAGGGCAAACCACCGAACTTGTGAATATAGGATTGAAAGGACTAGTAGTCACTTGTATAGATTCGGTGATAGTTGTCGTACAACCTTCTATACTGGTCACTTGTAGTTGGATAGTCACAATTTGATCTGTTCCTATATCTACATTCACCACACTACCATTCGCAGGTAATTCACGGCCATCCGTTGTTGTCACTAACCATTTGAAGGAACTTGGATCTATGTTTTGAGTAGTACTCGTTGCAAATCCTTGAAGTGTCAGCACTGTAGAGCTGTTGCAATTTGTTGCATTATTATCGAACGAAATCATCGGATCTGGTTCTGTAGAGATTTCAAACTCTTGAGTCATAGTATCCACACAACCATCTGGTGTAGTGACTTGCAAGGTTACTGTAATTGTTTGGTCATTGGTAATGTCAACTGTCGGTGCTGAGCCAGTGGCAGTTGTTGTGGTGTTATTAGCTGTCGTTATTGTCCATAATATATCTTCGTCATCGATAGCTGTTGGACTTTGGATTATGCTTTGTAGATTGATCCCTGTGGTTGAATTACAATTAAACGATTCTAAATTAAAATCAACTATTGGGACCTGCATGGTTGTTACATCAATTGTTTTTTCATTAACAGATATACATCCGGTTGGTCCATTTATTTCTAAAGCTATTGTCACTTCTTGATCTGGTCCAATATTGAATTCAGGTTGTGGACCTGTAAGCATACTGTCTATACCATTGGCTGTGATTGTCCATATGTAATCATCATCCATTAATTGGTTACTGATACTTGATATAGCATTCAATGATATAATAGTAGACGGATTACAATTGACAGCACTTAAGCTAAAGTCTAAAGCTGGGTCATCCTCAGTCGCAACAGCAACTTCAAGAAAGGCTGTATCTGTACACATCCCGTCTGACACTCCAAGTGCAACAGTGTATATGCCTGAACGAGGATAAGTCACCGACGGCTCAATCTCATCAGAAGTCAATGTGCCATTTGGGTAGTCAAAAATCCAAGTATAATCTAAGTCTTCCGAATCTATAAAATTTGACGTTGACCCATTTGCAAATTCTATGTCAAGGCTATTACACTTCATAAAGGCATCTGGATTGGCAATAGCAACTGGTGCTCTTCCGCAGGTTCTGATATTATATTCAAAGTCCCTTCTTACCATAGATAGTAATTCACCATTACGGTATTCTTCAACGCATACACCTATCAGAAATTGAGATTCTATAGGAGGAGGGACGGCGAATAAGTCTCCTGTCTGCGGATTGACCACCAAAGGTTCACCACCACCAAACATATTATTGACATTAAAATCTTCTCCCCAAACAACTTCAGGTATTTGCAGAGAAGATGGAGGGTTCATCCATATATTATTGTCTCTATCTAGACCTGCTGAGGGGGTGCATAAGGTATAGACAAGTGAGTCTCCGTCAGGATCAATTGCACTATGAGAGTACCTTAATGTATCTGCAGAACATATAAATATATCAGGCCAATCTATCCATGTAGGAGAACTGTTACAAACCTCCAAGGCTCGTTCAGATATATTGACCCAGTATGTAGCGCCAGTGTCTAGTGGGTCCATGATATTACTTAGTGATAAGTTTCTACAGCATCTTTGGTATACTATATTATAGCCACCATTTCCCATTGGTAAAATTATCGTGTCTCTATACACTGTCCTTTGTACGCATACATCACCGGATATTACATTACACTCAGTTGTTAGAGTTTCGAATAATGTATCATTGGTAGTCAGAGGAATCTGAAATCTGCCAGCAAAGCTTACGCCTAGAATGCCAGAATCTTCTACGGGAAAAGTAACCAAATTAAATCTTTCATCGTATACACCGAAAGATGCTAGGCTGTCAAAGGGTGCACTCTCTGCTCCGTTAATGCAATCTCTTCTAAACTCCATTGATATCTCATATCGGTTCTGACCAAGGCAACGATAAGTCATGGTACCTCCTGCTACATGTGTTGCGAGTATATTTGGCGCATAGCAGAATAAGAATCCTATGATGATGAGTTTGATGCTTGTTACTATATTTTTCATAATGATCAAACTAAATTTTTACTGTTCATTAAAATTTATTTCTTCAATCTCCACTCTTCTTTCTAGACTAGCCTGTGGGCTATAGATCGACTTATTGGGTGAGCCAGGATCATCACTTACGCCAGCTGGTACTGTAGTCTCACCAAATGACCTTTCTGTCACTTTCAATTGACCTGATCTGATGTAAGGCAATAGTGCACCATTGTTCCACGAGTCAAATTCTTTTCTAATACTGTCGACCCTTCGTTTGCCTAACGCAGTGTTGTATTCGCTCTTGGCTAACGGGCTGGCATATCCTTTAAGATAGATGTTGATGTCTTGACCAGATTCTAATACGATTAGTAGCTGCTTTTTGAATATGTCATATCTGTCAAATCCAATCTTCACATGATTCTCGAAAAGGTAATCTATTTCACCAGACGCCGTCACCTTGTCATTCGTATTACGAAATAGGCTTAAATATTGATTTTTGTAATTATCTTTTCTGGAATAATAACTGTCAAAAGTTTCTGTATATGTTTTTGTAGAAGTCGTATTGTTTGTTCTTGGATCTGGTGAATCATTGTCGAAGTATAAGCTAACTGGTATAGCATTCTCTAATGAGACTATAGATTTTTTGACAATATCAATATAGCTAAGTATAGCTTCCCTCTTAATTGACGTATCTCCTAATTTTGTCTCAATCTCAAAACTTGATTCTTTAAAGCCAGGTTTATTAACCTCTACTAAGTACTTTGTGTCTGACTTAATGTTAAATTGAGCTGTATAAGAATCTATTCCTAGTGCAGATATTGGTTCCATCGTTTCTAAGTTAGTAATGAAAATATCTGCTCCAGTGATTGGGTCTTTGGCCACTTCCTCAAAAACAGAAATTATTAGTTCTAACTCTGAGTAATCTTTGGATAATCTCAGATCTCTTGTCACCTCATTTGTTTGTCCAAAAATCATCTGCATATCGGCGAGATCAATTGTCAAATCATTGTAATCTTCTTTACTAGCAGTCAACATCCATGTACCTCTGCAAGGCAGGGTAAGATTGTTTTCATGGCCTGTAATTACTTGGTCGAAGAAGACTTCACCTGTTGCGGTATCATAGATCTTTGTTCTCACTCTACCTAAAGGCTCACCCGATTCGCTATCATAAGCAAGGGTCTTAAGATCTACTGCACAATCTTTAATTTTAGCTTTATATATATCATAGCAGCAAGTCTCATACTTGTCTTCAGCGTATAATGACCCTGGTCTGTTAGAGGTGAAGTATCCATATTCTCCATTCTCACTTCCAAAATAGTGCAAGTCGTTATAGCTCGAATTGATATTGTCGCCCAAGTTGAGCACCTCAGAATTATTGACATCTAGTTTGTATATATCATGACCACCATAGCCTTGTCTGGCGTTAGAACTGAAGTATAATGTGTTGGATAGATTATGGTAGAAAGGTGAAAGATCATCTCCATTTGTATTCACGACACTTACCGCTGTCGGTTCACCAAAGCTGTGTTCCTTGATTTCAGCTTTCCAAATATCTAATCCACCCTTTCCACCAAATCTGTTGCTGGCAAAATAGAGGTAGCTACCTTCTTCTGTTTCAGCTATGGTTGGATGCGTCGTGGTGTAGCCAGCTGTATTGATGCTTTGAGGTAAGGCGGATACATTATTGATAGAACCATCAGCTCCTACATTTCCTTTGTAAATCTGACATTGTATACTATATACATTGACATAATCACAAATGGTGAAATATATTTGACTCCCATCTTTTGTAAAAGCAGGATTTGAGATTAGCTGCTCTTCTTGAGCACCTGGAATATCAACTACTATGGTTTCCTTTAGTAATGATGATTTGCTCCTTTTGTATTTGTCTTTTTCAATTGGAAATCTAAGTGAACTATAGTACAAATCTCCGTTGAAATCGACAGGGGCATTTTCTGAGTACGGCGAATTAATATCGTTACTCAGTCTCATTACAGTATCTACCAAATTATAATCATTGGTATTTAAAGCCCACTCTGCAGAGGATTTAAGAAAGTGAATATTTTCAGTAGTCCGAGAATCTACATTGTCATATTCTGATAGGTATAAATCATATTGTCTAATGGCAGAAGTATAATTGCCATTTAGTTGCTCTATTCTGCCAAGTCTGAAGATCGCTTCATGCGCCAGTGGTATGTCATCCTCTTGCAAATAACTTTCAAGTGCATTCTTGGCTATTCCAAGAGAATGAGTCTGAAAGGCAGCATCACCTAATCTAAAGAAAACTTCAGCATCATGCCCTTTATTAATCTCCATCGCTTGCTTATAAAAGTCGATAGCCTTGATAAAGTGGGCTTGATGGTAGGCTTCGTCAGCATGGTTTTTAAGCTGAGTATATGAGTAAAATTGTGCTTGTCCAAGCTGTGATACGAAACATCCTATCACAATGGCTATGTATTTTAGTTTTAAATGCATAATAGTCTTTGTGATGTGAATCAATAAATGAGGCAAGGATTGTAGTCAACGTCAGGCACCTTAGACCAGATGTATCTTAAGCTGAGCTCTGGACCGCCTCTCCCATTTGTGGCTACATCAAAATTAGAGTTGTTGAGGTCATAAGAAAATGCCCCATATAGTGGTCCTACTTCAAGACCAATTATCGGATAGAGTGCATCTTCTAATCGAGTACCTATTCCCAGATACAGTGCGGTACTCTTTGATGAATTAAGGTATACCTTCCCTTGAATATTTAGAACAATTTCATTGTACACATCCTGCATTGAGTAGAGACCATTCAGAATTAAATCCAGCTTATCTCCTAACGGTGTCTGAAAGATACCATATGCAGTAAGTCTTTGAGGCCTTACTACTTGGGTGTTTGTTGTGGTTAAGAACTGGGTTTCTGGTCCATTGACATGAGATAGACTTGCGCCCAAGTCTAAGTGTTTTCTGAAGTTCTTTTGCCACCTATAATTAAGTCCAATCCCAATATCTCCAAAATTGACACTTTCATTATTTATGGCTTCAGCAGCTATTGTAGGATCAGTACCTTTCTCATTAGATTGGTTGCCAGTTGTCGCATTAGCTGGATTGAGTGATCTTTGAAAATAGCCTAATGTTACTCCTGGAGTGATGAAACCGTAATTGCCTAATTTTAAACTAAAAGATAAGAAGAGATTGCCCCCTGTCCATCCTAAATCTAAATCACCAGCTCGATCATAATTAACTAAGGCACCAAAACCCAAGAAGTGGCCTTTTTTGCCAACTTGATGCTTCATGTCAAAACCTAAATCGGCTGAAGAATAACCGACTGGTACACCAGCCCACTGATCTTTGTAATTTGCATGTAGCCGAACATTGCCATTGAATATACCAGTCAAAGCTGGATTTAGATTCAATGGTGAATTGAAAAACTGGCTGTAATGGATATCTTGTGAGTACGCGGTACTTACTGAGAAAGATATTCCAATGATCAGAAATACAATATTTCTAAGCATACGAATTCATTAATTATGATTAGTAATTTCTTATTAACTCTTGGAACGAGAACTGCAAGGCAAGTAGGATAATATAATCTACTAGCTTACAAACGTGAGAAGATCTTATCCTGCTGCGACCCTAACACTTCCTTAATTGTTTCGCTGAGGGCTCTTCCACCGTATCTAAGATATGAAAAGTGTTAAAATATGGAAAATTGTCTACTTGGATTTTGAACTAATTCTTCCGAAGTGTTTCAGAATACTTAGATACTGCAATAATTTCTGCATCAGAAAGTTGGCCTTTATATGGTTGCATTAGTCCTCTTCCGAAGTAAACTTGGGCCACAGCCTCATTAAGTGATATTTCCGCTTTAGTGAGATCTTTGGCGCCATTTATTTTCATATCTCCCTTAAAGCCATGACATATAGCACAGTGGGTTTTAAACAATTTCATCCCATCTAAGGCTGCTAATGCCTCTTCATCTACCCCATTTATAATGGCTTTCGCAGCCTCTAATTGTTTAGGCGGAATAGGTTTGGTATCTATTACGGTGTTCTTCTTGCTCTGCTTAGTTGTTTTTAAGCTTTTAACTTTCTCTTTATTTGGTGAATCATTCTGAGATTTTCCAGAACAACTAAATAAGACAAGACACAGCGATATAAGAATAAATGTGAAGAACTTCATGTTTCAAGTTTAAAGGTAAAAGTAATTATAAATCTCATATGATTAAATGTTAGCCGACCTTTGTAAATGTGTTTATTACTAGTATTATAGAGCAAATATATAAGATATGTATCCTCATCTTTTAACTCCCCTTAACCTAGGATTCACTACATTAAAAAATCGAGTCCTGATGGGTTCTATGCATACCATGTTGGAGGAAATTCCAGGAGGTAATAAAATGGCAGCGGCTTTCTATGCTGAGCGAGCACGTGGGCAGGTTGCGCTCATAGTGACGGGAGGGATTGCACCCAACCATGAAGGTGTAGTAGCGACTGGAGGGGCAATAATGGCTACAGAAGAAGACGCTGAGCATCATAAGGTCATCACAAAAGCAGTCCATCATGAAGGCGGTAAGATATGTATGCAAATTCTGCATTCGGGCCGATATGCCTATTCTAAAGACTTGGTAGCGCCATCACCTATAAAGGCACCTATCAGTATGTTTACCCCCAGAGAACTGACTTCTGAGGATGTCTACAGAACTATAGATGACTATATTAATTGTGCAATGATGGCCAAACTAGCAGGGTATGATGGTGTAGAGATTATGGGATCTGAAGGTTATCTGATAAATCAATTTATCGTCAAGAGGACAAATCACAGGACTGACGAATGGGGCGGTGACTATGAGAATCGAATTAAGTTTCCCATCCAAATAGTCAAAAAGACCAGAGAAGCAGTAGGACCCAATTTCATAATTATCTATAGGCTGTCAATGTTAGATTTAGTAGAAGGAGGCAGCAGTTACGAAGAAGTGGTCCAGTTGGCGAAAGAGATTGAGGCCGCAGGCGCTACGATTATTAATTCAGGTATTGGCTGGCATGAAGCAAGAGTACCTACTATAGGATCAGTGGTCCCACGGGGAGGTTTTGCCTGGGTAACAAAAAAGCTCATGGGTACAGTGTCCATACCTCTTATAGCGACTAATAGAATCAATACGCCAGAGATAGCAGAGAAAGTGCTCGAAGAAGGCTGCGCTGATATGGTCTCCATGGCTAGGCCTTTTCTAGCTGATGGCTTTTTTGTACAAAAAGCAATGGATGGCAAGCCAGATGAAATAAATA
>CAZMMQ010000046.1:0-5731 GCA_964567435.1 uncultured Saprospiraceae bacterium | reverse complement strand
GCTGATGGCTTTTTTGTACAAAAAGCAATGGATGGCAAGCCAGATGAAATAAATACCTGTATCGCTTGTAATCAAGCTTGCCTCGATCATACTTTTTCCATGCAGAGATGCTCTTGTATCGTCAATCCAAGAGCTTGCTATGAGACAGAATTGAATTACCTTCCTACTGAGCAACCTAAGAAAGTGGTCGTCGTCGGTGGCGGTCCTGCTGGCCTAGCCGCTGCGGCGATTGCGGCAGAAAGAGGACATCAAGTAGACTTATACGAAGCGTCAGATAGACTTGGAGGTCAGTTTAATATGGCCAAAGAGATTCCTGGAAAAGAAGATTATGCAGAGACCATTAGATACTACAAGACCATGCTTGACAAATATCAGGTCAATGTCTTTCTAAGGACGCGTGTAACGAATGATATACTCAATGATCTGAAGTATGATGAAGTGATTGTCGCAACAGGTGTCACACCGCGAATGCTCACTTTCAGAGGTGTTGACCACCCTAAAGTACTGTCTTATCGAGAGGTGCTATGGGATAAGAAAGAGGTAGGTCAGACAGTAGCCATTATAGGTGCAGGTGGTATTGGATTTGACGTTGCAGAATACCTGGCACATGATACAACTCACACTATGGATACAGCGACATATATGAAAGAATGGGGAGTGGATATGAACTACAATACTCCAGGTGCTACTGCTGTCCCTGTCAATAGTCCTTCTCCAAGAAAAATAATCTTACTGAAGCGATCTATTGGCAAACATGGAAAGGGATTGGGTAAAACGACAGGTTGGATTCATCGGGCTTCACTCAAAAAGAAAGAAGTGGAAATGCACTCTCAGTGCGAATATATATCCATGACCGATGCAGGGCTTAGCGTCAAGATCGGAGATGAACTCAAGTTGTTTGAAATAGACAATCTTGTGATATGTGCTGGGCAAGAAAGCCTTGATGAGCTGAGTCAGACCTTGGATATGGATAAAAAACAGGTACACCTCATTGGTGGCGCAAAGAATGCGAAAGGATTAGATGCTAAGCGTGCTATCAAAGAGGCAGCACACATTGCAGCCATGATATAACTGTAAATAAGTTAGTCCATTTGAAGGATAACTTTCCCTATGACTTTTCTATCCATCATTTTGCGGAGTGCTAAAGGTGCATCTTCTAGCTTATACCGCTCTTGTATATGTGGTTTTATTTTTCCTTCCTTATGCATTTGGATAATCGACAAGCTATTGGCCATGTTATCCTTTGGTTGTTCTTGTGCAAATCTGCCCCAGAATACACCTACTATAGAACACCCTTTAAGTAGTGCAAGGTTCAGCGGCAGTTTAGGAATGGATCCCGCCGCAAATCCGACGACTAGGAATCTGCCTTTCCATGCGCATGCTCTAAGAGCCTGTTCGGTATAATCACCACCTACAGGGTCATAAATTACATTCACCCCTTTACCTTCAGTAAGTTCTTTTAGTCTGTCTTTGAGATTTTCTGTATTGTATTTTATCGTGTGATCTGCACCATATTGCTTACACAAGTCTAGTTTTTCTTCTGTAGAAGCACAAGCAATTACCGTGGCCCCAATACTTTTAGCTAAATCTACTGCGGCAAGCCCTACACCTCCAGAGGCGCCTAGGATAGCGATTGTTTCTCCGGCTTTTAGTTCTGCTCTGTCTTTGAGAGCATGTAAGGAAGTGCCATAGGCATACAGAAATGATGCCCCTTCTTCAAAGGACATTTCTGGTGGCATAGGGAATACACTTTTCATATTTGCCACGACTTCTTCTGCCATACCCCCATATGGTAAAACACCAAATACCTTGTCTCCTTCATTAAAAAATTTAACCTCAGAACCAACTGCTTTAATGACACCTGAAATGTCACTGCCTGGTGTAAATGGAAGGTCAGGCCGTATCTGGTATTTGCCTTGAATAATTAGAGTATCTGGAAAATTAATGGCACAGGCCTTAACGCTGATGAGTACTTCTTCAGGACCTGGTTCTCTAGAAGTAACTTCTTTGTATACCAGATTTTCAGGAGGTCCTAAGGTTTCGCAAACGATAGCTTTCATTATTTTTTATTTGAGACTTTCATTGTAATTGTGGCAGTAACTACGGTCTGTCCATCTTTATCCTTGACATCAACTTTACATGGAACTTCTGTAGTTGTCTCCCAATCCGTCGAGGACAAATCACATTCAGCAGTCAAATCAGTTTTGGCTTTCTTGAGATACTGTACAGTCATACCTATTGGAATCCATCTTCTATGTTTAGGGATGGATGATTCCATGCATATACCTGCCGCAAATTCACAAAGATTACAACTAGCAATGGCATGGACTGTTTTCAAATGATTGTGGACAGCATGTCTTTTTCTTAAAGACACCTTGATGTAATTATGCCTTAGTTCTTCCACCCTAGGATTGATTGTCGTAAAGTAAGGTGCTTTTCTTGCAATCATGTTAGAAAACAGCGTTCTGCCAAAAGGTAACTTGGTAAATTGGTTTTGGAGTTTGAGAACATAATTCATGGGACAACATTTAGACCTTTAATAATAGTTTTCCACGCTTTTCACCTGAGAACAACTTTTGGAACGCAGAATAGAAATTGTCGATGCCATCTACAATAGTTTCTTCACTTTTCACTTGACCTGCCATAATCATCTTTGCTATTTCTTGTGCACCTTCTTGATATCGGTCGGCGTAGTCAAATACTACAAACCCAGACATCGAAGCACTATGAACCAATAATGAGAGATAGTTTTTAGGTCCTTTGATAGCTTCTAAATTATTGTATTGAGATATTGCTCCACATATAACTATCCGTGCATTCTTACGTATTTGGTAGAGTGCTGTTTCGAGTATTGCTCCACCTACATTATCAAAATAAACATCTATACCTTTAGGTGCGGCGGACTTAAGTGCTTTGTAAACGTTATCATTTTTGTAATCAATACAGGCATCAAAACCAAGTGTAGAGGTTACATAATTGCACTTGTCTTGACCGCCTGCGATACCTATGGCAGTGCATCCTTTGGCCTTAGCTATCTGCCCTACTAAACTGCCTACTGCTCCTGCAGCGCCAGAAATAAGTACAACTTCACCAACCTTTATTTTCCCTATGTCCATAATTCCAAAGTAAGCTGTCATTCCTGGCATCCCTAGTACGCCAAGAAATTTCTCCATTGGTGCAATATTAGTGTCTACCTTGAAGTAGCCTTTACCATTTGTCCTGTGATGAGTTTGTACACCCCCGGTACCTACCAATACATCTCCTTCTCTAAATTTTGGATGGTTATTACTGGCAATGACAGTACCTATAGATCCAGCTCTCATGACTGCTCCCAACTCCACCGGTGCTATATATGAAGGTCTATCATCCATCCACCCTCTCATGGCTGGGTCTAAAGAGATGAATTCATTCTTTATAATAATTTCACCCTCATGTGGTTGTTCTACTGATTCAGTCATAATAGACCAGGTGTCAGCAGTAGGCATGCCTTGAGGTCTTTTGTCAAGTATCAGTTTTTTATTTTCCATAATAGTCTTGTTTGAATAGCTTCCTTTGTATATGGACAAAAGGTAGTTTAATTATGGGACACTGTGTCATCTTTTATATTGATATTTTTTGATTCAACCTTTGAATAAGAATATTGAATAGCATCATCTAGATGCACCATAAAACAACAGATTCACATAGATAGTAATGCTATTCTAGTAAGTAAAACTGACTTTATAATCCTAACCAACCACTACGAGCACGAAGAAATATCCACATGGTCGATTTGGAAAGTTCTCCTATCTTCAATCATTTTTTCAACTCGATCGGAGCGCAAGCGTAGCAGAGAGTTCTTCGTTCTCGTAATGGAACTTTACATTCAATAGACTCTCACCCGTTCGTCGAGACTTGTATTCATTAGTGTCTGGTAAAGTAGGCCGATAAATAATTATCTCGGCCAATGGTGATATTTTGTAGTTACGACACAACAAATAGCACCATGTACAAATATGAATATTTTACCGGACAGCCAGTCTTAACTCAATTACTTTGTTTAGTCAACAAAATAGTAATCTACAGGATAGCTACCGTCAAAAGACTCAAGGATATTCAGAAGCTTGATGATGAGAACAAGTCTCATGTCTTTGCGATGCTGGATGCCTTTCTTCTTAAGTGCTCCATTCAGAATAATCTTGCTACTCCTAAATAACAACCATTAGGATGGCTTTTTACTATAAAATGAGTGATTAACTTATCAGCTAAATGTAGAATACACAAGACCCACCTTTAAAAGTTTGGGTGCAGCGCTAGCGGAACCGATTTAAAACTAATTGGGTCGCAGCCGAGGGAGTCGAGCAGTCCGCCATTAATAAAGTAGCGGTGGATGTGAGTAGTGCATGGCGCAGCGTACTGGAACGCAGTGGAAGCATGTTCTACTTGCAGACAAAATTGCTATGAGTGAGTAGTTGACCGCAGTGTATACTGTTGACAAAGGTGCTGCAAGCTCCTGTGTCCTGCCTCTGGGGGACTGGCGCAGTATGTGCAAGGGAACCCGACGAACACAACTTCTCTATTTTGCGGGTGGCCTTTGATCCGTGGGTGGATTAAGAGGGAAGCTGATCAACATTTATTCTCTGCCTCCCCTAGGAGGCAGGCTGTCAATCAATAGGCATCTTTTCTATCTACTATCTCTAATATTTCTACGACCAGCACTTCATCTTCAATACTTTAGATAACTCTGTAATTTCCTGATCTAACTCGCCATAGATTTTTGTAGCCTTTCAGTTTCTTACAACCAGACTGACGAGGTTCTTCTGCTAGTTTGCTTATTAGTGAAGTGATTTTGACTACTTCTTTATTAGGCAGCTTGTATAGTTTCTTTAGTGCCGATCTTTTAAATTGAACCTTGTATTTACTCATCTAGCTTTCCCGCTTTTCTCAGTTCTTCCAAAGCCTGATCAAAGGGAATGGATTCTTCACTTTTTCTTGATTCAGCAACTAGCCCATCAATTAGGTCTTCAAGATACTCTCCTCCATATTTATCAATATCTATCTGAACAAACCTCCTTTTGTTGTTCTCATCTGTCACATACATTATTCCATTCATAACTAATAAATTGTGTATTGTAAACTTAACGCTTTTGGACATAAGATGATTTCATTTCAACAGATGATGACTTTTCAGACTCTCCTTCAGCTCCCTAAGATTAGCCACCTGATACCTTTCTGTACTGATCACATACCGAAGCCCTGCCATATAATGCACTATTCTCATATCCTTAGTCTTGAGCCATTCCGCTATCACTGTATACCTGATTATTTTTCCTGAGCTACTTTAGGATGAGTCTTTTTAATCGCTCTAAACATAGGATACAAGCTCTGTTTGATGTTGCTGTCACCCCTTACGCTAAAGAATAATCTCTAGTAGACCCAGCGGGACCATTTGCAAAAAGTCATGGCCGATTCAAAGTTGAATCTTACATTGGACCCCAAGCTGATAAAGTCAGTACTGTCAAGGCTTACAAACCTTAATGATATCTATAAAACTGTAAATCCTGCTGGTAAACAGCAGCTATTGAGTTTGATTATGATCGGGGGTTTGTATTCCCATAAAGAGTACTTGCAAACCCCACGACTTAATCAATTTTTTGACTCTAATAACCTGAAATTCAATAATTTACAGATTAAGAAACTCGATAATATAGTGAGCATTTATGATAAAAGTCCCACTGGTACCCGGAGCGGG
>CAZMMQ010000045.1:0-29477 GCA_964567435.1 uncultured Saprospiraceae bacterium | reverse complement strand
GGGAGATACCAATGTTCTGGTTTAAGATGTCAAAGACCGAGGCTTTGATTTCTAATTTTTGGTCTAAGAGGTATTTTGATATACTTCCTTTCCAGATAGGGATAGTCGTCGCTTCACCGAACTGCTCCTCGTCATAAAAATTGACTGTGAAGTTGGTGCTGATGGCTACCGAGTTTTTGATATTGTAGGTGAGGTCTGTAAAGACTCTTTGGTTAGCAAAAGCCTGTGTTCTGTCACTGAGGTCATAGCTGGTGGTATTGAAGTTGATGTTACCACCTATCTCCCAATCAAAGACTTTTTTTCTTCTGTTTTCCCATCGTGCATTGACATTGGTGATGACGCGTTCTCTAGTGTTTTCTATGCCGTTAATAAAAACTAAGCTATTGTTATAGGAGAGCCGCGTGCCGATGTTGAGTCTGGTTTTTAGAAACTTCACTGGTGTGCTGAAATTTATATTTCCAGATACGTTGAAGTCATAATCGACATTAACGGGCTGGGTTGTCTGCACAAAGGCATCATCTACTAAGGTCTGATTAGTGATGTTGTTGGTGGTGTATCTGGCATTGACAAAAGCAAAGAGTGACCTGAAAGAAAACTGGTCATATTTAATATAATTCACTCTTAGATTATGGCTATACTCTGGTACTAAGTCTGGATTACCTTGATAGATGTTTATTGGGTCAGAGTTGTCAGGTACGGGTTGCAGTTGGTTGATAGAAGGTTCATTGACACTGGTGTTATATCGTACTCTGATGTTGTGTGACTGACCAAGTTCATGTCTGAAATTGATTCTAGGTAAAAATGCAAATACTCTGTTTTCTATCAGTAATCCTTCTGATATTATATCCCCCTTTAGCACTGAATTTTGAAAGGCAGCTTCTACGCTTAACTGCGTCAATTCTGTATTTCTGTGCCAAGTCAATGAAGGTCTGTCGAAGTTATAGTCTCTGGTGTAGTGATTACTCAAGTCATCATTGATGATGGTGGTACCTGATAATATATCTTCCACCTCTCTCCTTATCTCATTATCAAAATTGGAGCGGACGTATTTCGCTTCCAAGAATTGGTCTGCTTTGATAGGCTCTACATATGAGATTTGGAATCTAAAGTTATTACTGTCATCATCTTGTAACTGACTCTGAATGATATCTTCCACAATTTCTTCCTGGCCAAAATCATCGAAAAAAGTATTCAATGAGTTCAAGTCACCATCACTATCAGACCGCGTATCATTGAGACTACCTTGAAGTGTCAAAGTCCGCTTCTTAATTGTTCCAAAGTTTTTTCTATAAGTAGCCCTTCCAGTAAAATTGAGGCTAGAGCCATCATTGATATAGTCTTGCGCAGAACTATTTTGTGTGGTGAATTCTTGGGACAACCTTTCTGAGAGACCATCTAACGTGGCACCTCCATTGCTGAATACGACCCCTGTATTGATGTCAAGATTTTGAGAGGAGTCTATCTCTATTTCAAATTCGGTGTTGATTCTGTGATTAATAGAACTATTAGATTCTACAGAATTTTCATTATCAAAGAAACTGGCTCCTCTCCCAAAATTTTCTCTTGCTACAATACTCTCTATATCATTAGAAATATCATTGAGAAAATAGCTTGCCGTGAAGTCTACCTTAGAGGAAATATCATAATTGATATTAAGTCCACCTGCATTGGTGGTCACAAAACCATTGCTCAATCCATCATTGATATTAAGGCCATTACGTCCTCCTCTAAATCCGACACCTTGCATGAAGCTGATGAAGTCTCTAGAAGAAAATCCTTGTTCATTGATATTATTAAAATTACCTATGGCTGAGATTTGTGTCTTGGTAGAGAACCTATTTAGAGACAATCGGCCTTTGTATCTATTGTCAGTGCCATAACCAGCTTCTATAGTCCCAAACTGTCCTTGTCGTCTGTCTTCTTTTAGTTCTAGATTTATTGTCTTTTCTCTCTCTCCATCATCCACACCCGAAAATTGTGCAGCCTCTGATTTCTCGTCGAATATTTGGACTTTATTGACTGCATCTGCAGGAAGGTTTCTTGTAGCTATGGTAGGGTCATCTCCGAAGAATTTCTTGCCATCTACTGTCACTTTTTGCACCTCTTCTCCTTGTGCTGTAATCGTACCATCGTCATCCACTTCTACGCCTGGCAGTTTCTTGAGGAGGTCTTCTACAACCTCATTGGGTTGGGTCTGAAAGGCCGCAGCATTATATTCTAGGGTGTCTTTTTTGACCTGAATGGGTACATGTTCTCCTTCTATTTCTATTTGCTCTATCTGATTGCTAGATAACTTAAGTACTATAGCATCTTGGGTGGCTGATGTATTGCTGTCTACTGTTATATGCTCAGTATATTGCTGATATCCTAGATAGGTTACTTGGAGGATATACGCATCATAGATTAGGTCTTGGATTTTATATCTTCCTTCACTATCGGTCAGTCCAAAGCTCACCAGTGTAGAGTCCGCTTGGGATAGTACGACAACTGTAGCGCTAACAAGGGGCTCTTTGTCCTGTCCCAGAACCTTCCCAGTTAAGTCCAGACTTTGACCAAATAATGAGATACTCAAGCAAACAAGAATAGAAGAGAAAAGAATTTTCGTCATTAGATAGTGAGTTAGTAAATAGGTAAGAAGAATCTATTGCTATTAGCCACCGAATCGTCTGAATCGACCGCCCCTTCGTCCACCGAACTCTTCCTCCATTTCTTTTAATTTCTCTTTTCTCATGGTATTGAACTCATCTTCAGTTACCTTCTTGCCTTTAGTTGGCTTCGCAATCATCCCAGATTCCAACTCTTTAAGTGTAATATCAGTCGCAGTTATCTGTCTGGCGCCATCGTTAAAATCCATATGCAATATCATCCCAGGAAGCCCATTATATTGGCTAGGCCCAGATGCTACAGGAATCATGGGTGTAAACCAAGCAACTATATTTTGAGTACTATCTTGAAAGGTAGCCTTTTGACACAGATAAGAACCTACTTGCTTCTGCTCTCCTGTTATTTTCCACTTTAATGATTCACGTTCCCCTTCTATGAGGAATTCTTTGCCAAATAGATTTCTAGAGTCCACTGAGACACCATCACTGATACTTGTATAGTACTGACTATTGTTGTTTCTACCGCCAAATCGGCCACCTCTTCTCCCTCTACGTCCTTCACCTCTAAATTCTTGTGGCTTCTCCTTTTCAGCCTCCGTTTTAGGCTTGTTTTTGTACAAAGCTTCTTGGCTATTGAAGTACAAGATTTTATTTGACTCTCTGAATTCAGGAATTCTATCCTTCATCGCTTCCATTTCTGGTGGTAGGTTTTTGTGGATATTGGTTTTTTCTAAATAAACAATCTCTCCGGAGTTATTCTGTGCGAATAAAGTATTTCCTAATAATAAAGCAAGTATTGATGCTAAAATGAGTCTCATTACGTGTGAATTTATATTTGAAACTTGAAAATAAGGCGACGGCTTCTGTGATTTTGATTTGATTTGGGACTTAAGGTTTAATTAACCACGTGCATTATTTTAGATTTTAATCGAAGATTGTATAAGCTTTTGCAATTTTTCATCCACCTCTTTCGCATTTGGAGTGAGGATAACCAATAAGCCTTACTAACAAACTGCACGTTTTTCGCATTTCCAGCAACGGATTGTATTGTTTCTTTTTTCATCATCTTTGCCATATGAGTTATCTCCATTTCAAAGACATGGGACAAGGTCACCCAGTCATCATACTACATGGGCTGCTGGGAATGCTCGACAACTGGAAGACCATTGGACGTAAGTTGTCAGACAATTATCATATCTACCTTGTGGACCAACGAAATCATGGGAAGTCATTCCACTCAGATGACTTCACTTATCACTTATTGGCAGAAGACCTAAAAACTTGGATGGATGAGCAAGGCATCCGGTCTGCACACCTCATAGGTCACAGCATGGGAGGCAAAACCGTGATGCAATTTGCTCACATGTATCCGGAAAGGGTGGATAAGACCATTGTAGTGGACATAGCACCAAGAGGAGCTATAGGTGGGCATCAGCATATATTTGAGAGTTTGCTTGGGGTGGATTTAACTAGGATAGAGAAGCGGTCAGAAGTAGAAGATATGCTTGTGGGCAGGGGTTTAGAATTGGGTATAGTCTATTTCCTAATGAAAAACCTTAAGCGGAATGTGGATACAGTAGGTTATGCTTGGAAAGCTAATATTGCTGGATTGTGGGATAACTATCAAAATATATTAGCGCCTACTGAAGGTAGTAGTCCAAGCGAAGAACCCATATTATTTATTGCAGGTGGCAATTCCAATTATATCACTGAGGATGATTTAACACAGATAAAAGAACTATTTCCGATGCATCGATATGAGAAAATAAAAGAAGCGGGGCACTGGGTACATGCAGAAAAGCCGCAGGAACTAATGGATTTGGTTCGTGAATTTTTGGGGTAACATGATATTAAATCCAGTCTAGCTTTTCTTTGGTAAGTGCATGATTTACATCACCGGTATGTTTGGTTTCTATAGGTTCGAACAGCATGAGATGCACCTCTTCCTCTGCAATTGGCTTGTGAGGCACTCCACGAGGGACAATCAGAATCTCACCAGGATTAACCACGCGTATACCATCCTCAAATTCTAATTTTAGCTGACCTTTGATGACCATAAATAGCTCATCCTCATTAGCATGGTCATGCCAAACAAATTCACCCTTTATTTTAGCAAGTTTTATCGCTTGACCATTTAGTTGACCTATGATTTTAGGTGTCCAATGTTCGTCGAATAGTGAGAATTTCTGATTGAGATTGATAACTTCCATGTTAATGTTCTTTATTTGAATGATGCTCTAATAGTTAAAGTTAGACTTATACATCCATTTAAATAAAAAAAATGGGCCCATGAAGTACATGCGCCCATTTGAATATTTTTTATCTATTTATGCTTATTCTGGAAATCCAGCATCACGCCATGCAGTAAGAATATCTATGTCACATTGAGCTAACTGGTCAGCTCCCCTTGGCATTGGACTAGCTCCTGATTCGAAATTTATGGCAGGAAAAAATGAAGGAAAATTGGCAGCAACCACCGACTGATCAAATGTCTCCACGCTGAATCCATTAGCTAAATCAACATCATTGTGGCAACCAGAGATTGAACAATTGGTGTCTAGAATAGCTTGTACCCCATTAGTGTAGGTCACATCAGAGGTATCACAACCCATCGGGTCAGGAGTCATTGGGTCTTCTTCGTCGTCGCCGCAAGCAGCCATTCCAAATGTTAAAATTGCTAGAAGTAAAAGGTACTTAAGATTCATACTTATTCATTATTATTTGCCACAAATTTATGCATTTAATATCTTAATAGGAAGAAGAAACCTCCAATTTGGTCATTTTTGAATGCAGTCGACATTTTCTAATACTTATATAATTGTGATATGGTTGCGTTAAAAGCGTAAAGAGTTTTGATACCCACCCCTAAACCCACTAATTTGCTTATATGAATAAGTCCATTTTATATATTCGAATTCTTGTGTTAGTGCTGTTTTCTACAAGTCTTTTGTCCTTAGATGCTCAGGATTGGAATCTTCATAAAGACTATGATGGAATAGAGGTCTACACAAGAAAAATTGATGGATTCGATATCAAGGATGTTCGTATCAGGACTAAGTTACAAACTTCTATGCAAGAATTGATAGCGGCACTCGAGGACTTCGGACTTCAAGACAGTTGGGTAAAGAACACCAACGAATCTCGCAAAATAGAGCAAATTACGCCTACACATTACTTCTTCTATATTGGAACAGATTTTCCTTTCCCAGCTAAGGATAGGGATGCTGTCATTGAGTATAAGCGCTCCCTCGATGCTGAGAATAATAATGTCTTTATAGAATATAAAGCTCACCCAGATAGGATGCCTAAAGCCTCAGATTATATTAGGATGCCTTCTTTGGATGCGACCTACACCTTAACGCCTTTGGAACAAGGCTGGATAGATGTAGATTATTTTATCAGAGCAGATATTGGCGGTTCTATACCTAACTGGATAATAAATTTGGCTATCAGTAAAGGACCAAAAGATACCATGGTTGCGCTAAAGAAAGTCCTGGCTTCAGGACAATATGCTGGAACTCAGGTGAGTGGGTTAGAGGGCTTGTAATGTGAAAGGAAGATTAATGATTAAAAAATAACCTCTCCTAAGCGTTCAGGAGAGGCCTATCACAGTCTTCAAGAAACCAACCAACTTAATTAGAATTTATAAAGTGGAGAAATGAGTAATTTGATATAAAGGGCAGTACCAAATACTATAGTGTTACCCATTATTCTGGATACAGAAATTAATATTATAGACAAGCCACCCTCTATCAAATCCAATGAAAATAATATTAGAACTATGAAAACTGCGACTGCTCTTATTGCCCTGTCACATATTGACATATTAATATTCACTGGACAATTTTTAATTATTGTTTAATAACCATTTTACTTGACCTCAGACTTTCACCTTCTATAAGAATATGGTATAGTCCGTCAGGTTGGTCACTTAAGTTCAACTCAATCTTTTTCATCTCGCCGTCAGTCAATTGTACAGATTGATTAGAGATTTTCTTGCCAAGTGAATTTATTATACTAAGCAATGCCTGGTCCGTTACAGGTGCTATAAATTCTACAGTGGCAATAGAAGTGGTAGGATTCGGATATACAACAAATCCTTCCAACTCCTGAAAATCATTAACTGATGTCGATGTATTTGACCATAAGGTATATGTGCCATATTGATTATCTATTACTGTCTGCACAGAGTTGATGGCTGTAGTATTTTGATTAAATGACATCCAACCATCTAGGGTATCCCAAACTAAAGTCTCCAATCGGTCAGTCGCAATTGTATTATTACCACCAATCTCTGAAGTCTCATCGTAACTAAGCGTCACAATGCCACTAGGGCTAGTTGTGTAATCCATAGATTCTACGACATAGAATCTATCTACTAAGGTTAGGCCTGTGTTGTCATCGGGCACGTTTAAGTTAGTTACACCAATAGGTAAAGGGCTGTTGTCTTCTTCTGATCCATAAGTAGAGAACAAGAGAAAACCTACATCGCCTACACCACTACCTTGTATCTCATAACTCAAGGGCACTGAATTTCCTAGAGTATTGATAAATGGTATCGTATAACTATTGGGTGCGGTCTCACCTAAATCCCATCTTACAAAACCATAGTTATCAGATGTTTCAGCGATAACACCACCTTCGTTGAAGGTCAGTGCCTCTGGTTCTGGTCTTAATAAATGCAGTACATTACGATTTAATGTAACTATGCCATCATTTAATTCTATGCTGTTGCCTATTCCAATGGATGAGGTCAATGTCACATTTTGCGCTTGATCCAATGATACATTATGGAATAGGGTAGGGAAATCTCCGCCAATCGATTGGTTGCTCCCTTGCAGACTTATTGTCCCAGCATTAGGTGTAAGTGGGGGAGTCATCACCGTATTGACCCAATCTCCACCCAATTCTATTAGTCCTTCATTTGTGATTTCTCCACCTTGATTGATAAAGTCACCTTGGATGTGAACCAAAGCACTAGGCTGAATAGTTACTAAAGCTCCATCGTTATAGAACTGTGCATTCATTTCTAAAAAGCATAGAGTGAACACTGTCATTATAGTTAATGTGTATTTCATTTTGTATACGATTTAGTTAGGACAAGTGACTTCATTACTTTCTAGTTGTCCAAAATTATTTACAGTAACTCTGAAGCATACGCCTGTCGGTGCAGTCATGATAATACCATTATTGGCATTAGGTAGATATACGTCACCGTCAGCTATTTCTACTCTGGCTCTAGGTGCTGTCGTACCAATTCCTACTCGACCATTATCATTTATTCTGAGGGCAGGATTCATAGGGTTGTTGCCATCATGAAGAACATTTAGTGTTGGTGCACCTGCTTCGCCTACTACCATAAGTCTAGCTCCTGGAGAAGTAGTACCGACGCCAACTCTGCCATTGTCATTGACTCTTAGAGCAGGATTCATAGGGTTGCTACCATCATGTAGAACATTTAATGTGGGAGCGCCATCTTCGCCGACAACCATAAGTCTAGCTCCTGGAGAAGTAGTACCGACGCCAACTCTGCCATTGTCATTGACTCTGATGGCTGGGTTCATAGGGTTAGTTCCATCATGTATTACATTAAGTGTAGGTGCTCCATCTTCGCCAACAACCATAAGTCTGGCTCCTGGCGCTGTCGTACCTACTCCAACTCTACCATTGTCATTGACTCTAATAGCTGGATTTGTTGGATTAGCACCATCATGGAGAATATTCAATGTAGGTGCTCCATCCTGACCGATTACCATAAATCTTGCACCTGGTGTTGTTGTGCCAATACCCACTCTGCCGTTATCGTTGACTCTAAGTGCAGGATTCATAGGATTAGACCCATCATTGAGAATATTAAGAGCGGGTGCGCCAGCATTGCCCACGACCATGAGTCTAGCTCCTGGTGTATTGGTTCCGATACCTACATTACCTGTGTTAGTGGATAAAATATTGAATCCACTTTCTATCCAACCTGAAGATCCTCCTGAAGGTGTTGGTGTTTGCCATGTTGCTAAACCACTTGCATCAGCAGTTAAAACTGCACCTGCAACCGCTCCGTTAGTTACTCTAAGATTAGATGTAGTCAACGTGCCGTTGACATCTAGTCTAGATGAAGGTGTCGTTGTACCAACGCCTACATTGCCATTATCATTTATTCTGAGGGCAGGATTCATGGGGTTGTTGCCATCATGAAGAACATTTAGTGTTGGCGCACCGGCTTCACCGATGACCATAAATCGAGCACCTGGGTCTGTAGTTCCTATACCCACTCTACCATTATCATTCACACGTAGGGCTGGATTAGTTGGGTTAGCGCCGTCATTGAGAATATTCATAGTCGGCGCACCATCCTGACCGATCACCATAAGTCTGGCTCCAGGTGTTGTTGTTCCGATGCCCACTCTTCCGTTATCATTGACTCTTAGTGCAGGATTCATTGGATTAGACCCATCATTTAAGATGTTCAATGCCGGTGCTCCTAGGTTGCCGACTACCATTAGTCTAGCCCCTGGCGTATTAGTTCCTATTCCCACATTTCCAGTGTTAGTAGATAATATGTTGAATCCGCTATCTATCCAACTGGAGGACCCTCCCGTTGTTGGCATTTGCCAAGTTGCCACACCATTTGCATCAGCGGTCAGCACTGCTCCAGCAGCTGCGCCACTAGTCAATCTTAAGTTGCTTGCAGTCAGCATACCATTGACTTCGAATCTAGAAGTAGGTGCCGTGGTACCTATACCTACGTTGCCATCTTCATTGACTCTCAGAGCTGGGTTCATCGGGTTGGTGCCATCATGAAGTATATTAAGAGTTGGACCTCCAGCTTGTCCTACTACCATAAATCTAGCTCCTGGACTCGTAGTACCTATGCCGACTCTTCCGTTGTCATTTATTCTTAAAGCAGGGTTCATGGGAGAAACACCGTCATGCAGGATATTAAGGGTAGGTGCACCATCCTGTCCAATGACCATAAATCTGGCACCGGGGGTAATTGTCCCAATACCTACACGACCATTATCATTGACACGGAGTCCTGGATTCATAGGGTTTGTTCCATCATTCAGGATATTAAGTGCAGGTGCACCGCTATCACCCACAACCATCAGCTTAGCTCCTGGAGTACTGGTTCCGATACCTACGTTTTGTGCAGATAGTATGCCACTGAAGATTACAAATGACAATAAGAGTTTTGTCTTTAACTGAAATGCATATTCCATTGTATTGAATGTTTATTTTCTAAAGAAAAATGAGTTTATCATTATCGAAAACAAACATAGATGGAACTGCTGTGCGATTTTGTGACCTAGGTCACAGAGGACAAAAAAGTTGAATCTGATTTGTAAGAGATTTATTGAGTTGAGATTGAGGATTTTACATCCTGCAATGAACCGCCATTAGTGACATTAGAAATGCCATTTTTTTCAAGCTTTTTCTTTGCCTTGTTGCTTCTATTTCCACTTCTACAAAAGACTACAATATGTTCCTTGCCTGAAAATTTATCGAGGTTTGATTCTATTTCATTAAGTGGAATATTAATAGCATTGGCTACTGATCCGCTTTGAAATTCCTCTGCAGTTCTCACATCCACAAGAAATGAATCTTTAGGAAAAGTGTCTTGGGCTGGAGATTTCCTGCATGACATAAGATAAGTGGCTCCAATAATTATGGAGACGATGATTGTATATTTCATTTTTGCCTACAAAAATGGATTATGTAGGATGTGAAATTCTGTGACATTAGTCACCTAGCTTTAGAAGTGTGATTTTTTTATTCGAGATATCAATTAAGCCTTCTTTTTGTATAGCATACATTAATCGAGAAACGACTTCTCTTGAGGTAGAAAGATCTACAGATATTTTTTTATGAGTCAGACCTATTAGCACATTAGTTTCTTTTGACTTGGCTTCATTTGTAAGGTAATTATATAGCCTTGCTCTGAGGTTTGTAAATGCTAGGCTGTCAATAGAATTAATGAGTTGGTTGTATTTTATATTGAATAAGTCATAGGTGAAAGTGTGCAATAAGTTGTATTTGTTTAAGAGGTTTTCAAAGTCTTTTATAGGAATAGCAATTAACGTACTGTCCTCTTCTACATAGGCTTTAATAGAACTCTTTTCCCCTTTTAGAGAAGCTGTAATAGATATGACACAACTTTCGCCACTTTTGATATAGTAGAGTAGGATTTCATTTCCATCAGCATCCTCTCTGTATATTTTAATCAGTCCATCCATAAGAAATGGAATGACCTTGATATAATCTCCAGAATCTATAATTGTATTACCGGCCTTGATATCCATAATCTTTCCAGCGCCCATTAACTCATCTATAAACGATTGAGATTTTTTGAATTCTGGAAAAGATTCTAAGATTTGAGTTTTGTATATCTGCTGTGACATAATCTTAATTGTTCTCAAGTTAATAATCTTATAGTACTCTGCTTAAATCAATCTTCATCATCAAGCGCAATCGGAACCGTCCTAGCAAAAGCCGTCTCAAATGAGATGGTTGTATTGGTGCCTTCCACACCCTCTATGGGTTGTATCTCTTCATAGATTAGGTCTCTGAGATGCCTGTTGTTATAAGCAAATATTCTGACCATTAAGGCATAACGTCCAGCTATATTGACACATTCTACAATCTCGGGAATCTCTTTTAGTTTCTTGGTGACTTCTCTGTGATGCTTTGCATTAGTTAGCATGATTTGGGTATAGGCAGAGGTTTCATATCCTAATAAGAGTGGATCCAGGCTATAGCTTGCTTTTTTGAGGATGCCGACCTCCTTGAGTTTTTTGATTCTTTGATGAATGAGTGTGTTGGATACCTTTAGTTTTTTGGCCAATTGGATGAGTGGTACTCTGGCATCTTTAGTGAGTTCATCTACAATTCTGATGTCAAAAGGATCCAGTTTTATTTTGCTTGAATTAGCCATATTATCAATTATTATGACATGAAAATAGTCATATATCAGTCATATTATTCTATGCTAACCACTTTGATAGAAACATCATCAGCTATTATGGGGTGATTATGATAGAGAGGCAATCCTTGGCCAAACCGCATAGCCCCTCTATGGATAAGAATGCTAATCATGCTAACGATAACCCTTAGTCGCAGTCAGTACAACTACATCTTTTGGGTTACTGAGTCAGAGTTTCTTTTACGCCTTTGAATTTTCATTACAAATGAAAAATATGACACATATAATTATTCAAATAGGTCAATATAACTTATTATAATACAATTAAGAGCAAATTATATCTATTCAGCGTTACTTTGAAGTATAAATGTGTTTTTGGAGATTCTAATGAAAAACATCATCTAAAAGCCAGTATCATTTAATTATTAGTAGTGAAAAACGTGTACAATGAATTTGACAGCATTATTATCAGTAACAGTAATTTTATTCAGTGTCATAGACATGTTAGGTAATATTCCAGTGCTGATTAGCATGCGGAAAGAAGGCGTTGCTTTTAGTCCTTCTGTAGTGACAGTATTTGCCACAGGAATCATGATTGCTTTTCTGTTTTTCGGTGCCTCTATTTTGGGTCTATTTGGGATTGAGATTTCTTCTTTCGCATTGGCAGGATCTATAGTCATGCTCTTTATAGGCTTGGAGATGATTCTTGGAATTAAACTATTCAAGGAGGATGCGGGTGAAACTTCTAGTGGTAGTATAGTACCCATAGCCTTCCCATTATTGGCGGGTGCGGGCACCTTAACTACCATAATATCTCTTAAAGCAGAGTTTGATACATTAAGCATATTCGGAGGCATAATAGCCAATGCGATTATCATATTTTTCTTACTTCGTTCTATAGATTGGTTAGCAGATAAGATGACGCCACAGACAGCCTCCACATTGAGAAAAGTATTTGGCATTATTCTATTAGCTATTGCTATACAAATAGCGAAGACCAACATATAGGATAGGTCAGGATATAGACAATAATTAGATTTTAAAGGCCAAAGGTGAACATTCATCTTTGGCTTTCTTTGTTAGAAGATAGTTTGTCACCTGAGTTGGTATTATTGTCAAGTTAAGTTTTGGAAACTGGTTGAAAATTAACTGACCTTTGGTATTATGATTCTGAGTCGAATTTTAAGAGAAGATTTGACGTTATAAGCACATTAGAAGTAATATATGAAGAACGTATATAAAATTGGATCCCTGATAATCATAATGGTTATTGGTATTTCTGCGACAACAATCAATAATGATAGGCTTTATGAGATTTCTAAAAACATTGAAATCTTCGTCAATGTCTATAAAGAACTCAATAAGAACTATGTAGATGATTTGGACCCATCTCAGCTGATGAGAGTAGGTATAGATGCTATGGTTGGTTCTTTGGATCCATATACCAATTACATTTCCGAATCTCAGGTAGCCAGTTACCGTATCAATACAGAAGGCAAATACCAAGGAATCGGTGCTATCGTTAAGAAAGTAGGTGATTATATTACTATAGTAGAGCCCTATCAGGATAGCCCTGTCGTCAAGGCTGGACTAAAAGCGGGAGACCAGATTGTCAAAGTGCAAGGCCGATCAACAAAAGGCCGTTCCTTGGATGAGATGAATCAAGTGATGAGGGGAGTACCTGGGACGGAACTAGCCATCACCGTAAATCGACCATCTGAAAATAAAGAATGGGATGTGAATCTACAGCGATCACAAGTAAGTATTCCTAATGTACCTTATAGTGGATTTGTGAGTGATGATATTGGATATGTAGTGCTCACCACCTTTACTGCAGACGCCTCTAAGAATATTAGAAAAGAGATCAGTAAGATGAAGACCCAAAACCCTAAAATGAAAGGTATCATCCTAGATTTGAGAAACAATGGTGGGGGTCTTCTTAAAGAAGCGATAAATGTATCTAATATATTCGTGCCCCAGAATAAGAACGTCGTCAGTGTGAAAAGCAAAGTAAAAGAACGAGATGTCAAATATAAAACCCTTGGGACACCACTCGATTTGGATATTCCACTGGTTGTTATGATCAACAAGAAGTCCGCTTCTGCCTCTGAGATCGTATCAGGTGTCATACAAGACTTGGATAGGGGAGTAATTATGGGACAAAGAAGTTATGGAAAGGGTTTGGTGCAGAATACGATGAATGTCGGATATAATTCCAGGGTAAAGGTGACAACGTCTAAGTATTATATCCCTTCTGGCAGATGTATTCAATCAGTTGAGTACGAAGACGGAGAGCCGGTAGATATACCAGATGAGGAGAGAGCCAAATTTAAAACAGAAGCTGGCAGGACCGTACTAGATGGCGGAGGAGTCACTCCTGATATCAAGCTGGATAACGATGGTACACCTGAGATTCTTCAACAACTAGAAAGTCAGAATATCATCTTTGCTTACGTCAACACAATTGAAGGCAAGCATATCACAGAATCAGAAGAACCACAGGAAGTAACCTTCTCTGATTATGCAGATTTTAGGAGCTTTGTTAAGAAATCAGAATTTGAATACGAAAGCAAGAATAGAGCCCTCATTGAAGAGCTTAAAGAGAATTTGAAGGCTGATAAGCAATTATCATTGCTAAGTCAGGTAGAGTCTGTTCAGGATGCTATAGACAAGGAAGCTGAAATGAGTCTTGATACTCATAGAGGTCTTATAGTATCCTCTATAGAGGAAACCTTGGCTGCCAGATCTCATTACCAAAGAGGTAAGTTCTACCAGAAACTTAAAAATGACACTGAAATAGATGAAGCTGTGGCTGTACTAGAAAATTCATCTAAGTACAACAGTGTCTTAAGAAAGTAATTTAGTATTGTAAGATTGGTATGAGCATGATATTGTGTCTGGAGACTTCTGGGAAATGGTGCAGCGTTGCCCTTTCTAATAATGGTCAATTGGCAGCTTATCGTGAGTCAAAGGATGAGTGGTCCCATTCTAAGCAGATCACCTTGATGATACAAGCAGTCCTTTCCGAATCAAACATTTCAATCTCTGAGTTATCAGCTGTTGCTATCAGTAAGGGTCCAGGCTCATATACTGGGCTGAGGGTGGGAGCTTCTTGTGCTAAGGGCATATGTTTCACTAAGGATATTCCATTATTGGCCATACCCACACTTCAATTAATAGCTGCTGAAATTGTTACTGACGAGGCTGATGTGCACTTAGTTCCTATGATAGATGCTCGTAGACAAGAGGTCTATTATGCTGTTTATGATAATCAATTGAATGAGCGGCAAGAGGCTAATAACAAAATCCTTGATGAGGCTGCTTTCCAAGACAAAAGCCACCAGAAACTCATTTTTTGTGGTGATGGTGCCTTTAAAATGGATAAAAACGTCCAGAATATTGACCTATGGTCCATCCACGAATCACACGCTTCTGCGAAGTACATGCCATTTCTAGCCTCAGAAAGGCTTAAGAAGAGTCAAATAGAGGATACAGCCTACTTTATCCCATTTTATCTAAAGCCCCCTAACATCACTAAGAGTAAAAAAACACTCATTTAAGTAAATTTTCACATCTATTTTTCGTCTAGGTATGTTATTTGATTGATAATCAATGGTATACAGATACGATAAAATCTTAATGTTGTTTTGGTACAGTTTATGCAATACCGTATTCGTATTAAATCAACTTTACTTTAAAACTTACCTATGAGAAATAAGAAGAACGAAACTGTTACCCTTAAAAAGGGAAATAGCGAAATTCAATTAGACTACGCAGATCTGCGAAAAGCAGTTCTTGTATTAAGAGCGGTAAACCACAAGTTGAGACAACGAATTATCGACTTATTGGATAATAGCCAAACCATGACTGTAACAGATATCTATATCAAACTTAGATTAGAACAATCAGTTGCATCACAACACTTAGCCATTTTGAGAAGAGCCGGTGTGGTTCTAACAGAAAGGCAAGGAAAGTTCATTTATTACTCTTTAGACTCCGATAGACTCAACCAGATTTCCAAGCTAGTAGAAGACTTAGCTGGATAAGAAACAAGATATATTATCTTAACAGGGTAAATATTTCTCTTGGTACAAAAGATGTTAATCGTCAGATTAACATCTTTTTTTATATGTATATACCTCATCCTAATATGATAACAGATTACATTTTTTTATCATATTTCTTTTTTTAACGAGAATATATGTCCATATTTGTTCCCAAGGTCTACAACTACAATAAGAAAACTTAATTTACCCGATGAAGAAAGCTACGGTTAGGTTCAATAATGAGAAGCTTCAGTATTCTACCACACTCATGAAAGCGCTAGCTCATCCCCTCAGATTAAAAATTTTAGAATACATTGATTCTCAGGGAGTTATCAATGTCAATAAAATATACTCGACACTGCAAATAGAACAGTCTATCACTTCTCAGCATTTAAGACTCCTCAGACTAGCAGGTGTTGTTAATGCTCAGAAGGAAGGCAAATTTGTTCATTATGACATCAACTACAGCATATTGCAGAAGGCAGTACGTGCAGTGGGTAACTTTATGGCAAACGAGGCATAGCCATAGGCTTGGAAGTTATTATATAATTCTAAGTTTAGAATCTTAGAATATTCAGCTTATCTATTAATTAATCTTCAGTACTTACAGGTCATTGTTTGATAATGGTCCTCACTCCGAGTAATATGCAATGAGGTACTAATAAGACTATGCACTCTGCTCGCTCGGTTATTGTGCTCTGTATAACAAAAGTTAAATCCTGAAAGGTATGTTTCACACTTAATTTTACGTGAGTAAAAATTAAAATCATGAAACAGATTAAGATACTTTCTCTTGTATTGGGTTTATCAATACCAATGATCTCAACATCACAAGTCTCAGTTCAAAACCTTGAGGAGATTGCCACACAATTAGTAAACGCAGGCAGACTTAATCTACAAGGGCACATTTATAGTCATGCAAATAATTCTGGTGGTGTAGCTGCTATAGGATGTCAGGGGAATTATTGCACCATTTATGCACATCCACAAGCGATGGCCTACAAGTCAGTAAATACTTGGGCATTTATTATGGGACATGAAATAGGCCATTTTGCCTTGGGACATAATGGTTGTGGGAAGAGTGGTAAGCAAGCAGAAATGGATGCAGATGTTTATGGTGCAAGGCTGGCTAGAACAGTGGGATATGATCTAAGTACCTATATAGCCAAGTTAGAATCCCAACCTAATACCTGTTCGGAATCACACGGCTGTTGGAGCGAAAGGATCAATAATCTAAGATCTAGTTTTGGATATGGTGCGAATACACCCCATCAATGTAATAATTGGACTTCCTGGCTAGCATTTCCTTGGTGATATTTCCTAAGCTACAGGCGATTCTGGCGGGCTTTCACTAATCATATTTTCGTCTACTGATACAGCTTCTTTATCCGTTTTCTTAGAGTCTTCTAGAAAGTAGGATCTGTGAAATAACAGAATCATAGCTACCCCAACAGAGATTGCACTATCGGCGACATTGAAAACAGGACGAAAAAATGAAAAACTATTTCCGCCTACCCAAGGAAACCAATCTGGATAGGTAGAATTGATCATTGGAAAATAGAACATATCTACAACCTTGCCCTGCAAGAATGGTCCATATCCGCCAGCAGCTGGAAATAGTTCAGCGATATTACCTTGATGATAGCTGGAGTTAGAGAATATCAGACCATAGAAAGCACTGTCGAGAATATTGCCAATAGCACCTGCAATAATTAGTGCAAAACTAATTTGAAGACCAAGTGAGGTTTTTTGCTTGATGATATCTCGGAGTAGCACGATTAAGAATCCTACCATGGCAATACGAAATATCGAAAGGATATACTTGCCTACCTTTCCACCAAACTTAAGACCAAAGGCCATGCCTTCATTCTCTACAAAATGAATCCTAGCCCAATCCAGACCAAGAATTTTAAATCCTCCGCCTATCGGGTAATTCATCTTAATATAGAACTTTAGAGCCTGATCGACGACTAGGATAAAAACTATTAATAATGCAATCCAAACTGTTTTCTTCAATTCTGATGGTCTTTTTAAAATTCTATGCTTACTTCGTTCGAGTCTACTCGTTATTTTTTTTGTTTGGCTTTTATGCTTAAAGTAGCATGCGGCACAGCCTTTAGTCTTTCTTTGGAAATCAATTCTCCCGACTCCCTACAGATGCCGTACACTTTATTCTTAATGCGACTCTTTGCATGGGTCAGGTGCTGTATTAGTTTTGACTGACGAGCAGCCAAAGACTGAAGTCGTTCACTCTCTACACTCCCAGAAGCATCACTTAGGCTTTTTAGCTTAGTGTCGTCTGCATCTGCACGGTCCTGAATTTGACTAAGGTAATAGTTTAGGCTTTCATTGGCCGTGGCTATTCTCTCATCCAATAGCTTGTCAAACTCTGCTAATTCAGCATCTGAATACCTTATTTTGTTAGATATAGGACTCATGTTCAAATTGTTTTCCCATATAACGGCACCAAAAATAGTGCTAAATAGTACAGAAAACAGAAAGTGACGTGAATTAGACAGTATTTCACCATTCGATTACTTTTTCTATTGAATTTGAAGATATCTCAAAATAAATGATAGGTATGGTCGTTTGTAATCAATATTTTATTTAGACCACATGACAACGGACAAACTTATACATCATCAGCCCAAGCAATCAGCCCTCTTAATAAGTGTTGGCGTCGCCTTTATTCTGACATTCATTCTCTGTTTTATAGATGAAGGTTATTATGATTTGAGATGGATGAAAAGTAGTTATAATTGGTTTTGTTTTGCACTCTACTTTTTAGGTTTTGCGCTAGGAATGGCTATGATCTCAGAGCTTATTAGCTATAAATGGGGTAGACAGAAGATCCTACCCACTTTACTCTTAGGGCTTCCATTAGGTGTACTTCTTATATTTTGTTTTATGTACAGCTTGGCACTCATTAAAGGGCTAATATCCTTCTTCATATATTTATAAATCCACACATTCCATTTCTATTCTATATACCTTTATGGTGTTATTAAGATAAACGAGAATTAGCCCTTAGACATAATCTTTGACCCCATAAGGATTTTCGGAGGGACTAGATATACTAAAGAAGTATGAGATTTGAAGATTTGGAGATTGTAGAGCCAATATTGAAGGCACTCAATCAGAAAGGATATACACATCCTACCCCTATACAAGAAAGATCAATTCCACTTGTATTAGATAGAAAAGACGTATTAGCTTGTGCACAAACTGGAACTGGAAAGACAGCAGCATTCGCTATACCAATTATACAACTTATCCATAAGATAGAAGGTAAGGGAGATAATAACTCACCTAGGCTGCGCTCACTTATTGTCACGCCTACCAGAGAACTAGCGATACAGATAGAAGAGAATGTCAAAGCCTATAGTGCCAACACTAAGGTGAAACATGCCGTGATATTTGGCGGAGTCAAACAACATCAGCAAGTAGAAAAGCTCAAAAAGGGTGTCAATATCCTAGTGGCAACGCCAGGTAGATTATTGGATCTTATCGGTCAAGGCATCATCAGTCTGGATGATATCAAGCTTTTCGTATTAGATGAAGCAGACAGGATGTTGGATATGGGCTTTATCAATGATATCAAGCAATTGCTCAAGCTCTTACCAGAGAAGAGGCAGTCATTGTTTTTCTCAGCTACGATGCCAGATAACATCGTCAAGCTATCTCGACAAATACTCAATAATCCGGTCAAAGTGGAAGTGGCACCAGTGTCATCTACTGCAGAGACAATCCAGCAGTACCTTTACTATACCAATAGGACAAGTAAGAAAGATTTGCTCCTTCATATACTCAATGACGATAAGATAGATCAGGCACTCATCTTTAGTCGGACAAAGCATGGCAGTGATCGGATTGCAAGAAATCTTAAGAAACAAGGTATACAGTCTAATGCCATCCATGGCGATAAGGCTCAGAATCAAAGACAAAAAGCCCTTCGTGACTTCAAAGCCGGAAAAACTCGTGTCCTAGTAGCCACTGATATAGCAGCAAGAGGGATAGATATAGACAAGCTGAAGTATGTTATCAACTATGACATACCTAATATCGCAGAGACCTATGTACATCGAATTGGTCGTTCGGGTAGAGCAGGAGAAGATGGGATTGCAATATCAATATGCGAGCCAGAAGAAAATGCCTATGTCAAGAGTATCCAGAAGCTCATCGGTAAGAAAATAGAGGAGATTCAAGATAATCCTTTTCCTCAGACCGATAAGCCGATGACGGCGGAGGAGAAAAAGGAATGGGAGAAGGAAAAGCAAAGACGTAAGCAAGAGTTTTTCGCCAATAGAAAGAAACGAAGAGAAGAGGGCAAGTCAGGCGGCAAGTCAAAACGAAATAATAGAAAACAAAAAGGCCCAACAGCTAAGGCAACTGCTGAAGCAAAGCCAAAGAAATCTAATCCTGCTAAGAATAATGAAGCATCCCACGAAGGCAAGCCTAAAAAAAATAAGCCTCAACAGGCAAAGCGCAAAAAGAAAAAAGAGCCTAAGACAGTAGGTCCACGTAACAGAAGAGCACTTCCCAATAATCTGGAGAAGAAGTACATGTGGCCGCTGGAGTAGACTGCTGGTCTATGGTATACGGTATGCGGTTTAGGGTATGTGGTCTTGAGCGAAGTTGAAGGGTCTAGGTTTTTAAAGGTTCAGCGGTTCAAGGTTTAGCGGGTAGGCGTGATAGTTAAAAGCAATAATTGCCCATTCTGAAATTCCCCATTCAAAAATCTAAAATCCTAATTCTTCATTCTCATTTCTTCATTCAATAGCTCTGTTACTCCTAAACCCCTTAAGGGGAGATCTTCCCGCAGGCTTAGCTGATTCAGATGAAAATTTGATGGCTCAAGCAGTAAAAAGATAATAAAACTACATTGTCATTAGAACAAGATTTCTCGACTCCTATCGTCGCTTGAAATGGAAAAAGGGTGTAGTGCAATTCATAATTCATAATTCACAATTTTTCATTCTCCATTCAAAATTCCCCATTCAATAGCTCTGTTACCCCCATCCCCTTAAGGGGAGATCTCCCCGCAGGCATTGGGGAATCTTCCAGCAGGTGTTGTTCGAGTTAGGCGGTTCTCCCTTCTGAGAGTTAGAGGGTAGTGTAGCAATTCATCATTCTTCATTCTCAATTCATAATTCCCCATTCCCCATTCCCCATTCTAAAATCCTAATTCTTCATTTTCAATTCATCATTCTTAATTCTACATTTTCAATTCTTCATTCTTAATTCCATAAACCTCATACCATACACCCTACACCGAATAAAAACTCTTCTTTGCAAACCACTTGACATCTCTGAGCACCAATAGGCATTTTTCTTGTAGCATCAACGTGGAGCACCCAACTTTCACAACTTCAATAAAATCATATTATGAAAAATTGGGTATTACCTATACTTCTACTTTTATCTGTTGTCACAATATCTGCACAGATAAATATTACTGCCGCAGTTTCTGATTTATCTTGTCACCCCAATAATGGCCTTATTGATGGTAGTATAGACTTAAATGTACAAGGAGGTGTTACTCCTTATCAGTATAATTGGTTAGCAGACGACGGCACTGTGCTTCCGTCAAATAGCTCACAGACTGAACTGGAAACGGGGACATATCATGTGATTGTGACGGACAGCAACGGGGATACAGCTTTTAGTACTTATTCTTTGACCATGCCTACAGAATTAAAACTGTCTGGTATTCCAAGAAACCCAGATTGTCATTCGGCCAATGGTGCTTCAAATGGCAGTATAGACATTACCCCATCAGGTGGCACTCCAGGTTACATATATAGCTGGACTGGCACAAGTTCTGGAATAGTTCCCTCACATGAAGATCAGTCAGGTTTGGGCGAAGGGACTTATACGGTGATAGTAACTGATAGAAATGGGTGTTCAGTCGAAACTTCTTGGTCTCTAAGAGAACCACAAATTATAAGCATATTGGCATCTACCTCAGACCTAGACTGTAATGTAGCGAGTGGTAGACCTAATGGAAGCATAAACGTTCATGTAACAGGGGGAGCGCCGGGCTATGTCTACACTTGGACGGAGACAAATGGCGGATCAGGAGTCGATCCCTCATCAGAGGATCAGACAGGACTGACCGCGGGCACTTATACGCTTATAGTGACAGATTCTAATGGCTGTACGCAGCAAGACGAGTACAACTTGACGGAACCAGATGCAGTTGAAATATCTGGAGCACCCACAGAATTGTTGTGTAATGCAGCCAGTGGCGCACCTACGGGAGCAATCGATATCACAGCATCAGGAGGTCAAGGCATAACAGAAGGCGACTATGCATATAGCTGGACGACAGTCGATGGTAGTGGCTTAGATGTAATTGCAGCAGATCAGACTGGGTTGAGTGTAGGTACTTATACAATAGTAGTTACAGATGTGAATGGATGTACAGATACAGAGGCATGGACACTAGGGGAGCCGGATGCAGTAGTATGTGTGCTTGAGAGTCTGATAGTAGGGAATGGAGATAATAACATCTTATGTGCAGGGGGCACAGGTACAATCAACGTGACAGCTTCTGGCGGTATGTCTCCTTATAGTTATAGTATAGATGGTGGTCTAACTATACAAGAAGAACCAATATATGAGTTACCTGCAGGAACACATACGGTTACTGTTATAGATGCCAATGGCTGTGAAGCCACTGCATCAATCACGTTGTCAGGACCAACGCCATTAGAGATATCTGGCGACGTAATTCATCCCACATGTTCTGAAAATAGAGATGGTAGTATTGATATCACAGCGAGCGGCGGAACAGGAAATTATACCTATATCTGGACTGGCGCTAATAATGTTGTATCAGATGAAGATCAATGGAATTTAGGCTTAGGTACTTTTGATGTGACTGTTACGGATGCTAATGGATGTACAGCAGAAGCAAGATACGATTTGACCTCACTTCAGCCTCTAGACTTTCCAGTAGAGATAGAAACACATAATGAAGATTGCAGCGAAGGTAATGGCAATATCACGATAAGATTCGATGATCAGCTAGAGCTAGAAGAAGTCCAGTTTTCCTTAGATGGTGGTACGACATGGGAGGCTCTTATCGCAGACAATTCAGGTAGCATTAGCTATGATGGCTTATCAGCAGGAGAATATAATTTACAGGTGAGGGATGCGAACCCTGGTTGTGTCCAAGACCTTGGGGTTTTTGTAATTGAACAGAATGCTCCATTTAATATCAGTTTGGATTTAACTCAATCAGGAATTTGCCAAAATGTATCTCCTGTGCGATTAAGAGGCGGACTACCACTAGGAGGGACTTATACAGGGCCAGGGGTAGTTGGAGATAGGTTTGACGCAGCTTTGGCAGGTACAGGTATCCACTATATAAACTACACATACACTAATGCAGACGGTTGCCGAGCTACTGTTGTAGATGAGATTGAAGTATACTTTGTAGAAGATGTTGTCCTGGATGTGACGATTTGTGAAGATGAATTACCTTATGACTTCGATCCGCATGGGACAACTGAAAACGGATGTTCATTTAATAGAATATTAAACTTAACTGTTTTCTCTAGTACGCCAGATGAAATATATGATGTCACTATAGATCATTCAGACTTGCCTTATTTATGGAAGGGTCAGAGCATCTCTGAAGCTGGAGCATATATTAATCATGTCTTTGATGCTAATGGGTGTGGCTATGATCAAGTGCTAAACCTTACAGTGACAGGGATTTCGAGTACTCATAATCTCACCTCACTGACAACGATATATCCCAATCCTGCACATAACAGAATTTTCATAGAGTCTGAAAATGAACTGGATTTAATTGTTACTAACAAGTTAGAACAAGTGGTGGACAATAGACGCATTGCAAAAGGAAATAATACAATTTCAGTTTCTAACTGGGAGGCTGGGCTTTATTTTTTTCAGTTTTCAGATGATAGTAATATTTGGACAGAGAGGCTAGTGGTGAAGTAATTGGCTCTTCAATCCCCGGCCCCTGAAGGGGAGGTCTTCCCGAAGGCGTTTTTAAATCAAAAATCCTAATTCATAATTGGCTCTGCTACCCCTGGCCCCTCATGGGGCGATCAGCCCGCTGGCATTGTTCTAGTTAGGCGGTTCTCCCTAAAGGGAATTAGAGGGTAACGAAGCATGGAGTTTAAGCAGCTAAAATAAACATTTGCTTTCCTTTTCATTAGAATAAGATTTCTCTACTCCTGACGTCGCTCGAAATGGAAAAAGGGTGGTTAATTCAAAAATCCTAATTCATAATTCCCTATTCATCATTCTCTCCAATCCACAACCTCTATTTCGCCTAACATCACCTTAGATACTGGACACTTTTTGGATATCTCATATAATCTATCCAGTTGTACACTATCTATATCTCCATCTACGTCTATGGACTTATGGATTTTGTATACTCCATTCTCAGAAGATCCATTTAAATTAACTATGATTTTATTCACGTTCCATTTCTTTCTATTTATATACATTCTAAGGGTCATCGTAGTGCAGGCGCCTAAGGAGGATAGCAACAGGTCAAATGGACCTGGGCCAAGGTTATCTCCACCTAATGATATAGGTTCGTCTGCAGTAAAGCGGTGATCTCTGGTGTATACTTCCGTTGTAAATTTATCTCCTTCTAGAATGGCAGCGACAGGTGCTTTGATTCTGTCAGGTGTTTCTTCTTCTGAAGGCTCGGGTGTCTCTATATAACGGGATGCCCAGGCACTTATGACATGTCCCACATACATAGAATCTTGCTTGTTCGATAGCAGATGATCTGCCCCATCCAAGGATACAAAGCTCTTTGGGTGACTAGCATGGAGATATAATTTAGATGCATTTTCTATTTCTACTATTCGGTCTTGTGGTGAATGTAAGATGAGCAAGGAGGCATCCAAATTCTTTAGGATTGTCTTAGGGTCTGCAGAAGCGATATCATCTAGAAACTGCTTCTTCACTGTAAATGGTCTTCCGCCAATATTGACTCTGGCGGCACCTTCTGCTTCTATCTCGTTAACTTTATGGTCAAAGAGGTGCTTGACATGTCCTGGTCCAAATGGTGCCCCTATCGTAGCTACAGCTTCGACCGTGGGCATTAGATTTGCAGCAAACAGGGTGGCAGCCCCACCTAAAGAATGGCCAACAAGTAATTTTGGCGCTTCGTAGTTCTGCGTCATATACTCGGCAGCACTGATTAGGTCATCTACATTACTGGAAAAATTACTATCCGCAAACTCTCCCTCACTATTACCTAATCCTGTAAAATCAAACCTGAGCAAGCCAACACCCTCATTGATAAGTGAGCGGGCGATGTTTTTTACGGCACCTAAGTTTTTAGAACAAGTAAAGCAATGGGCAAATATGGCATAGGCATTGACCTTACCGTTTTTAGGTAAGTCGAGCTGTGCAGCCAGACTCTGGCCAGTTTTGTTGGTGAAATGTACTTTCATGGATTATATATCTTTTATCAATGATAATGACATCAGCCAACAAATCCAATTCGGATTGTCTATTAGCTGATTATATTATCTAATAATAGTTAACCCACCAAATTGAACTTGGTTTTCTAAGTTGAGGATATATTCTAATCGGTATACGTAGACACCTTGTTCTACAAAGTTGTTATTGACCCTTCCATCCCATTGTAGCCCATTGGATTCTACCAAGGTGTTAGTGATATGATGCACCAAATTGCCATATCTGTCAAAGATGGATAAGTCCACTACTTCTATAGGATTACTAGGGAAAATTCCAAAAGTATTGTCATTGACTTCATTAAGGGCAATGACATTGGTGATGTATATAGTCGTATTAGGTATTGTTCCTTGGCAGGGGATGCATATACTACCGTCACAGGTCAATATTGTTTCTACGTCGTTAATAGAAGAAGGATTGCCATCATCACAATCTCTGACTTCCGTCAACGCTGAATTACAGTCTACAGGTGTACCAGTACAAGGGATACATACAAATCCATCTTCACCATTGACGACCACATCATTGATTGTACAAGGGTCGCTATCGTCACAAGCGACATTTACCAGAGAAGTATTTGAGCAGAGGTCGATATCTATACCCGCACAATTGCAATTGGTATCTACCACATCGTTTTCTGTATTAGGATCTCCATCATCGCAGATGTCTCCAATGTTGAGCAGCAAGGAAGGACAGTCAAATACAGGGTCCCCAATACAAGAACAATTGCCATCTACCACATCATTACCAGTTGTAGCATCACCATCGTCACAATTGTCTCCTATATTTAGCATCAAAGAGGGGCAGTCAAAAAGTGGTTCTCCCACACAGATGCAATTGGAATCTACAATGTCATTGCCAGTAAGCGGATCATTGTCATCACATGTAGCACCAAAGTTGAGCATAAGAGTAGGACAATCGAAACCTAATTGACCTGAGCAATTGCAACTGCTATCTATGATATCTCCTACAGTATTTGGATCTCCGTCATCACAGCTGTCTCCAATATTGAGCATTATAGTTGGGCAGTCAAATAAAGGTTCTCCAGTACAATTACAATTGGTATCTACCATGTCATTTCCTGTCTGCGGATCACCATCATCACAGTTGTCGCCAATATTGAGCATCAACGTCGGGCAATCAAACAAGACTTCTCCTACACAATTACAATTAGAATCTACTATGTCACTCCCAGTGGATAGATCACCATCATCACAGCTATCTCCAATATTGAGCATTATAGTAGGGCAGTCAAATAAAGGATCTCCTATGCAATCACAATTTGTATCTACAATATCATTACCCGTTAAAGGATCACCATCATCACAGCTGTCGCCAATATTGAGCATTATCACCGGACAATCAAATAACTCATCTCCTACACAATCACAATTGGCGTCCACAGTATCATTACCGGTAAGCGGATTTCCATCATCACAACTATCGCCTATGTTAAGCATTAACCCTGGGCACTCAAATGCGCCCATGCAATTACAATTGCCATCGACCATATCGTTACTTGTGTCGAGGTTACCATCATCACAAGGGTCTCCAACATTTAGCATTAGTGTAGGGCAATCAAAAATAGCATCACCAGCACAATCGCAGTTAGCATCTACCACATCATTACCAGTCTGTGGATCTCCGTCATCACAAGCTTCGCCTACATTTAGCATTAGAGCTGGACAGTCAAATAGTGGCGTGCCTTCACAATCACAATTTGTATTCACAACATCATTTCCTGTCAGCGGATCATTGTCATCACAAGCTGCTCCAAAATTGAGCATAAGTGTTGGACAGTCGAAGTTAAGCTGACCGGTACAATTGCAATTACTGTCAATGATGTCTCCTACAGTATTTGGATCACCATCATTACAGATGTCACCTATGTTCATCATGATGACAGGACAATCAAATTCTCCCACACAATTACAATTTGCATCCACTGTGTCATTTCTTGTGTTTGGATTACCATCGTCGCAGCGGTCGCCGATGTTTAGCGATAACGCAGGACAATCAAAGGTTCCTATACAATTACAATTTGCATCCACGGTATCATTGCTTGTATTTATATTACCATCGTCGCAGGCGTCTCCTATATTTAATATCAGTGCAGGACAATCAAATTCACCAGCACAATTACAATTTGCATCTACGGTATCATTCATTGTAGCAGGATTGCCATCATCACAAGCATCTCCTATATTAAGCATAAGTGCAGGACACTCAAAGGTGCCTGCACAATTACAATTGGAATCTAAGATGTCATTAGCAGTGTTAGGATTTCCATCATCGCAGGAGTCACCAATATTGGCGTTAAATACGCAACAATCAAAGTTAATTCCTGCACATGGCTCGCAGACAGTCCCATCTGAGGCCACTATCTCCATGTCGTTGGTGGTACAAGCATCACCATCACTGCAAGAACGAGCTTGAGCAAAGGTGACCGTAATATTATCTATGGTAGTGCTACAGCCGATTGTATCAGTTTGTATGAGGAAGTATTGGCCTGGTCCATTAATCCTAAATTGAGGACCAGCATTAAAGCTTGTATCTGCCCCTATGCCCCAGTCATAGATGTATAAGCTGGTATCAGTAGGAGGAATAATCGCTGTCAGCATAGACCCATTGTCACATATACTTAAGGCGTTGCCTGCCTCAATCTGTGCAGCTATTGTTGTTATTTCTATCACTTCTATAGAGACCATTTCTACACAGTCATCCTCATTGGTTACTTCTATGTTGTAAGTACCAGGGTTGAGCAATTCTATAAATTCAGTATTCCCGGATATTCCCCCAGGACCTGTCCAATCAAAATCTAAGTCTCTGGGATTAATTCTTGGTGTTGTCTCTATAAAGAAGGTATCTAATCTGTCTGAACAAGTAGTAATGGTGTCCAGCGGATTGGCATTAATAGAAAAAGCAGGTATGACGATGACTTCTATTCTGTCTTCCTGAATACAACCATTATTATCTACAACTAAAATGTTGTATTCGCCGGCAGTGGCATCTTCTAATTCTCTGTCGTTTGACTCTAAATTACCACCACTTACTTGCTCCCATTCATATTCCTCAAATCCTCTAGGCGCTTCTATATCCGTCAGCGCATTACAAGTTGTAACATCATCTACTATGAGAAAATCTTCAGGCAGTTCTTCTCTGTAAGTGATTGTAAAGCAGACTTCAAATTCAGCTTCATAGATGCCTTGAGATATGACATCACGATCATTAGTACAGAAAGCATTAACAATAGGTATAAAATCAATGCCTACGAAACTTCCAAAACTTAGGTCTGCATCATCATCTTCGATGATTATTGGATTAGGTATAGGAAAAGGATCATCTAGATTATTAATAATAAGATCGGTATTGCAGGCGATTGGATCAGTCTCTCCACAATTCATAACATGGAAGAACAAAGGACCTACACATCCGGGATCACCATAAAATACGGCTCTATCATCTACAACTTCATCAAAGTCTACTTCAATCTCTATACTCTCTATGGCGATACATTCGCATCCATTCGGAGATTCTAATTCTAAGGTGACTTGATAACTTTCACTAATGGCAGCTAGGTTAGCCGTCCATCCTTTTCGATCGAACCCTATATTCAGCTCAGGAAATCCGTCATCCTGATTTATACATATAGTTTGCTGAGTACACTGCGCTTTTAGCAAGGCAATAGGCGACAATGACATGACGAATGACAGCAGAATGATATTTGGAATCAGGCGCATTTCCTTATTATATCTATTTGATTTTCAATAATTTGTTAAGAATGAAGGTACTTAGTGTAATTTGACACTTTGCAATTTAGTAATATTTCACAAATCCAATTGAAGGACTTTTTACTAGATACCTTATAAGGGATATATGATGCATCATTTATTGGACAATTTATCTTAGTAAAGACTTTGAAGGGCATCTAAATCCAACAATTTGTCTTAGACATAAGGCTTACCTTTGGCTATCAAAACCTTGATGTTTTGCCGCCTAAGCATATTTATACAGAAGTCAGTGGGAGAAAACTAAAGCTCAGTAACCTGGAGAAGGTTCTCTATCCTGACACAGGTATTACTAAGGCTGAAATCATCCAATATTACCTCACGATTTCACAGAAAATGCTTCAGCATGTTAAAGACAGACCGCTGACGCTAATCAGATTTCCAGATGGTATAGATAAGCAACAGTTTTACTCTAAGTCCCGACCTGATTGGACACCAGACTGGATAAAGAGTTATCCCATTCTACATAGTGAAGAGACTGTTAAGTACCTGGTCGCCAAAGATGATGCGGCCATCGTCTATTTAGCTAATCTGGCAGCCTTGGAATTGCATCCTATGCAGATGGTCACTAAAACTATAGATACACCAGACCATTTTATTTTTGATCTGGATCCTCCTGAGGATGGAGATTTTACTGATGTGAAAG
>CAZMMQ010000044.1:19195-29579 GCA_964567435.1 uncultured Saprospiraceae bacterium | reverse complement strand
GCAATCTCTACACCTCCAAAATTATTTTTCTTTAGCCAATCCAATTGGTGCTTAATGTCTTCCTTCTTTATTTCGGTGGCAAACCACCACCATCGCGTGCATGGTTTTGTAGTAGGATATATTGTTGACTGTGGTGTTTTTGTGTCGGAGATTTCACAGCACAAAAAGGTTAATCCAAGAAAACAGAAAAATAAAAGAGACAGTCTTACCCTCATTGAATAAAGATAGGATAATGATAATATAACGCTACTATAATACTAGACGATTATTGATAGTCTTTTGTAAGATTAAAACCTATTTACCACCATTACCCCTTTATGCATAAAACGATTCATAAGGGGGAGGGCAGTAGCAGCTTCTTTCAATGTTATGGTACGTTCTATCATCTGTTGGGGCCTTAGATTGCCGCTTATTATCAGCTCCAAGATTTCTGGATACTTATGAGCCTGCATGCCATGACTGCCTAAGATTTCCAATTCATGAGCTACTACCTGATCCATTGGTATCTTAGGATGTTGATGATCCCCAGTCATAAGCCCTACTTGGATGTGCTTGCCTCGTTTTCGTAAATTAGCAATAGAGTTATAACAAGTATCAGCACTGCCCAAAGCATCCAGAGACACATGAGCCCCGCCTTGGGTATGCGCTCTGACCTGTTCGACAATTCTGCCAGTGGTCGCATCTACCGTAGCCATGGCACCTAATTCTTTTGCGAGTTCTAAGTTATCTGCATTGATATCTACTGCAATAACTTTGGCGCCCAAAGCGGTGGCGATCATAATGGCTGATAGTCCGACACCTCCACAACCATGTACCGCAACATACTGTTCGGCCGTCACTTGCCCTTGATCCACAACGGCTCTATATGAAGTTATAAAACGGCACCCCAAAGTAGCGGCCGTTTCCATATTTATTTCTTGGGGTAATGTTACAAGATTGGTGTCTGCATAATCCAAGGCAACGTATTCTGCAAAAGATCCCCAATGGGTAAACCCAGGCTGGGATTGCCTATCGCATACCTGTTGATTATCAGTTCTACATTGTGGACAGCTACCACAGGCACATACAAAGGGAACAGTCACTCGATCCCCAACCGAAAAATTGTGTACATCCTTGCCCACCGCAGCAATTGTGCCTGCCAGTTCATGGCCAGGTATGTGTGGTAATTTAATGTCAGGGTCATGTCCTATCCATCCGTGCCAATCGCTACGGCATAATCCAGTAGCAGCTACTTTAATGACTACGCCATCTGGTTTGGGAGATGGATCGGGAACCTGCTTAACACTAAGCTCGCCTCCGAACTTTTCGAAAATTATAGCTTTCATTCGTCTGGGTGTTCGTTTTGTATTGGAGGTTGCCCAGTTACTGACAATTTAAAGATATCATTTCTGGCATAATGGCCGATAACATCAAAATCCAATTTGCTTTTAGGAATATCGTCAAGATCTAAGGTAGCTGTCAAAGCACCTGCTTCATGGAATAGTGGTCCTGCCAAGACTTCTCCGGATGGAGAAATAATAATACTGCCACCTGGACACAGCTCTTCCACCTCATCTTTTACCGTAGCTTTATATTTTTCAGGATACATGGATTTGGTAAAATACTGATTACAGCCTAGTACAAAACACCGTCCCTCCAATGCGATATGTTTCATGGTGGCAATCCAATTTTTCCTAGAATCTGCAGTTGGAGCAATATAAATTTCCACACCTTGTTGATACATGGCCATACGAGCTAAAGGCATATAGTTTTCCCAACATATTAATCCACCAAGCTTGCCTATGTCGGTATTAAAACTAACCAAAGATTCTCCCGATGCTTCTGCCCAAATGATACGTTCCGTCCCTGTAGGTTTTATTTTCCTATGTACACCTAAATATCCTTCGGTCGGTGAAATATATGCCATAGAGCAGTAGAGACTGCCGTTAGTATCTTGTTTTTCAGTAAGTCCAATTACCAGATATACCTTTTCTGCTTTTGCCAAATTTTCTAGAAATGAAAGATCCTCTCCTTCCAATGTCACGCTATTCTTATAGTAGTCCGCATATTGGGCTCGTCCTTCTGCTGTTCTTTTACCTACATTGGCTCCAAATGAGAATCCCCTTGGGTAGCCCGGCACAAAAGATTCTGGAAATACAATCAACTTACAGCCTTTCCTGGCCTGTTGTCGCGTAAGTTGAGTCACTTTTTGCATTGTCTTGCCTTTGTCAAAGAAAACGGGACTATCCTGTATAAGCGCTACTTTTACTTTCATGATTTTACCTAAGGAGATATTACTTGAATGTTACTGTGTAGATTCAGTTTGAACTATTCTTTATTTGGGGATAAGGTACATAATAAAGATTAAAGACTGTTTCTAATATTTCATCCACTGCCACCATTGCTCTGAGTTAAAACAATAAGAAAGTCCTCTTATTAAGTCAAGCTTTATATATTAATCCGCTGTCGATATCCCTCTCTTGGTGGTGATTTTTAGGTACAACATCATATATGTCTTGTGTAAACGACCTGAATAATATAGTTGCATTGTACCTATGAGAAGGGACTGCAATTAAACCCCTATCGGTCATTTCAATTTTACCAAGTCATACATGCACTTGTCGTCGTGTCAAATTGAGTTTGGAAGTCAAGATTGTTTCTGTCTATAATTTCTGAATAGTGCCCATAAGTAGTTTTGAGAAACTGTTTTACGCTTAGTAAATTACGTAGTAAATAATTTGATTTCATCTCTTAAGTATAGTTTCTCATACGATGACTCTATCAAGTCATATAGGATTACATTAAAAATAAATGGCCCCTGATATAAGGAGCCATTTATTTATAATCGTTGGTTCTATATATCGTTGGCTAGAATTGTGCATATTCTTGTAATCCGATTGCATTCTCTATGGTAAACATGTCTGGCTTGGCTATAGGAAAGCCTCCTTTGATAGTGCATTTGACAAAGTACTCTTCACCAGCTTTGAGGTGGAGAAAGATTGGTTCCTCAGAATCTTTTGACCATATTTTGATGTCTCCCATTTCTGAGGTCTTATAGCTAAAGGCAGAATTGTTATTCATTTTACCGATTACCTTTCCATCATTGATTTTTATATCATAGCTAACCGCTGAGCCTGGAAAATATCGCGGTCTGTAGAAATGAATAACAGCATAATCAACATCATCTGGCAAAGAAGATTTATTGATGTCTGCTAAGTTCGCCTCCAGTTCTTGGAGTAAGACAGTGTTGTCATTGTAATAAAGATTAGCCCTTAGCCTATAACAAGTAGAGGTCAAATTCGGTCTTTTTAACTTCGTAATCTCTATAATATTTGCGCCTTTTTCTTCTGCTTCTTGCTTCGCCATCGCCATGGTTTTGTCATAAGCACAATCAGTGCCAAGGCCTACATCACTGATTTTAAGTCGCCCGACATACTCTGAGTCAGCTGGGAGAATCTCACTATTATGAAGAACATAAATTTCTGATATTTTTGAATTAACAATAGGGCTGTCATCTACCAGCATACTCTTAACTCTAGGAGCACACGCCTGACTGACAAGAATGATAAGTCCTGCTAATAGGACCATTAGGTTATTCATTTAATATTATTTAATGGAAAAAATTGTTGCTCCTAGAGAACGGAGAAAAGATCTTATTATTATTCTGGTTTCTAAAAATTAGATTTCATTGTGGAAATAAATAAGGTATATATAATTATACAAAGCCAGACACAGCAAAGTAATTGGGATTAATTAAGCAAAACGTTAGAATTATAACATTATTGTCGGGGTAGTTTTGCTGTCAAGTTTTTCGTTTCCTACTTAAATACATAGTAATAAACAACCCAAGAAAAACTATGAATAGTCCAGACAAAGTTAAACCCGTACTATTTGTATCATGCTTATCATTACGGCCAGCCTCAAGGCCCAAGAAGCTTCTCAAAGGTGCCGTCCGCTTTAACTCAGAATTCCTTTCCAAGTGGAATGATTCCGATGTCAAGACAAATCTAGCATTCGATAAAGACTGGGAACTGCACTCTCGCTCAACTAACATATAGGGTAGCACAATGGGCAGATGTCAATAATCTATGACGATTTTTCCAGAAGCCGACTCAGAAGCAGTGTCGGCCTTACAAGGATAGATTCTAAGAAACTTTTCCAGGGTTGCAGAAGATGCTAATAAACAAAAATAATAGGATTGCTTTATGTATAATTTATATTCTAATTTTTAGAAATAGACATAGTCAGTAATATATTATGAAAAATTCTGTACTACAACCAGATATCGGGAATAAGAAAAACGCAATTTGGTGCACTGAACTATGAGAATCATCTACATTGTTTCTAGTCTAGCCATATTTATACCAATTAGCCTTAAACATTGCTATTGGTATTCTTACTAATTGCAGAGGTATTAGTACTAGTATCCCGTCAGTAGAATGGCAAGTGAATTACGATGATTGGATTGAAATATTAGACACTTTATCGACTCTATCATTCTATTGAAAGTTCTGACTGCAATTGCTCCAGTGACTTGCCTTTAGTTTCTAGCATTTTGATTAGCATCCAAACTAATTGAAGGAAGTATTGGGTTTTGACATTAGGTTACATTATAACTACAATAGTTATCTAATTTAAGTTAAGAAATTTAAACTTTTGAAATCATAATATATTTTAATTATACTTGTTCGGTTTTGCTTCAAGGCAATTGTTACCGTTATAAGATTTAATTATATAATTATTTATACATGAAAAAATATTTACTTTTTTGTTCTATCATCTCTGTTGGTTTTATGATGACTTCTTTTTCGGGAGGTTTTGGTGCACAACGAAATCAGGGTTCCACTGGTGCACCTGGAGAAAGCGGTCAGACTTGTAGTCGTCCTGGTTGTCATGCATCTGGTGCATTTACACCTTCTTTGGCAGTTGCCCTATTTGACGATGCTGGTAATGCAGTGACGGAATATATCCCTTCAGAAACCTATACCCTGACGCTTAAGATTAATACAACGGGATTGCCAGGTGGTTATGGATTCCAGATGGTTTGTCTAGAAGATGCCACAGAAAACGCTGTTAATACCTTTGCTGATTTTCAATCAGGTATTGGAGATATTATGATTGGTGGTCGCCAATATGTAGAGCACAATAGACGATTACCTTCTGATACGCTGACCATGACATGGACAGCTCCCGACAACTCTGCTGGCGATGTGACCTTCTATGTATCAGGACAAGCCAATAACGGAAATGGCAGTTCTGCTGGTGATGGTGCTACAAATGATGCATTTACTTTTTCTGAAGCCAATTCCTCTTCTGTATCTGATGTCAAAGCACTACCAACTGCCGTGTATCCAAATCCTGTAGCCACAACATTGACTATACCGTCAGAAGTGAATTTACAGTCTGCTCAAGTCATAGATACTCAAGGGAAACTTGTATTGTCAACAACAGCTCATCAAATAGATATGAGTCATTTGGCATCAGGCACCTACACCCTACTTGTGACTGATCATTCTAATAACGTATACAGAGAACGTGTACAGAAGTTGTAAGAATTAATTTATACCAATCCTCACTTGAGGACACTTATTGAGAGAATCAGATCCAATTTGATTCTCTCAATTTTTTTATAAAAAGGAAATCAGGTTCTTTATAGCCCTTTCTATCCGCTTTCATTTACTCTAAATAGTGCTTTGCGAGCTCTGTCAAAATCATCTTTTAGATTAATACAATTTTGCAAATCTCTGCGTGCTTCAACAAGATTTCCTTGAGCCTCATGTATCAGTCCTCTGTAGAAATAAGGCAAGTGATTGGTTGGAGAGACACCTGCCATTATATTAAATTGTTCCTTCGCGACTTCTAGTGAATCCATAGACATATATAGGATGCCCATATTGAGGTAGGCGTCTGTATAATTCCTATCATTGGTTACAATCTGCTTGTATAATTCAATGGCTTTGGCATCATTACCATTGTTTTGTAAGTAGAAAGCCATAGAATGCAGTGCACTAGGATCATCCGGCGCCAGATTAAGTGCCGCTTCATAATAGTCTTTTGCGATAGCCAAGTCCTTCTCGTACAACAAATCTGCTGTAAACAACCAAGCATCAAGATTTTCGGGATCCATTTCTGTGACGGTTTGAAAAGCATTAATTGCTCTGTCTGCTTCTCCCATTCCTCTGAAGTTCATACCCATCATGAAGTGGCCCTCTGGATGATTGGGATCTACACTAAATATTCGAGCTACCGTTTCCAATGACGGTTCATACATCTTAAGGATAAGCTGTGTCTCAGACAGTTTGAGCAGTGTAGGTATACGTTCTGGAAACAACTTAGCCGCTCTCACCATAGTGATAAGAGCATCTTTTGATCTATAATAATCCATCAAATTATCTGCCAACAAGTGATAATACTCCGGCTTAAGGGAGTCTAAGGCAATCGCCTGCTGCAAATCAAGGATGGATTGATCATATGATTCTTCCTTATGATATATCTGGGCCCGCTGATAGTACAGTTCTGGGTTATCTAACTCCTTCTCTATCTGATTGGACAACTTCTCAGAATCCTCTACAGTAACCGTACTTACCTGCTGGTCTCCTTTACATGACCACAAGAAGCCTGTCAAGGTTAGTGCAGGCAGAATATATAACAGAAACTTTCTCATGGTACAAAGGTGATTTAAAAGGATTAAATAAAGCAAAACTTAGATGAGAAATATGCCTCGTAATCTCATAAAAAGTCATGACGACTGACTGTCCAGGTTGTCCCTGCGCCCTTCAGTTCAAGGAGTAGTATCACTTTTGCAACAGAAAAGCTTACTATAACGACATATCTTTCGATATAGTATAGGTGCTGAAAGGAAAAATTATATCTAGATTTCCTGACAACAATTTATGATTTCGATTATAATATTTTGTCTCTCAATTGCATTAATTATACAACATTACTAAAGTCAAAAGCTAACTGTCTGACGTTACTCTACACTTAAAATAGGCAATCAAACAACTTCCTTAATCAAGAGTTTTGAGTTGCCTGTTTATTTAATGACTAATTAAATCTAATAAAATGAAGAACATATTTTTCATTCTGGCATTTCTATGCCTGGCTTCTCTGGCAACAGCGCAAACAAGGTTTGGAATCAAAACTTTCTATGGGGTGTCATATACATCAGCAGCATCAGAATCATATGTAGAATCATCTCTTACGAAAGCGCTTCAACTTGGTTTTGTCAGTGCGGAGCCTCGCCTTGGAATAGCCCTCACAATGATGAATCAAAATGAAAAAATTTTCATTATGTCAGAAGCTGGGTATATGACAAGTGGTCAATCTTTTGCTGTGGAGGCCTATGGTGCCCGTGGTACTATCTTAGATCCTGCAACCCTTTATTCCAATAAGTCTAAATCTTTAAGAAGCTCAGTAATGGCAGGCGTTTTTCTTAAAAACATAAAACTGGGAGCGGGTCCTGAGCTCATATGGAACCTATCAGAATTTGAAGAACTATCCTCAGTTACTAACACACTAGAACTTAATAGTAGAAAATACAATACTGGATTTAATTTTCTCCTGGGATATAAACTTAATAATCATATACATTTGGACTTGCGACATACGTATATCTTCCAAGACGTCAGCGATGGATATTATTTTGAAGGAATTCCTTTGGAGATTGGCCGCAATGCCAAATATATTGAGTTGTCTGCTTCTTTTTTTATCTAAAAGTTTTATCACATTCTAGACAACTACATCCTTATCAATTCCTTCTTTTATTCCAAAGCAGAAAATGCAGGTGTCCCATATGGGCACTTGTATTTTTTTACTTACATGATTGAGGTAACTGCAATAATGAATCCTGAGTAAGAGAAAACAGATAAGTCAATCCTAATAAGATATAGTGCTCGATACTCTGTTATATTAAAACTCATTCCATATTCAAAATTAATGGACAATTGATTCTCTTGCTTACTAACACAAAAGAGGGTTCTAGAATACAATTTATCATGCCTTTCTTCTTGGCATCACTTAATTGAAAGTACATATTGTATAGAGAGTAAGATGATTACGCATGCAGTCTAATTTTGTGTGTAGGCGTATACGTTAGTCTCTCTATTACCAGCTACAAACCCAAGGGAAACTAAACTTATGATAGGGTGACTCTGACGTCATATCTACACCTACTTTTAATTCTCCTTTGTTTCTACAATTGTAACAACCTGGGCAGAAGGTGTGTAGACTCTATGAGTGTAACTTTTCATGGCCCAAACCACTGATATTATTATAAAAATGAGTTTTTTCAAGTGTTCTAAATACTTTGTATGAGTCTAAAATAGCGTCGGTATAGTTCCATAATTGGTTCATATGATAGAATTGGAGATGGTTTTGTTACAATTGTCGAATTTTATTACTGGATTCTCGTGACTTGTTTACATATTGTAGACAATCTAAGTAACTTCTTACATATGAGCAATCCATACAACTACCAGCAAAAGCTGTTTGATGTCCTATCAAAGCGAAATACTAAGGACAGTAAAATCATCTATGAAGTCATGAACCTCTTGGGTATCAAGAAAGGAGCGGCCTATAAAAGAATGAACGGTGAAACGGCTATGCCAATTAGTGAAATTATCACCCTGTGTGATCACTATAATATTTCTTTGGATGCGACATTTAGGAGTGACAAATTCATTTCATTCTTTCATCCGTTTGTGCATAAAGAAAAGTCCTCACTGGATAGTTTTATAGATCAGTATGTGAAGTTTTTTAAACCCGTAAAAGATCTTAAAGAATCAGAACAGGTTAAACTCACTTATCTGGCCAATGAGCTGCCCATCTTCTATTACTTTGGTCATAAGTACATTTTTAATTTTATGATATCCGTATGGAAGCATTTGCATTGGGATGATGTGCATTTGAGTATTGGCTCTGTGTCTGAGTATGAGCAAGAAGCCAAAGCTATCAGAGAAGATATCTTGCAAAATTATTATAGCAATAGTGTAACCGAAATATGGAATAGCAATATGTTGAATAATCTTTTCCAACAGATTATATTCTGTATCACCATTAGAGCATTCAAGGAAGGAAGTTATATTAACCAACTGATTAATGACATAGAGAATCTGATTATCCATCTCAAGAATATTAGTATATCGGGTGTGAAGTCAATCAAAGGAACTGAAGTAAGCGGTTCTGAAATCAAAATTTACCTCAATGATTTTGGCAATTATCTTAATATCGTCCAGTTTGATTCTGCCAACGTGAAATCCACTTTCTTAGGCTATGATTACCCTCAATTTATTGTCAGTCACAACAAACCCTTTTTTCAGTTTTCGAAGGACTGGATAGATAGATTAAAAAAGAGGTCTGTTCTTATATCAAACGAAGGATATCAATACCGCGAATTATTTTTTATGAAAATGGAGAACGATTTCAAGTACTTTAAGAATCGAGTGGAAAAGTTAATGGGAGTTTATTATGAGTAAGACCGAATCATTTTAGCAATAATTAATTAAGGGCTTCTTATATTAACCAAATAAATAAGATACATGAAAACGTTGACCACTCTTTGCCTGTTCTTTATCTGGCTTTCCACAGGCTACAGTCAGAATAAAACACTTTCTTCCCCTAAGGCTATGACTGCTGACAGCTTTTACCAATCAGTCAAGTACAGAAATATAGGACCTTTCAGAGGTGGGCGATCTGTAGGCTCTAGTGGCGTGGTGGGTAATCCATTGACTTATTATATGGGGACCACCGGCGGCGGATTATGGAAGACAGCAGATGCAGGCCAACACTGGAAAAACATATCGGACGGCTATTTTAAGACTGGATCAGTTGGTGCTGTTGCTGTCTCAGAAACACATCCTAACATCGTCTATGTGGGCATGGGTGAGCATGCACCCAGAGGCGTGATGACTTCTCATGGTGACGGTGTATACAAGTCCACTAATGGTGGTAAGACCTGGAAACATTTAGGTTTGACAGAGACTCAGCATATCTCCAGAGTCATTATCCACCCTACAAATCCTGATATCGTATATGTGGCGGCCCAAGGTGCTCTATATGGACCTAATAAAGAGAGAGGCATATTCAAATCGACAGATGGTGGCGCATCATGGAACAATATGCTATTCGTAAATGAAAGCACCGGTTGCTCTGAGCTGAGCATGGATATGACTAATCCAGATGTCTTATATGCAGCCATGTGGGAGCACCAAAGAGTGCCATGGAAAGTGATTAGTGGGGGTGAAGGCAGTGGCCTGTATAAAAGTACGGACGCTGGCAAGACATGGAATAAAATACATAAAGGGCTCCCTAAAGAAAAAGGTAAAATGGCCATTGCTGTCTCCAGGTCTAATCCTGATAAAGTCTATGCCTTGATAGAAAGCGACACTCAGAAAGATAAAAGTGG
>CAZMMQ010000044.1:0-19095 GCA_964567435.1 uncultured Saprospiraceae bacterium | reverse complement strand
ATCCTGATAAAGTCTATGCCTTGATAGAAAGCGACACTCAGAAAGATAAAAGTGGATTATTTGTGTCCAATAATGGTGGTGACAAATGGTCTAAGGTAAGTGGTGACAATAGACTAACCCAACGAGCCTGGTACTACATAGAAGTTTTTGTAGATCCCAATAATGAAAACTTGATCTATGTTCTTAGTGCTCCTGCGCTCAAATCTATAGATGGCGGAAAATCTTGGTCAAGGGTTACAGGTACCCATGGTGATTATCATGATCTGTGGATTAATCCAGATAATTCTAATAACCTTTGTATTTCTAATGATGGCGGTGCGGCTATTAGCTTTAATCAAGGTAAGTCATGGTCTACACAAGCCAATATGCCCACGGCGCAGTTCTACAGAATCAATGTAGATAATAGTTTTCCCTATCGCATCTATGGTGGTCAACAAGACAACAGTTCTATAGCTATAGAACATCGATCTATCAGTGGTCGTGCTATTACTGCACAAAACTGGAAAGCCTCTGCAGGTGGGGAGAGTGCCTTCCTGGCTTTTGACCCAGATAATCCTGAAGTGGTTATGGGTGGCTCATATCTAGGCACTATAGAAGCACTCAACACCAAAGCGGATGCTGGATCTCAGATCATGGCGGCGCCTATCCAATATCTGGGAATGGAAGCTCGTGAGATGAAATATCTATTCAATTGGAATGCGCCAATTATAAAATCACAACATGAGCCTAATACCTTCTATCATGGCGCTCAGTATTTACTAAGAACGCGTGACCTGGGACAAAGCTGGGAAGAGGCTTCACCTGACCTGACCAGAAATCAGGACGACAAACAAGGTAATGGCGGTGGGCCCTACACAAATGAAGCTGTGGGTGCTGAGAATTATGGGACACTTAGTTATATAGCCGAGTCTCCTCATGAGGCAGGCACGATATATACTGGCAGTGATGACGGGCTCGTGCATGTGACTAGAGATAATGGAGGCAATTGGCACAACATCACACCAGCTGGACTTAAAGAATGTCTGATCAATGCGATTGATGTATCACCACATGATGCGGGTACTGTCTATATTGCCACGACGAGATATAAGTTCAATGATAAAACACCAGCACTATATAAATCCACAAATTATGGTAAGACCTGGACAAATATATCCAAAGGCATTCCAGATGGTGCCTTTACCCGTGTGGTGAGAGAAGATGACAAAAGGAAGGATCTATTATTCGCAGGCACAGAAACAGGCATCTATGCATCTTGGAATGGTGGCAAGCAATGGGAACCTCTACAACTTAATTTACCTATTACACCCGTCTTAGACATCATCATCAGACATGATGATATGGCCATCGCTACTTCTGGTCGCTCATTCTGGGTATTGGATGATATGGGATTGCTGAGACAGCATGATGAAAATGAAAAAGATATCAAACTGTTCCAACCCGAAGACATTTATATCAACAACAGCAGCAGTCCATTAAATGGAAATAAGTCTAAAGGAACAAATATATTAAATGGTGTCAATCCAGCCTCAGGCGTCGTCATCTATTATCAGCTGCCAGAAGTACCTGACTCAATAGATGTCATTATAGAAATCAAAGATGCCAAAGGTCAAGTGGTCAATACCTTGACATCTAAAAAAGATAAGTCTTATCGCAGATGGGATGGAGGACCACCACCTATGGATACCCTCTCAAAACAAAAGGGGTTGAATAGATATGTATGGGATACCAGATATAGTATCATGCCAGGTATTCCTGACACCTATATAGAGGCCAGCTTTAGAGGTCATAAGGCCATCCCTGGTGAATATAGCGCCACTCTTAAGATCGGAGACGAATCTGACCCAAGTTCATTCAATATATTACCTAATCCCACTTATCCTACAGATTTGGATTATGAGGGCTATAATCAGTTTATGAATGAAGTGGAAGCCAATCTAACTGCTATGCATAAGCGGACAAATACACTGTACAATAAGCGCCAGCAATTAAATAAAATAATCAGTCAGTTGGACAAGACCGATCATGAGTCACTCATTAAAGACGGACAATCCTTAATCAAAGATCTGAAGGCTTGGGATGAAGAGATGGTCCAAAGAAAATCTAAAGCCTATGATGATGTAGAAAACTTCCCCAATAAGTTTACGGCACATTACATGTTCATGATTAACCATACCGAAAGCGATCTCCCAGGCGTCAATCAACCATCAAGAGATAGAAGACAGGAGCTGGACCAACAATGGGCTGAGCTACAAAAACAATCTACAACCCTAGAAAAGAGAATCAAAAAATATAATGCGCAGCTATGGGAGGCTGGTGTAGGTGCGATATGGGCGAAGTAATTAAATAGGGAATAATTTTAAAATCTACTTTCCTTAAATATTTCATAAACATGAGAAAGCACTTTATAATTTCACTTATGTCTGCCCTAATATTTTTGATATTGGATTGTAGTGGTCAAAATTTAGTGCTTAATCCAAGTTTAGAGGACTGGGAAGATGGCAAGCCAAAGCATTGGTCAATAGAACAAGGAAGTGTAGATATAATGAAAGCGGATTTCAAGCTTATTCCGTTCGGTGTTGATCCTGAGAATGAGAAGTACAAGTCCTTTTATCCATCAAGAGGTGCTACAGGATTGACTTACTTTGCCTTGTCAGGAGTGGAGTCAGAAATTATTTCATGTAAACTACGAGAACCTCTTAAGGAAAATGAAATATATGAGTTGTCTTATTATATTCAGAAGACAAAATTATTTAATCAAACTTTTTCAGACACATTAACTGTACGATTTCGGACAAGTAAAGGATATTCTGAACCTCTACCTGTGATAAATCCTCATACCGAATTAGATATTTGGTCTAAGGTGAGTCTTAGAGTAATTGGCCAGGGGAATGAACAGAACATAGAGTTTGGATATTTTGGTGATTTTTACAAAGAGCCAGAGTTATTGGATGTTAAAATATTCTACCTCTACGATAATGTATCTCTGATAGAAGTTACTGAAGTTGACACTACAATTAATATTTATTTTGATAAAGGCAGCACTGTTTTACATAAAGATGATTTATCTGAACTTCATTCATCCTTGAAGAATTATGCTGTTGATGAAGTAAGAATAGAAGGTTATGCTTCAAAAGAAGGTACTGCTGATGATAATTTAAGTTTATCAAAACAAAGAGCACAATCAGTTTTAGATATAGTCAATGAGTATTTACCTGAAAAGAATATATCGTATGACTATTTTGGTTCGAGAGAAAGTAAGTCAAATGATTATAACTTAGATAGAGTAGTAAAGGTTACATTTTCATTTTCTCCCACTGTTCCAAATGAAAAAGAAACTGAGTATCCTGGGATGTCCAATGACTTGAAGAAAAGAGTAGCTAAGTTATTTGAAGTAGATCAAGATATAAGATCAAAAGATATTGACTCTTTAGAATTCAATAGATTAGATTCACTAAACATAGAATCCATTACTAGTATTATTGATTCTATTGGATATCCAGGTATTTCTCTGATAGGTAGTTCCTTCATGGATTATGCATTCATAATGTTATTGCATGCAAATTATGAAGTTCGGAAGAAATATGAATCACAACTTATTGAAGCCACAATGAAAGGTGAAGCTACAAAGGCATTCATTCCTTACTTAATAGACAAAAATTTGCTTGACGAAAACAAGAAGCAACTTTATGGAACACAAGTATTCTTTGATGAGAACAAAAAAAAGTTTGTAGTTTATCCGGTAAGAGACGAAGATAAAGTTGATGATAGACGTTTAAACTTTAGGTTACAAAAACTTGATGATTATTTAAAATCATTTAATAACTAGAATTTATAAAAATCGTGTAGCCCAAATGGTCTATTCAATAAGTCTTTTACCCACCACTACCCGTACCTCCTAGGTCTATGCCATCTATAGCCAAAGGTCAATAGCGATCTAGAGCCGAATGAAATGAGATTTTCAGAATCCCTTAATGGATTATGTTCGAATGATACCGTCCAATAGCCTCTGTCGCTATGCGCAAAGCTAGATTGCACGTATATGTTGAGAGGAAATGGCCTAACTCCTACGATAAACGTTGAATTTTCAAACTTTTTGCCTATCCCAATCTTTCCAGTTACAATGGAAGGAAAGGCAAAGCCAGCTTCAAATTCTAGAACTGTGTTGTTAGCATATGTTATGGTATTTCCCCATAGGAATGAGACCCCAGGAAAAATAAAACTACTGTTATCATCGTCGATCAAAAGATCTGTAAATGCGAGGCCAAAATTTAGATCGAGAAAGCTGCTGCTCGTTCGGGAAGCTTTTGGATCCGGTATAATAGGCTGCGACAATATATTCGACTTCTTACCTGCCAGCTCAAAATCAGTATCATATAGATAATCTAGTGAACCCTTAATTGGCTTGGCGAATAAGTTAAACCCAATGGAGGATGCTAGAGTCATACCTGTAAGATTAGTTGCCTCTATTCTATTATCTAAGCTAAGGTCGTTCTCAACATTAGTTCTAAGGTTATTCTGTGAGTGTAAGGACATACTTACTAAAGAGCTGATTATAAGTATTAGGAATCTCATTTTTCTTCTTTTAAATTTTATTAATTCTTGACAGTCTGAGTTATCAAATTGATATTTCAAATGTAAATGACTATCACATTCTAGATGGATTCAAGAGGTACCAACTGCATACATTGACACCCTATAAGCCTGATTTCCAGTCTATTGATACTTGAATTTTCTTAAATGAGACTTTGAAAAGTGGGTACTTAGTAGTTAGACATCTAAGTGGTGTCAGAAATGGCAATTTCGCAGGGAGTGCGATATTGGTAAAACAAAAAAGAGCCACTCATACTATGAGTAGCCCTCTATTATTTATGATTTAATTATTATATCACTTCACTTTCTTATAAGCATCAAAGCCACAATTCATATATTCTATGTAGCCCTCTACCCCTTCTTTATAGCCTCTGGGTTTTGCGAGTACTTGCTCATCTGGTGTCATCATCACATAGAGTGGTTGGGAGTTTTGCTCGAAATTGATAATCTGAAAATCTGCCCACTTGTTACCTATGTTTCTAAGTTTCTTTTGTCGTTGTTTGGAAGTGTATACATTATCCAACTTCGTATCTTCATCAACATATAAAGATACCAATACCCAGTCATCTACTAGTTTATCGCGTATCTCATCCTCGATCCAAATATGCTCTTCCGTCTTTCGACAATTGACACAACCATGGCCAGTAAAATCCAAAAAGACTGGTTTGCCTACAGAAGCTGCATACGCTTTGCCTTCATAATAATCTTTGAAGCAAGGGATGTTATTAGCACAGATAGAATATGAAGGATATTGGTCTTTGATAGATTGAGCAGGCTTAGGTTTATCTAAAAAGAAATTGTACTGACTTGGTGGTGCTAGTCCACTCATGGCAGCCAGTGATTTATAACTCTTGGTCTTATCATTATAGAAGAAGCCTGTAACTAGATATATGGTAAATGCTAGAGAGAGCAGGGCTAGTATCATTCTGACAGGCGACAATTTCTTGACTGGACTATCATGTGGAAATTTGAAAAGTCCAAATAGATAAGCCGTCATCCCTGCAAAGCACAAGACCCAGGCAGCCATAAATATTTCATATCTCAAAAAGCCCCATCCATTAGTCAAGTCTGCAACGGATAAGAACTTGAATGCCAGAGCTAATTCTAAAAAGCCTAAGACCACCTTCACTGAATTCATCCAGCCCCCTGACTGTGGCAAGCTATTAAGCATAGCTGGCACCGCTGCAAATAACCCAAAGGGTAAAGCCAAGGCTAAGGAGAACCCAAGCATGACAATAAAAGGTCCCAATTTACTCGTAGCTGATTGAACAATAGCGGTACCAATAATTGGACCTGTACATGAGAACGACACTAAAGCCAAAGTAAAAGCCATAAAGAAAATTCCAATCATACCTCCCTTATCTGCCATGGTGTCACTCTTCGTCGACCAGGAACTCGGCAAGGTGATCTCATAATATCCAAAGAATGAAAAGGCAAAAATGACAAATATGAGGAAGAACAAAGTATTGGCTATCCAGTTAGTGGATAACCTATTTAACGCTTCATCTCCAAAGATGGCTGTTATTGCCAAACCTAAGGTTACATAAATAATAATGATTGATGCCCCATATATCAGTCCGTTAACCCACCCTTTTCGCTTAGTGTCCTTTGTAAAAAATGACACGGTCAAAGGAATCATAGGAAATACACATGGTGTCAATAGTGCCAACAATCCTCCTAAAAATCCAAAGATAAATGACATCAGCAAAGTATTAGGCGACTCTTCACCACCCAGGCAATTACCTATTGGATTCTTAAATGTGCTAAATAAGGTTGGTATCTTTTGGTCTATAATATTGCCTTCTATCTTTGGTCCTTTGCTCGGCTGAACTGCTGTTTCGCTTATAGAAGAAGTATTGGTAGTCACTGCAACGCTTGCTGCATCATATGCAATGGCCTGACCCGACTTTAAATCAAAGGCAAACTCTACATCAGTCGGCGGCAAACATTTAGAAGCATCACATGCCATATAGGTCAAGTAACCTTTAAGCTTGTCTACCCCATTTGCCTTTATCTTATGAGTAATGACATAGGGCTCATCTGCGAGAATCTTGATAACTTCTACCTCGAAAATTTTATCAAATCCCTTTTTTACATGGCCTGCCTCATTACCCTTTCCAATTTTCTCTATCCCATCACCTTCGTAGGTAACCTCAGTAGGATACGGCCCATTATCAGGCGTAAACTGAGAGTATACTGTCCATCCTTCTTCTATATCACCAGTATATGTCAATTCATACTCATCATTCCCCAGTGCTCTAATCGCAATATCCCACGATACTGGTTCGAGTAATCCATTGTCTGGATTTTCTTGCTGACTTGAGTTTATTGCAGGTGTAGATACAGGTTCAGATACCTTATTGACTATAGTATTTTTGACTTCTGAGGTCTTATTGACTACAATCTTTTTGGCCTCTTCCGCTTGGGTGCTGATTGTGCTTGTGACTTTATTAGCTTGTTCTGTTGTGGCGTCTACGGCTTTGTCCGCTATCCCAGTCACAGAACCTATCTTTCCTATTCCTGAGGCAGGCTTTGTCTCCGTACTGCCTTGGCCTTTGTTTTCTGCTTTAGGTTTTGATTTTTGTTCATTGGAGGGGGCTGCATTTAAGGCCAAGGTGAAATCGACATCTGTAGGTGGCAGACATCGTTCGTTATCACAAGTCATATAAGTGAGATAGCCTGATATCTCAGTCCCTGAAGGAGCCGTCACTTTCTGCTTTATGATATAAGGTTCGTTATGCAGAAATTTGATGACGTCGACTTCAAACATTTTATCGAAGCCTTCTTTCTTTTTTCCTTGTTCTTCGGCCTTCCCTATTTTTTCAAATCCCTCTGATTCGTAATTAATAGAAGTAGGGATAGGGCCGTTATCTGCAGTGTACAGAGAATACACCGTCCAGTTATTTTCCAGTTTGGCTTCAAAGATGAGTTCGTGCTCATCACCTTGTATGTGTTCTGAGGTGATTGTCCATTTGACTGGTTCGAACATCTGAGCTTGGACAGATATCGTTGCTGTCCAGATAAGTAGGAATAATGAAATCAATCGCATCGCTCGGTATCGCTTTTACACTAAACTTAACTGAGTTAAGTCTAGATAGTTATTGTAGTTTAAAGAAAAAAATCAATTTTGAGGTAGTTACAGCTTTACATCAAAGGTAACCGTTTCTGGTGGCAAACAGAGTTCATCGTTACAGGCCATATAGGTAACATGACTTTTGATGACTTGACCTGGTTTCCAGCCAGAATTCAAGACTTGTGCAAATGAGGCTTCAGATTTGAATTTTCTGACCGTTACCCCGAACATCTCCGAATGTTCTTCTATCACTTCTGTCAATTCTGCCACATCCCCATCTAAGGTGACACCATCTGCAGGTTCAAACTCAAATTCTAAGGGTATAGGACCTTCAGGGTCTGTAAACTGGCTATAAATCACCCACTTACCTTCGATATCTGCCTTAATATTTATAGTCTGACTTGCTTTATCAAATTCGCCTGACCACTTAACTATATCTTCATTCTGCCCCATAGCAGCTGATAATGAACAGACGAATAAAGAAAATAATAGGAATCTCATTGTTATTGCCTTATTGTAAATAATACACAAGTTCTTACTCATCCATGATTTATGCTTGAAATCAGCGCATGTTATCACAAAATTAACTTTTTACGAAATATTTCGTAGATAATTAACAAAAGTTGAACAAGTAAAAGGAAAATGTACCTTTGTTGCTCGTAAAAACAAGCACAAAATGAGTTTACTTACAGTCGGAACAGTTGCCTTTGATGATATCCAAACCCCATATGGTCATGCAGAAAAAGTAATCGGGGGTGCCTGTACCTATATATCTTGGGCGGCCTCTTACTTTACTAATGATATCAGGCTAACCTCTATTGTAGGGGCAGATTTCCCTAAAGAAGAGATTCAGACCTTAGAATCCAGAGGGGTCTCCATGGACGGACTGAAGATTGTAGAAAATGGTAAGACCTTCTTCTGGGCAGGGAAGTACCATGAGAACATGAACCAAAGGGATACGCTACAGACAGATCTCAATGTATTAGATGATTTTGACCCTGAGTTGCCGGATAGTTATAAGAATAGCCAATACATCATGCTGGGCAATCTAACACCAGACATCCAAATCAGAGTGGCAGAACAGTTAACCTCTCCAAAATTAATTGTGTTGGATACTATGAACTTCTGGATGGATATCGCTATGGACAGACTCAAAGAAGCCATAGCCAAAGTAGATGTCCTCACCATCAATGATGAAGAGGCCAGACAGCTATCTGGAGAATATTCTCTCGTGAAAGCAGCCCACAAGATATTCCAGATGGGACCTAAATATCTCATCATAAAGAAAGGCGAACATGGGGCTATGCTCATGTCTAAGGACCAGACCTTCTACTGTCCTGCCCTCCCATTGGCTGAGGTTAAAGATCCTACAGGTGCTGGTGATACGTTTGCGGGCGGTTTTATGGGTTATCTTGCAAAGACTGGAGACATCTCTTTTGAGAACATGCGTACAGCGGTGGTGTATGGCTCTACCATGGCCTCTTTCTGTGTAGAGGAATTCAGCCTAGATAAACTTAAGACATTAGATAGTCCGCAGATACTTAAGCGTTATAATCAGTTTGTGGAGTTGATGCGGTTTTAGGTTGGTGAATTAAGCCTACTCTCTCATAAATGATTTCGGCTGATGTGTAATCATTGGTGAACTGGTCTATATTCTTATCTCATATAAACCAACCTCTTATGATAAGTTTGGTTTTCTGTACTCAACTGTAACAGATAAAGACCATTGTCTCCTTTACTGAATAATTCACTACTGAGATTAATCGTCTGTAATCCTTTGCTAAGAATCATGTTTTTGTCCATTACCTTTCTTCCCTGAGCATCGTAGACAACTAGGCTAATGGGGCCATCTTGTGACAACAAGAATGACAGAATAGTCTCTACTGAAAAAGGATTAGGGTATACCTGCAAGTCAGACACAAGCTTCTGATTTAAAGCTTCAAAGCCATCTGATTGTAATGTCACTACTTGGTTCTCAACATAGGCTTCTGCATTAATAATTCTCTTCTCCAACAAATCTCCTACAATATTACTGCCTAGTTGTATTCTAAATAATTCAGAAACTTCTGTAGGAGATTCAGACAGGCCTATCCAACTTATATTAAGTACATTATTATTAGTTAGGAAAAATTCTAATCCATCTAGATTGCCTGAGTTCAATTCTATAAACTCTATTCCCTCTAAGTCGATAGACAATTGTAGTCCATCTAGAAATTGTGGCCTGAAAAGAGAAAAAGTTAGTTCATTTCTATTTGCATCAATTTCTGACACTTCCACTTTTAGATTAAAATCATTTACTAGAGGTTGAACTAAGGATTCTCGACTATTGAACTCTAATTCTGTCACATCCCCGATTTTAACTGGAACAAAATCGGTATTCAATTCATGTTGGTTTAATTGCGGAATGAGTACTTGTTCGCTCATCTTCCAAGGGTCCAGTGCTGTTCCATTTAGATAATCAATGGAATAGAATTCATAGCTTGTATTTTCCGGTAGTTCATTATAAATACCAAGAATTAATTTTCTTAATTCAAGTAGATCACTACCATTAATTCTATTATCATTATTGATGTCTGCTGCTTGGTAAGACAATAGATTATCAAAACTCTCTAACCCCAAAATATGTCTTTGTATCGAAATTAGATCCCGAGTATTCACACCTCTAAGATGATTGTCATTGTTATATGCAGAAAGTCGATAAGATTCCTCCATAAAGTTATTTGCTAAGTGATAAAACCCTAGCTCATCTGCAACTACCGTCTTCGTTGCTAATCCGCCTTCTAAGGTGAGTTCCACATTTTCTACTGGAGCCCCATTATAACTTAGAATCTGTCCTCCTATAGATCTGGTGGCCGTATTGGTATCACCGCAAGCTCCAAACAATTTAAGATCTTCGAAATCCCAAGCAGTTACCTCTGACATAACGCCAACTGGACAATAAGAAAGCAGCTGAATTTCTAAGGCTGTTTCATTCTCAAAAATTAATACTGTCGCTGGGTCAAAGAAATGTTCTTGCCTTTGCCAATCTGTACTTGTAGCATTATTGTCCTGCCTATATATTTCAGTTCCATCTTGCAGAACGCGTACAGCATATAAAGTCGGATAATTATTCAGTCCACTATCTCCATCTATCCAGTCAAAGTTTTCTGGAGCTTGTTGGTAAAACTCTAAACCTGTCAATACAATAGCTTCTCCTTGAGTGGGTGTAAGATTCATCGTAAACCTGACAATCTCAGAGGAATTAAAATCTGCAGAACATGACATAGCTGAAGAGATACACATGGACTCACTATCGTTAAGCCCTGGTGTGCATGAATGTCTATTTGTTTGAGGGGGATCTCTGAAAATATTGGATGCTGTGATATTACCACAACTCAATACTGATGGAAAGACTGGCGTGAATTCTGAATAATCAGCATTGGTCATATCTTCTATAAAAGCTGTACAAGCATTGAAGTCATAACTCACTATAGCATTCGACTCGAGGATATTAATGACAAGACTACTGTCGCAACCGGTAGACGAATTTAAGTTCTGTACAAATTGTCCTTCTACATCGAAGGTCTCCCCATTTACTGTTACAGTCTGGCCAGGATTGAGGTAGAATGTATCTTCTCCTTGGAAAGATTCTATTAACTCTACATCTATAGTAAGGAGACTGTCACAACCATTTGCGCCAATTAGATTTTGTTGGAATACGCCACCACTACTATAGCTAATACCATTAACCGTCAGCATATCGCCTTCACAACCCACCTGATCTAAAAAGCCCATTGCATTGTCTAGAACCTCTAAATTTATAATGAACAAATCATCACAACCATTAGGATTACTTATCATCTGCTGGAATGTACCTGCACTAGAAAAAGTAGATCCATTTATAACAATTGACTCATCTTCGCAGATAGAAAAATTCTCTTCTATAATATTAGTCGGTAAAATTTCTATAGAAAAATTAAGTATGCTATCACAGCCATTGGCACCGGATAAGGTAATCGTATTCAGACCTGGTTGTGTAAAAGCAAACCCATTTATAATCACCGCATCCCCTTCACAAATTTGGAATGAATCCATCTGCGAAGTAGTGGGTAATACATCAAGAAATAGTGTTACCGTGCTGTCACAGCCAAAACTAGATAGTGTGGTGAATTCGTATTGACCAGCGATTGTCAGCGCTTCACCATTGAAGAGAAAGCTATCGCCTTCGCAGATAGAAATATTTTCTTCTACAATATTGGTCGGTAAAATTTCTATAGAAAAATTAAGTATGCTATCACAGCCATTGGCACCAGATAAGGTAATCGTATTCAAACCAGGTTGTGTAAAAGCAAACCCATTTATAATCACCGCATCCCCTTCACAAATTTGGAATGAATCCATCTGCGAAGTAGTGGGTAATACATCAAGAAATAGTGTTACCGTGCTGTCACAGCCAAAACTAGATAGTGTGGTGAATTCGTATTGACCAGCGATTGTCAGCGCTTCACCATTGAAGGGAAAGCTATCGCCATCGCAGATAGTTGCCGATAATGTTTCTTGTACATTATCCAAAAAATCTACATTGACTTCATCTGTACCGACATTCCCACAAACATCTGTGGCAAAACAAGTAAAGACACCTGCAGTAAAAACATCTATAGACTCAGAAGTACTGCCATTAGACCATAAATAAGAAACCATATCATTAGGATTACCTGGGCTAGTTAAAGTAACTTCTAGGGTAACTGTTTCTCCCTCACAATCAATGACATCAGGACCAACGTCTATTACTGGGGGCATCCTGCAACAACAGTCATCTGCGAGATCACTATCTGCACAATCAATATCTCCATCACCGTCATCGTCTATGCCATTGTCACAAATTTCTTCTGGTAGCGCAGGAATGGTCGATAGTGCACAGATTGCATCTATGTCAGCGCCTGGAGCCCCAGTTCCGGTGCAAGGATTTTCTGCAACATCTGTGATTATGACTGCATCAAAAATCAAATCTCCTAATGCAAAACCTGGCACGATCGCATCGATATCTAAAAAAGAAGTCGAGCCGCCAATAGCTCCAAAATTATAGAATCCATTATTACTAACTAAGCCAGCATTGTCTAACAACTGAGCGGTGCTTAGATCAGCTGGCCTCAGCGCAATGGTGCTTGGCTCCACTCTTGGTCCAACCTCAAATACCCAAAGATCTGGATCTGCATTACCGGAGTTCGTTAAGATATTATCTACGAAACCCAAGGTAATAGACCCTCCCTCGCCTATCGAGACAAAGCCAGTTCCAAATTGTGTTCCAGAAGTCGCGCTATCAACATAATCTGGAAATCCCAAAGCATTCGTGGGATCATCTAGTCCAGGGTTGGTATCATCTATGCATTCGAAGTTTGTACTCAATACTGTATCTGCAAAACTTATATTCTCAAATAAGCAATCTAGACATTCCAATGCTGCAAACTCTTCGCAGTCTGCATCTTCACAGTCAATTAATCCATCGCCATCATCATCTATACCGTTATTACAAATTTCTTCATCGGGGATTACCTGAAGTGTCGACAGTGCACAGATCGCATCTATATCTGCACCCGGTGCTCCTGACCCTAGGCAAGCTTGATTTTCTACATCTATAATTCTGACAGCATCGAATTGTAGAACCTCACCACTGAGACCACTGACTATAGAATCAATATCTAAAAATGAAGTCGAGCCAAGCAAAGTGTCAAGTAGATAAAATCCATCTTGATCTGTATCGATTATTCCTGCATTATTTAATGAATTAATTGTGGCCTGATCTATAGGTCGCAGTTCTATGACAATCGCTTGGACGGCTTCACCTACTTCAAAAATCCAAAGGTCAGGATCTGCATTACCAGAATTTGTGAGAATATTATCTGTAAATCGAACTGTAATACTTCCACCCTCTCCAAGGGAAACAAAGTTGTCTCCAAACAAGGTAAAATTGACATCCGGTCCTTCGAAATCTGGTGGTCCTAAAATTTTATCCGGTTGATTAAGCAAGGGATCAATGTCATCTTCACATTGCGGATTATAAGAGATTACCTCATCTGCAAAACTGATTGTTTCTTCTAAGCAAGGCAGGTCAGGACAAACAAGCATGATCTCTTCGGGCGCCAAGGCTCTATTCCAATAACGGAATTCATCAAGAATACCTTCAAAATGAAAGGCTGCTTCATTTGTACTTACATCATGTCTACCTAAGGACCCTGGCATATCTGCATAGACTAGGTCGCCTCCAGTTCCAGAGTACTCTCCGCCAGGATCTTCACAATCCACAAAAAGTTGTATGTCATCTGCTGATCTAATAATTACACCGATATGGTGCCACTCATCATCAATGGCGGCATTACTTATAAATGTCCTCCTTGTCTGGGCTGAGTAGGTGAAAGAGCCGTCACCCATGCCGATAGCATATCTTCCCGTATTTGCAGTATTATTAAAAGAAATTCCTGCACTCCTATCTTCCATAAAGGAGGTATTAAATAGTGCTCTATCATTCCTGTCAGGACTGTCATATTTTATCCAAAAGGAAAAGCTAACAGGAAGTTCAGGTTTTAATTCTTTTAGATTAGGAAAGTCTATATACTCATCTATGCCATTAAAACTCATAGCGCTACCAGATATACCAAATCTGTCAGCTACAGGAGTTGCATTAAGGACTCCATCGTAACCATTGCCGCTAATGTCTACAGCGCCGTTTTCAAAATTATAATAAAGTAATAAACTATCTGTAAGCGTCTGAGAATACACAGAAATAGTATACAGGCTCAAAAGTGAGCAGAGAAGGAAATTTTTCATGAAAACATGTTCAGATTTAGAATAATACTTTAATATATGAAGTCTCCATACTTATAAAGTACTTATCAATAAAAATCTGAATCTTAATGGTTGATAATAAATCAGAAAAACCTAATAGAAGCATATCGTTCTAATTATTAAACTGTTCTCAGAAAGCCGTATTTGATTAATAATTAGCGAAAAAAGCTCAATGGCTCGAAAAAATTATAACTTAGGATTAAATCTAAAATAGACAACATGCGATTATCAGCTACAATTCTTCTACTTCTATTCTCATCCATCGTCTTATTCTCGCAGAATGTAGATATTCCTGACCCTGTTTTTCTAGAAGCGCTTATAGACGAAGGCGTAGATCTTAATGGTGATGGAGTCATTCAGGTTAGTGAAGCGGAACGGGTCACTATACTTGAATTAGGTACCTTTAATTCACAACTAGATAACATGAGAAGCGCTGAAGGTATAGAAGCTTTTACTCGTCTTAGAACTTTTGAGCTCTTTGCAAATAACGTAAGTGAAATTGATCTCTCTAATAGCCCTATTCTGGAAACTTTAGTTATAGAATCATCACTAGAACAAGTTGATTTTACAAATAATAGATTGTTAAGAAATCTTAAAATATCGAATGGTGAATTTACGAGTATTGATCTTTCTCAAAATGCTGAACTTGAAACCTTGTATGTAGGTTTTGGTAGTAATTTGACCTCTATTGATTTGTCTGAGAATAGATTGTTAACGCGATTGATTTTAATTGATTCAGAATTTGACGCAGGGTTGGATCTATCTCAAAATCAGTTACTTAACAGTTTTTACCTATATAATTCTTCAGTTGACAGTTTGGACCTTTCAAATAATACTAATCTTTATATCTTAGATATACAAGATAGCTCTTTAGACAATATAGATCTTAGAAGTAATCATCTCCTAAGTGGTATAATAATAGATAGTACGTCACTGTTTGAATTAGATCTTTCTGGTTGTCATAGCTTAGAAGGTGCATATATAAATAACCCTAATTTGTCACAGCTTTTCCTTAAGAACGGCAACCCAAATACCTCCGTATGTCTTAATGGCAATGAGGGCTTACAATATATCTGTGTAGATGAAAACAGAATAGATGAATTTGTCGCCATTGCAAGTGAAATCGGTGCTGTAAATTGTGTTGTAGGCACCTTCTGTTCGTTTAATCCGGGAGGACGTATCCACAACTTAAGTGGAGATTTATTCTTTGGTGCTGATTGTGATGAGCAGTTATTCAATGACCTAACCTTTAAAATATCAGATGGACTAGACGACCAGTACTTAATCACGGGTAATTCTGGAGACTACTCTGTTTCTTTACCAGAAGGGAGCTATACGGTCACACCTATGCTACAGAACCAAAGCTTATTTGACATAAATCCTCCTATCATTAACCTCGATTTTCCACAAGATGGAGATTCTATTTTACAAGATATATGCCTAATTGCAAGAGAAGAGATTGTTAATTTAGGAATAGCTATTATTCCACAAAATGACGCAAGACCAGGATTTGAAGCGACATACAAAATAATTTATAGGAATAATGGAACCGCACCAAGAAATGCTCGTATAGAGCTTTCATACGAAGAAGACCTTGTTACTTTTGTATCTGCAGGCATAGATCCTAATGATAATAGCAATGGACTGCTCACCTGGGATGTAGATGAGTTAGGGCTATTCGAGGTGAGAGAATTTGAGGTTACCATGCGCCTCAATTCTCCGATGGATAACCCCGCGCTGAATGGAGGAGACTTTATCAGATATGAAGCCGTTATTCTCCCCATAGATAACTTTGATCCTACGGACAATCGAGCTTTGCTTAATCAGCAGGTCGTTAATTCTTTTGACCCTAATGATAAGACCTGCTTAGAAGGAGAAACCATAGCTCCAGAGTTTATCGGCGAGTATGTACACTATCAGATTCGATTCGAAAACACAGGAACTGCAGAGGCCATAAATGTTGTGGTACAAGACGAAATAAATACAGCACAATTTGATGTGTCTACCCTTCAGATTGTAGACACTAGTCATCCTATGGTTACCAATATAAAGGATGGTAATCTCGTAGAATTCATCTTTGAGGATATCAATCTTCCCTTTGATGATGCCAATAATGATGGTTATTTGGTATTTAAGATTAAGACGCTACCTACATTAGAACTAGGAGATAATATTTCTAATGCAGCAGATATATTCTTCGACTTTAATTTTCCTATTGTTACTGATGATGCCGTGACTTTCTTTAGAGATGAAATCTCAAGCGTCGGCGAGTTAAATACTAATAGCAGCGTACTTGTCTACCCTAATCCAACTTCGCAAGTCTTTAATATAAAAAGTGATATTCCGCTTTCTAAAATAGAAATGCTAGACCTTAATGGAAAAGTAATTATTGATGTCGACGTGCCGGCACTAGAAGAAACAAGTCTCGATGTCAGCAAGATTACAAGTGGAATTTATTATGTCAAGCTGTATAGTGACTTTGGGATTGCGGTCAAGGAAGTGGTGGTACGCTAGCCTAGTTTTATGGCCTGTGGCAAACCTTGGGTACTCCTTCGTGCTTTAACTGTAATTCAGAGTGCACCCTGCGTCAAAGATGGTCAGGACGGTACGATAGATGATAATTGTGAGTGTAATTAATTATCAGAGACAATGATTCAATTGCTGTAAACGAGCAAGAGAAAAAATTAGACAATATGAAACAAGTCAAATACTGCTTGATACTTCTTCTTGGCTTAGTAAGTTGCAAATCATCTCAAGAAATGCCTGTTTCTAACTCTGATTATAACGACCACATTATACCTGAGCCAGTTAAGGACACAACAGATTACGCTACCGAAGGATACATCTTTAATCCATCCTTTGAAGGAATAGCAACAGCTGGTTCAGTCAATGTAGATGGCGAATTCTCTGCCTTGCCTAACCATTGGACCGATTGCAACAGCCGATTCCATAGAACAACACCTCCTGATGTACATGGTATAGATACAGATTTTAGTAACGTAAAAAATCATCCTTCTGATGGCAAAACATTCATTGGCATGGTATATAGGGGAGACCACACCTATGAGTCCATGTCACAAACGCTTAACAAACTACTGGCCCAAGGGAAGTGTTACAATTTTGCCATTGACCTTGCTCATTCAAAAACCTTGAATTCCTTAACACAGCAATCCCGAGGAGAACGTATAACATTTGACAATCCTATACAATTAAGTATATATGCTTCAGAAGAACTTTGTGCAAGAACACATTTAATTTACAAAAGCCCTTTCATAGATCATGAGGAATGGAAAACCTATACTCATACGTTTCGAGCTGATATAAACTTTACTACCATATGGATAGAATCCTATCATAAGTTTGACTTAGAGAAGGTCATACATGGCAATATTCTTATAGATAATATGCAAGACTTCATAGAAGTTGACTGTTTAGAAGATTAGTAAGGGTACATTGAATTATAATTAATCCGTATTTAATTATAACAATTCTATGTGGTCGATTAGCGCACCACTATTATAGAGCTTATCAAATTCTGTAGCAATGTCCTCACCCCGCTTGGCAACCTCGTACCAATTTTGGATACGTGTATCATTATCATCAAAGTAGCGATTGAAGTCCTCTCTGTCAGGAATTTTTTGATCTGGTAGAGATTGAACAAAGGTGTCTGAAGGAGAGATCATTATCATGCGGTCCTTGAATGCCCCATTTGCTTTGCGCCAGGGAACAAACTTATCAAACCATCCCGCTATCAGTTTGTCTGTAAAATGCGGATAGAAGATCAGACCTTCATCATGATACTGATGGCAGATGTGATAATCTATCAAGGCACCATCCCATAGCTGACCATCTATGCCTTTTACTCCGCTAACAGGATCCATGTATATAGGCAAGGTACCTGTAGATTGCAATCCTGAGATTAGGTTAGCTGGTGTAAATCTTAGATATGTTGTATTAAATCCATCCTCAACAATTGGCTGAGCATCTGAATTGGTAAATACTATTCTGTTCAATTCATGGCTTAATAAAGATCTACTCATAAGGTTTTTAGCAGCCATCCATCCAAATTGCAGCTTATAACTGCTATTCTGCTTGGGTTTAAAATGAGATTGACTGCTAATGACATATAATCGTCTATTGGTATTCTCCCACAAGCCAATTTGGCTATTGGATTCTAAAATTTGCTCTAATACCTTGACAACATTCTGAGAAACAACCTCTGGAGAAGGTAGATGACTATACCGCTGGTCAATATAAGCTGTTAGAAATGATGACAGCGCCTTCAAGGGGTCATCAAGTGCATAGCAAAGCATACGCCAGGCACCTGCAGAAGACCCAATCAATGTCAGAGGTTTTTGTCTATCTACCAACCATTCTGACAAAAGATACTTATCTAATCCATACAGTACTATCCATTTGGGTCCTCCAGCCGCTGCAGGTATTACTGATAGGTCCTGTGGCGTGAGCCCATTCTGCTTAATATGATTGATTGCTGTCGATCCAGCTCTTATAATAAAATTTTTGGCCACGCTAGTCTTAGATATTATAGATTCTGAATAGCGCATCTAAGATGCACCATAAATCAGCAGATTCACAGAGATAGTAAT
>CAZMMQ010000043.1:0-30819 GCA_964567435.1 uncultured Saprospiraceae bacterium | reverse complement strand
TCCTATCATATCTTTTAGCACATCGCTGTAGGTATCACGGTATAAGCCAAATATCTCTACAGTACAAGGAAGTTCTTCCAGTTCTGTTATAATGGGATCTATCTCTGCTGCTATATCTTCATAAGTGGTTGATGTTGTGCCTGCATTAGTCATAACCTGCTGTACAGACATTTCCATCTCTATCAGGTCATCTATACCACAATCTATACAATTACACTGTATACAAGGTTCTGGAATCAGTTGTCCATTATTCAATGCATTAACTTTCAAGGCATTATAGCGTTGTATCCAAGCTCTATCTGGGTCAGCACTTTGTCCTGAGGCTATATGCTCTAATAGCCAGCACCAATACTCAGGACTTCCTACCCCAGGAGATGGCTCAGGGAAAACACATCCAGTAAAAGTAGTTACATCTTCATATGGATCAAATTGCTCAATTGAGAAAAACCCTCCTTCTATCCAATTTTCTGGGTGAAAACATCTTTGAGGATTATTACATGGCACTTCTGTAAATATTGATTGGATAACTTCATCTGATAATAACCCATCAGTCATAGCAAATGAGCCTGATCCTCTAAAATAGTTGCGATGATGATATTGCTCTCCCAGTACAGAACGAGTTCTTAGATCTATATTACCAGAAAGGAATTCATTACATCCTATAGCTTGTGTACTAGATAGTTTAGCTATTAGTAATCCAATATTCCTTGAGTTTATAAAATTAAAAAAAAACTGTCCTCCGCCCGCTCCATACACGCCTATCCCATTATCAGGTGATCCACTAATAACATTAGCTCCGATAATCATATCTGCTCCTCCTTCTAAGGCAATGCCTTGATTTCTGCTTCCAGATATAGTATTATTCCAAATGCTTTTACTGGAAGAACTTACTGTATATATTCCGTTATTTACATTACCCTGTATTTCGTTTTCACGTACAATATTTTCAGAATTAGAACTTGGTACGACATCATTCCACAAATAAATCCCTGCCGAATCATCTCCATTGACCTCTATATGTTGATTATCTTTTATCGTTAAGGAGGTTGGACTAAATCCAGCTATACCTCTCCATGCAGCTTTTATCATTGGATTATTTTGCACCAATACCTGACTCAACTCTGTATAGACACCATATAGAGGCACTGGTAAGGCATTACCTATTTCATTACCAGCTACTGTGGTAGAAACAGAACTATTAACGGCGATTCCTGTTTCTATAGCCGTAACTTTATTTCGTTCTATGAGTGACTCGTCGGTAGATCTATGTAGAAATATTCCGAATTCACAATTCTCCACATCATTATACCTTATAGTGCCATAGGACTTCCAGTAGTGGATGCCCATTGTTAGACAATCTCTGATTATATTCCTAGAATTCTCTCCTCCTATTATATCCAATTGTCCAGCCTTCAGTGCTTGGATCCCAAAGTCGCATGATGATACTGTATTGCCCTGAAAAAAGATATTGGCCACTTCACCCACCGCTTGGACACCTACCCCAGATTCTGAGATATCACACTCTTCAGCCATAAATACAGAACCTTCGTGAAGCTGAATGGCTATCTCTGCTCCATCTATTTCAACATCCTGAATATCTAAGGTGCCACCATCTTCAACAATTATTCCTCTCATCGATTTATCACAGGGAGTAATAAAACCTCCTAGTTTATTCATTCTATTGCCTGAATTTACAACAATAGAAGCACCATCTGCAAGCTTGAAATTTAGATCAGCGCCGATGATAACATCTTGGTCCACATTAAGTATACATTCTATCCCAACTTCAGCCACTACTGTTGCCAACTCATTTACATCTGTTAATTCCAATAACTCTAGTAAGTCATCTATGTTGGATTCACGTGTTAACTTTGGATCATCACAACATACAGGTTCTTCCTCTACTAAGATATCTTGTAGATGTTGTTTTCTTTCAATATAATTTCTCATTCTGTCCACTTGTTCTTGAGTAAAAACATTTCTGCAAACTGCAGCAGATGCAGTAGGGAGTAGAGAACCACTAAGCATAATATTATCTATCGCAGGATTGTAAGTTCCATTATTTATTAAAAATTCCCAATCATAAGGGCCAGGAGGATCACAATCAAATAAACATATTAGTGCATTGCTTACATCAAGAAAACAATCCCCAGCTTCTTGCATTACTTCTCCTATGTGAGGAAATGTATATCCAGTATCAGCACAACAATCTTGTAATGATTCCAAATTTGTCTGATCAGACCACGTTGAAGGTCCGCATAAATTATTAGCAGAATTACCAATATCAACATGATGCAAATTCAAAATATGTCCTACTTCGTGAGCTAAAAGAGATTGTGTGTTAATAAATTCATTGCTAATTAGTACATTTGTTCCCACTCCGATCCTAGCTTGTCCTCCTGTTACACCATTAGTTCCAACAAAAAATATATCCAAACGATCATCACTATCATAATTAGAATTACCCAAAAGACTCGTATCAAACCCTTGAAAATTATTACAGTCTTCTATGTAATTTATTTTGCAATCCCATGATAATTCTATGTCAGCATCAAATGCATTAAATGCCAAATTCGCTGATTCTATGACATCCATTACTTCAAATTCAGTTACAGTCTGATCATCGTTGCAGGTAAAAACATGAGGCTGTACTCGTATTAAATAGTTGCCTGCGGTACTCGGCGCACTATCCCATTCACAGCCAGAAGGACTCTCTACTGGGCAGTCTTGCCCATAGATCCTGCAAGATATAAGGACCATAACCGAGATAAAAAAATACTTCATAAATCGTTATTTTTAGAATTAAAAAATGTAATACCATGAGTACATGCTCTTCACAGAGCATCACTCATTCTTAAATTATACATACCTGTTTGCAACTCGATCATGAACCAGAGAAGCCTTAGGTTTGTAGTATCGTTTGGTAAAGAGTATGAGGGTCTGCTACGCTACATGAGTGATGTAGGCTCTCTTTTCTTTTACCCATACTCATTTATTGCATACACCTAGGAGTAAGCGATATCAGATTTTATTTATTATATTATCATGACTTTGGAAAGTTATCGGAATAGTTGTTATTGATTGATTCCTATATGATTTCCGTTGTCAGTTGCTTTAGCTAATATCAAAAAAAAAAAAACTTTTCCTATTTAACTAGAATTAATTTTAGAAAGTAGGTCATATTTAATTTTTGTGTTATGTAGTGTCGTGAGGGTCAGCTGTGTATGTGTTTTGCATGGTTCTACTGGTGTTATACAATTTCAAACAAGTTGTCAAACAAAAAAAAGAATAACTCCTTTCCAATGATTTATCTTTACCCTCATGAAGGCCATAGGAGTCATGTCGGGAAGTTCGTTGGATGGAATAGATATTTGCTGTGTCTCCTTTGACCCATCAGACTGGACGTGGAGCTTAGAATCTGGAATTACAGTAAACTTACCTGAACATATTAAGTTAGGCCTAAGTGAAATAATCTCTGCGACGCCATGGATACTCACAGAGTTAGATTCCAAATATTCTCAGTTTATAGCAGAATCCCTTCTCACTTTTATGGCATTAAATGATGTAGTACCAGATGTGATAGGCATCCATGGTCATACCATTCTGCATAGTCCAAAGTGGAATAGAAGTTGGCAATTAGTCAATGGTGGGATGGTCGCCTCCTTATGCAAGACTCCCGTGGTGTGTGACTTTCGCAATCAAGATATGGCACTTGGTGGTCAAGGTACACCTATGGCAGTTATAGCAGACAGAGATTTATTTCCTGGGTATGATAGTTATATTAATCTCGGAGGCATCGCCAATATAAGCGGTCACCATAAGGGTAAATGGATGGCTTATGATCTGTGTCCTTGCAATCAATTACTCAACTATTACAGTCAGCTTCTAGGCAAGCCATATGATAGCGAAGGGCGATTTGCTAGAGATGGCAGCATCAATAGTCAATTATTAAGTGAATTACTCTCAGATAATTACTTATCCTCCCCTGCTCCAAAGTCAATAGATAATACTTGGATAAAGGATATTGTCATCCCTGCTATAAACAAACACAATCTAACGTATACGGACATCCTTAGAACACTTGTGGAATATATTGTTTCTGTCATATATGACAATATCAGCAAAAAGCCTTCAAGTGTCCTAGTGACGGGAGGAGGAGCTTACAATACTTTTATGCAGGAATTACTTAGGTCAAAATCTTCCGCATATAATATCAAGATCATCATTCCGGATCAAGAAATAATTGACTTCAAAGAAGCAATACTCATCGCTTATTGTGCTGCCTTACGCCTTATGAAAAAACCAAATTTTGTATCATCTGCTACAGGTGCATCGTCAGATGTGATCGGCGGAGCATTATATCTTCCTTACTGATATGGCAAAAATATTTATTACAGGCGGAACAGGATTTCTTGGATCTTATATTCTTAGATTCCTTGTCCGAGGTGGTCACCAGATAAATGCCATTCATCGGACTCATAGTAAAATGGATCATATAGCAGACATCAAGCATCAAGTGCACTGGACCGTCAGTGATGTAGGAGATGTGGATCAATTTCAGAAACTCATAGATAATGAAACTATTATCATTCATGCCGCAGCAAAAATCTCATTTGACAAGAAACATCAAAACAAAATGAATCGGGTTAATGTAGAGGCCACAAAATTATTGGTAAATGTTGCTCTTGAGAAACATGCAAAAAGATTCATACATATCAGTAGCATAGCTGCGCTGGGTCGATATCATGACAATAGGGCGATAGATGAGCATATAGAGTGGGAAGACAGCCCTCATCATACTTCCTATGGTATATCAAAACAGATGGGAGAAAGAGAAGTTTGGCGAGGACATGCTGAAGGATTAGATGTAGTGATTCTCAATCCATCACTTATTCTAGGTGCAGGATATTGGAATAGCAGCAGTACCAATATTCTCAATCAGCTGTATAAAGGATTATCTTTTTACCCAGAAGGAATGACTGGTATGGTAGATGTTAGAGATGTAGCTAAATTGGCTTACCTAGCCATATCGAAGGATGTAACTGGGCAGCGATATATTGTATCATCAGAAAATCGTACTTACAAGGACTACTTCATTTATACCTCTAGCGAATTAGGACGCAAACCTCCCTACAAGCCGCTGAGTAAGATTTGGAGAAGCCTTGCTTGGCGACTTTCTGGAATATATGCCGCTATTTCTCGCAAATCAAAGCTTATTACAAGTCAAAACATGGAAGCCTCAGCATCCACTGCTTGCTATAGAAATCAAAAATCGATGACAGATTTTGATTTTACATATACTCCTATTGAAAATACCTGGAAAGACGCAGCGCAAAGTTATATAACTGCAAAAAAAGAGTATAGGTCGTGGGGAACATTAACCATTGACGGATTTTAGGGGTAATCCTAATAATTAATAGCAATATTGCCTTACCAACTGATATATATTTTGCATTTTTGGGTCATTCTCAAACTAATATTAATGTCCAACTTGAAGTCAGTCCATCTACCAGCATTACTAACTCTTTTGTTACTAACTCTTATTTGCTTTTCATCCTGCAAATCATCTAAGGACACTAATGATTCAAGTGACGAGACTACTGCAGTTAGTGATGTCTATAGTGATAAAGTCAGCGCTCAGATAAAGGAGGGTATTTCTCCTGCCACAATAGAGAAAAAATATGCTGAGTACAAGTTGACATATAAAGGCTTAACGAGCAAGAGTCAAAACATAATGTTATTCACATTTGATGATAGTTTAATTTCCAATGAAGATCTGGTTAAGAAATTATCTAAAGATAAAGATGTGGTTTCTGCCACTTCACTTTCAAGTATTACAAAAACATCTAACGTTTCCAGGAGCTCCGATAAAAAAACGGTTAATCCTGTCAAATAAATTAATTAAACATGAAAAGACTACTATATCTTGCGTTATTGGTAAGTATGACTTCCCTTTGTTTAACTGCGCAAAAGGTTGAAACTATACCAAATGAGACAAGCTTAACTTACGCTGTAAAGTATGGGACTGTCAATGTGATGGAAGCTAATGCTTTCATCCAAGATTCAGCTAAAGCCAAGTTAGTAAGAAAGGACAATAAAAGAAATCGAAATTTTGAAAAGCGTTTTCCTAAGAATATTTTGCGACCAGAACTTGAGCATCAAGGTCCAGACAAACTACGACAAAAGGATTTCCCTGTTACTAAAAATAGACCGCTAGACGTATTTCTCAATGTCAATGGACTTGATAATGGTAATGCACCTCAGGACCCTTCAGGGGATGTCAGCGAGACTATTTACTTACAAGCTGTAAATGCTACTGTAATAGCTGCGTTTGACAAAGTAACTGGAGACGAAATTGGTCGATTTACAGGGAATTCATTATGGCAACCATTAAATACGACATCAGGCGGTGATCCGATAATATTATATGATCAGGAACTAAGCAAATGGGTCATTACCGAATTTCCTAACGCTTTTGGTACAAATGGAAATAGACTACTTGTTGCTGTGTCTCAAACTGAAGACCCACTAGGAAGTTATGATGTCTATGCGTTTAATACACCTAATTTTCCTGATTACCCCAAATATGCTGTTTGGAACAATGCATACGTTGTCACCACTAATGAAGGAGGTCGAGGCTTATTGGATGCCTATTTTATAAATCGTGATGAGATAACAAGTGGAGCTCAAAATGTAAGAATTCTTGCCACACAAGTAAATGGCACTAATGGCTCAGAGCAACCATTTATTGTTAGCACTCCCGTAGATTGGTCTGGAGAGACTCCTCCCAATAGTGACACACCGCCATGTACTGTTTCGCTAGCAGATGCCTCATGGTCTAACAATCAATCTGAAGATGAAGTCATAATAGATGAATATTCTATTGACTGGGTAAATGAAACTATCTCAACTCAAAGAACAAGAATTGAGGTTTCGCCATATGATTCTAATCCTTGCCGATCTAATGGAGCTGGATTTTCTTGTATACCGCAGCCAGCTACTAATGGATTAGATGGGTTGCCAGAGATAGTCACATTCCAACCACACTATAGAAATTTTGGAACCCATGAGAGTATGGTATTCAATTTTATAACTGATGTAACTGATGGGGATAACCTAGCTGGCATAAGATGGGTAGAACTTAGAAAGACTTCAGGCAATCCTTGGACATTGTTTCAAGAAGGTACATTTGCACCTGATGACGATTTACATAGATTTATGTGTGGTATAGCTATAGATGGATCAGGCAATATTGGTATGGCATATAGTGTATCATCTGAAAATGTGGCTGCAGGACTGGCAGTAACTGGTAGATTAAGCACAGATCCCCTCGGCGTAATGACCTTAGGAGAAATCCCTATAATAGATGGTGTAGACGCATTGAATACTTTTGGAAGGTTCTCTGACTATTCCCACATAACTACTGACCCAGTAAATCCAAATATTTTCTGGTTTACAGGTAGTTATGCAGATAATGGATCAACTGCTACTAGGATTGTATCTTTTCAAACACAGGGCAGTAATTTTGATGTATCCCCAGTAGAACTAGTATCCCCTAGTACCGGTGCTGGACTTACCTCAGCAGAGACGATAGAAATTAGAGTTAGAAATGGAGGTATTAATCCCGCTACGAACATAACTGTAGGTTATCAACTTGAAAATGGTCCTATCGTAGAAGAAGTCCTACCAATTACATTGGCACCTGAAGAAGAGACTACCCATACATTTATGCAAACTGTAAATATGCAAGAACTGGGTGATTATGATTTTAAATTATTTGCCACTTTCGGCTTAGATGAGTTTATTGGCAACGATACAATCAGACCAATAGTTAGTCATATTCCATTCCTTGATTTGGAAGTTTCAGATATAAGAACACCGTTCGAGTCTATCTGTGGAGAAACATCTGACATTAGTTTCTCAGTTACTAATTTAGGAGCAGATGCAGTTACAGGCGCGACTATAACAATAGATGTTAACGGCACCATTGATCAGGAATTTGCGTTTGACGGTAACTTAGCCTCAGGAGAAAGCACTCAATTATCTGCATCTATTGGAAATATTCAGTTAGGTAGTAATCAAATAATAGTTACTGCCAGCAGACCCAACGATAGCATAGATGAGATTCCAGAAGATAATTCTGCGACACGAATAGTAGCAGCTAACACTATGGGCTCTTCAGTTATACTTAACCTATTATTAGATGCATTTCCAAATGAAACAAGTTGGGAATTATTCAACTCTAATACTGACGAATTAGTAGTTAGTAGTAACGGAACCTTGGATAACGAGCCACCCTCCTCAATCATCTCTAACCAATTTTGCCTTAGTGCTGACCAGTGTTACCGATTTGCAATTTCTGATTCTTTTAATGATGGATTGTCAACACCAGGGTTTGCTGAAGGAGGATATGAGATCGTAGATCAAAATGGAATGGTACTAGTCTCTCTTCTCAATGCCAGTTTTGGAGATATAGAAACCAATGAATTTTGTGTAACTTTCGAATGTAATATTGCAGCTGACTTTCTTGTTGAAGATGCAACTGCAAGTACAAATGGATCCATCTTAGTGGAAGTCACCAATGGAAGAGGGCCTGATTTTGAGTATAGCATAGATGGTGTCAATTTCCAAGAGAACAATTTATTCAATGATCTTCCTAGTGGTGTCTACACGGTAACTATCAGAGATGGATTAGGTTGTGAATTAGAAGAATCTGTTACAGTGCCAGGTGAAACTGCTGTCCAAGACATAGGCGAAGATGGCAGCCTTATCATATTCCCTAACCCAACTACTGGTGAATTCAATATTCGAATCTCAGGTCTTAATTCTAATAAAGTGATTCTGCCAGTATCAATTTACAACTTGGATGGACAAGTTATTCAAAGAACGAGTATTGCCACTTTTGACAGAGTATATCAAGGCATGGTTTCGTTATATCATTATCCAAAAGGTGTTTACCTTATTAAGATAGATGTAACAGAAGATGAACATATTCTAACGAGAGTCACAAAATTATAAATAGAAAATATTCAATACAAAAGCCCTGTGAAATTCACAGGGCTTTTTTTTTAATGTAACTCATTAAAGAAAATCACGTCTATAAAACATATAATTGCTATTTGAAACCATTGAGACTTCTACATATACTTTTTATTCTAATTAACATATGCATGGTCACCCGGCTGTCAGGCCAATGCACTCAAGATGTCAGAATTGATTTTGTCAGTATAGACTACAAATCTGGATGCGATTTTGGTGACAGCAATGGTCTTGATCCTAAGCTGGACATTTTCATTCCTGGCGGCGCACTAATATATACCTCTCATTATGGTGACCAAAGTCAGGTTAGTGGACCTTTGGATGGTGTGCCAATAGATGACTCCGTCTCAGATAATGAATGTGGAAATTTCGATATTGGTTTCACTATAAGAGATCTTGATAATACGACCAAAAGTATTGATGTTGCAGTCGATATCTACGAGAAGGATAGCAACATAATCAACGATCAATGCAGTGAATTCAATGGCTTTCTGGATGACAATCTCAGCAGAGGTACTCATACCTTTGATTTTACACAAAGCAATGGGCGGATTGATGTCGGTGGATGTATGGTATACAATTATATTATAGAAAGACGATTTAGTGGTGCAGCTACTGTAGATGAGAACATCACCCTATGTCCAGGGGACACTATTATTATCAATGGCACTGCCTATCATCAAGACAATGCAACAGATAATATTTTTATACAAGGCAATCCTGATGCTTGTGACACCACTATCATCATCGCTCTTAGTTTTTTTAATGAAACACCACTTGTTATCGAGAGTCAGGATACACTTTGCAAGGAGGGAACACAGACCATTATGACTTCTGTGGACTATGACATATATAGTTGGAATACAGGGGCTACAACCAAAGAAATCATTGCTGACTCTGCTGGTAGTTATACAGTAACCGTCACCTCAGTAAATGGATGTCAACAAACAAGTTCTTTAGAAATTGCTGAGGTTGTTGTAGATACACCACAAATCATAGGAGACAGCACTTTCTGCGAAGGCATCTCTACAATACTAGAAGTCATCAGTAGTGCAAGTGCAATAGAATGGAACACAGGTAGCAACAATAATACAATCACTATTACAGAACCAGACGAATATTCTGTGACAGTTACCGACAATACAGGATGTACATCTTCTAGTACAATCTTAGTTTCATCAATATCAGAACCAACCATAGAATTCGACAATCCACTTTCATTTTGCGAAGGAGATATATTGGTATTGAGCACAAACAATTCTTACAGTCAATATTTTTGGAGCAGTGGCAATACGACACCATCAGAAATGATCTCTGAGGGTGGCGATTATAGCTTGACGGTGACAGATACAAATGGCTGTACAGGTACTAAGTCTTTTGCTGTAGAAGAATTTTCGTTGCCAGTTCCTACTTTCGAGAGTAGGCCGATACTGTGTGAGGGGGAGGCAACTACACTGATGCTTACAGAATCATTTGAATCATATCAATGGTCTGATAATTCTACATTGTCAACTTTATTAATAGCCTCAGGAGGAGAATATGCAGTCACTGTGACAGACAGAAATGGCTGTACAGGCATTCAGGCGATTACTATAGATAATCCTAATTCTCTTATGGCTATGATTACAGGGCCTACAGAAATATGCGAGGGAGATATAGCTATCTTATCAGAAGGTTTAACAAATGTCACACACCTGTGGTCTAATGGGATGACCACAAATTCAATAGATGTAGATATTCCGGGCATATATACTGTTACAATAACTGATTTAGATGGTTGTACTGCATCATCATCTGCAGAGCTTAATATCCTTGTCAATATTATCACCGAAATTGAGCGGATATCTTGTGACCCAACACTGATCGGTGTTGTAGAAATGGAAATTCCAAATGGCACAATATGCCCAGATATAGAAAGAGTCACTACTATACTTGGAGAAGATGCAGATTGTATGGTGTCTATTAATATTCAGACACAAAATACCAGTTGCCCAGCAGCAACAGACGGCACAGTTCTAATCACAGTCGCTGGTCCATCAGAACTCCTCCCCTTGTCAGCACAAGTGCAAGCAAACAATGTCGTACTGGACACAATCCTTAATTCACTTCCAATCGAACTTGTGCTAAGGGACTTAGAAGTAGAGAACTATGAAATAACCATAAGTAATCAAAACGGTACAATAACAAGAGAATCATTTACTATCGGGTCAGAGATAGTCATACCAAGTCAATTTGATGATATCATCATTAACGCAGGAGAAGAAGTTCTGCTAAGCACTTCTGTGGACACCATTCTATATACTAGTGTTTTCTGGTCTTCATCTAACGAGTTATTATGTGTAGACAATTGTACTGAAGTTCTAGTATCACCAGATTCTACAACGATCTATACCTTTTCCCAAGTCAATGAATCTACTAACTGCCAAGTAATAAGCAATCAAAGAGTCATTGTACAACAAGACAATGACCTCTACATTCCTAACATCTTCAATGTCAACTTGTCTGGAGATGATGGTTTATTCCGCATAGAAGGCCCAGGCATACAATCTTTTGTATCAATGGAAATATACGATCGCTGGGGCAGTATTGTCTTTATTACAGATGATGCTACAATTGGATGGGATGGCAGAGTTAATAACACTGTAGTTAACTCAGGGATCTATGTGTATAGAATGCATCTTAATTTAGACGGGGAAGAAACTTTGAGGACAGGGACTGTGATGGTGATGAGATAAAGGTTTAATTCAGAAGTAATTTTAAGTTCGGTCTGACATTAAGGTAAACCAAATGTCGAATACTTTATCTATTCGACCAATGACGCATATTTCATATTAAACCAAGGAAACTATCAATCCAAATGTAGTTTCCTTAGTTTATTTATCCTTATCTTTGTAGCATGTCTATAGCTACGCAAAAAAAATTGCTCGAATCAGCTCATGAACTATTTCTCAAATATGGCATCAAAAGCGTCAGCATGGATGATATCGCCAGATTACTGGGGATTTCTAAAAAAACTATATATAATCTAGTGACCAATAAAAAGGGACTAGTGCATGCAGTAGTCTCTGCATATATCTCTAATGAGGAAAAAATTACAACAGAGATAGCGGCCAACGCTAGCAGTGCCATTGAGGAAGTTATATCGATAGCCAGACATGTGCAAGGGACACTAAAATCGATGAAACCATCTTTGACTTATGATCTCAAAAAATACCATCCTAACACTTGGCAGTTAATAGAAAAGGATCACTTCAACTTTGTAGAAGTACATATACGTCAAAACTTACTTAGGGGTATCAAGGAGGGATTTTATAATAAAAATATTAGAACTGATATAATTCCTAAGCTCTTTGTCAACATCCTAAAAATGGTCACTGAAATTGACTTATCTGAAGAAAAAAAACTAACTCAGTCGGATATCTATGAATCAGCTATCCTCTATCATCTCAATGGCATTGTAAGTGAAAAGGGTCGAAAACAACTCCATACTTATCTCAAAAAATGATTACAACATGAAAATTTACTTAATCATCATACTAATTATTTCATCACTTAGTGCTTACTCTCAGTCTGCCTATAATCTCAAGGAAGCTGTCGATTATGCTATAGAAAATAGCAACAGCACGAAGCTCGCAAAACTAGAGGTCCAAACGGCAAGCTCCCAAATAGATGAATACAAATCAATAGGACTGCCACAAGTTAATGCCGGCATAGATTACACTTACTACATATATACGCCAGCAAGCCCTGTAGAGGATTTTATTACACCAGTTGTATATGGGGCACTCGTTACAGAATTTCCTGGAGAGGTAGAATTTCCAGAAGGGCCGCTGCAGAGTTTTGAATTCTCTCCATTTACACGAAATAACTTGACCGCAAGAGTAGATGCCAGTATGTTACTTTTTGATGGATCGTATCTAACTGGCCTAAAAGCGGCTAGACTCTTCAAAGAACTCAGAACAAAAAAAGTAGACCTAGCCAAAGAGGACATCACAGCTATTGTGACAAAAGCATATATCAATGTACTGATCACAGAAGAGAACAAAAAGATCTTAGAAAAGAACATGGGATCAGTCTTAAGCTCATTAAAAGAAGCGAAGGCTTATTACGAAAATGGTTTTATAGAACAACTAGAAGTAAAGCGACTCAACCTATCAAAGGAGAGATTGGATTCTGAAATAAGCAAGATAGATCAAGTTATTGCCATCAATAAAGAATTACTCAAATTTCAAATGGCCTACCCGCTAAATGAAGAGTTGACCCTCACAGAAGACCTCCAAGCTATAATCGACAAAATGAGTATTGAAAACATAGATTTAGCGCAAGCCATAAATTATGAAAACCATGCACTTTATTCTGAAATAGAAATGGGTCAAGAACTCAATCAATTAAATATAGAACGATTGAATAGAGGGTACCTTCCCAGCTTAAGAGCAAGGGCAAATGCAAGTGAAAGTATACAAAGAAATAAGCTTTTCGATGGCAACGAAAATGGACTTATCCCTACACTTTCTGTAGGTCTATCATTGAATGTGCCTATCACTGATGGAAAACTCAAAAGTAGTCAAAAACAACAAGCAGAAATAGAGGCTTATCGCATCGAAATACAAAAAAGAGAATTTGAACGAGGCATAGATATGCAAGTCCAGACTGCACGCCTGCAATATATATCAGCTAAAGAATCTCTTACCAGTGCAAGAAAATTACTAGCATTGAATGAAGAAGTGCACGAGACCACCAAGATAAAATTTAAAGAAGGTGTTGGTTCAAGCTTAGAAGTCACTCAAGCAGAGAGTGGTCTATATACTGCACAATCAGAATACGTCAATTCATTATACCAATTACTCATTACAAAAACAGACCTAGACATTGCGTTAGGACAATTATAAATAACCACTATGGCAATCAAAATCAATTATTTATTACTCCTTGTTACAGTTTCGCTTCTCCTTTCATGCTCGGGTGGACAAGATACCATACCAGAAGATTTAGCAGGAATGAAAAAATACCTCAGCGCAAAAAAACAGGAGCTCAAAGAACTGCAAACGACTATAGCAGATGTCACAAAGGCAATAGAAAAGCTGGAGCCGCCGAAGAAAAAAGATCCTATAAAGGTAGAGGCCATAACCCTAAAACCACAAGAATTTAAAAGATACATAGAAACACAAGCGCAGATAGCCGCGGATGATGTAGTGAATGCCAGCTCAGCAATAGGAGGTCGAATTATTTCCCTTAAGGTAAAGGAAGGACAGTCTGTGAGAAAAGGACAAGTAATAGCTACAACGGACATGTCTACCTTAGAAACACAAATTGCAGAGATAGAAACATCCCTTTCCCTAGCAACAATCATCTACGAACGGCAGAATAAATTATGGCAACAAAATATTGGCTCTGAAATGCAATATCTCGAGGCAAAGAATAACAAAGAGAGAATAGAAAAATCACTGGAAACACTTGAGAGTCAAATAAGTAAGAAATATGTCTATGCCCCTATCAATGGTATTGTAGACATGCAATTTCTCAAACAAGGTGAAACAGCCGGACCGGGTATGCCTATCGTGCAAATTATGAATACTACAAAAGTCAAAATCGTAGCGGATCTACAAGAGTCGCTACTAGGATCTATTAAGCAAGGTGATTATGTAGACGTTTACTTCCCCGCACTGGACAAGACAACCAAGAACAAAATCACCATGATAGGTAGAACCATAGATCCTTCCAACAGAACATTCAAGGTGGAGATGAGTACAAGTAGCCTTAATGGCCAACTCAAACCAAACCTAATGGCTCAGGCTAGATTTAACGATTACACAGAAAAAGATGCTGTTATCATTCCAATCAATACAGTACAAGATGATGTAAATGGAAATAAATATGTCTTTATTATCAAGGAAGAAAGCGGTAAATCTATGGCTAAAAAAGTTCTAGTAGAATTGGGTGAAAGTGATGGAGAAAGTGCTATTGTCCTTGTCGGTCTACAGAGTGGTGATAAGCTTATAACACAAGGAGGCAAGAATATATCGGATAACGATGTTATAAACCCCACAATCAAATCCAATGATACAGAAGGTTAAAAACAAGCTTAGGGAATTCAAACTAAGTACTGTAGCAGTAGATAATGCAACCAGCATTTTCTTACTGACATTTATGATACTATTGTTTGGCGTCAGTAGTTATCAAGACATGCCGAAGGAGCAATACCCAGAAGCAGCACTTCCTACTATCACAGTAACTGCACCTCACTTCGGAAACTCTGCTGAGGACATAGAGAATCTTATTACTCGACCAATAGAAAAAGAGGTCAATGCTATCGCGGGTATCAAATCATTGAAATCTAATTCTATGCAGGACTTTTCTGTAATCATTGCAGAGTTCCAATCTGACATAGATTCCGAGTATGCCCTTAGAAAAGTAAAGGATGCTGTTGACCGTGCAGACCTACCGACAGACTTAGATAATGACCCTGAGATTTTGGATTTTGATCTGACTAAGATCCCAATCATGACAGTCAATATATCTGGCAACTACAACATGGATGAGCTTCGATCTCATGCCGAATACATCCAAGATAAGTTGGAGAATCTATCTGAAGTCTCTGAAGCAAAAATGAGTGGGGACCAAGAACGGGAAGTAAAGATTAACATGAACTTGCTTAAGATGCAAGCACAACAAATTAGTTTCCAAGATGTAGAAAATGCCATCATACGCGAAAACATTACCATGTCTGGTGGTGAATTAACCAATAAGATAAATAGGAGATCTGTCAGGGTTCTAGGGGAATTTGACAACATATCAGAAATAGAAAACCTCATAATCACTGCGGAGAGACAGAAGCCTATCTATCTCAAAGATATAGGAGAAGTTATCTATGGTTTTGAAGAAAGAAAATCGTATTCCAGATCAGATGGAGAGCCAGTTATCGCGCTAGAGATTATCAAACGATCTGGAGAAAACCTCTTATCCACAGCAGAAAAGATAAAACTAGTACTGGAAGAGGAAAGAGAAAAAATGCCTGTTGGCTTAACCATCAAATTATTCAACGATCTTTCTGTCTATACTAAAAATGAAGTAAGCAACCTAGAGAACAGTATTATCTCTGGGGTGATTCTGGTGACATTGGTACTATTGTTTTTCCTTGGACTACGTAATGCGCTTTTTGTTGGATTAGCTATACCCTTATCTATGTTGACGGGTATCATGATACTATATCTGACAGGAGTAACGATGAACATTGTTGTACTCTTTGGACTAATTCTGGCACTTGGGCTATTGGTGGATAATGGAATAGTGGTCGTGGAAAATATCTATCGATATGTACAAGAAGGATACGATCCAATAAAGGCAGCAAAGTATGGCGCGGGAGAAGTGGCATGGCCGATAATTGCTTCTACGGCAACTACCTTAGCTGCATTCATCCCGTTAGTCTTGTGGCCAGGTATTATGGGTGTATTTATGCAATACCTTCCTATCACATTGATTATAGTATTGAGTTCTTCGCTCTTTGTCGCACTTGTCATTAATCCTGTGCTTACTAGTCGATTTATGAAAATGGATGAGATCAACCAATCTCAAGCTGACAGACGCCGTCATACAAAAAATGTAATCATCGGCTGTATTGTTATGCTTCTTGTTGCAGTATTGGCTCATATTACCAATAAAGAATGGGTTAGAAATTTATTTGGATTGGCGACTATACTGACAATAATATATCATTTCTTATTGAGACCCTTGTCTGTCAAATTTCAAAGTACATTCATCCCAAGATTGGAAAAGGTATACAATAAATTTATCCGATTTATACTGAAAGGATATAATCCAGGTCTTACTTTAATTGGTACCTTCCTAATAATGGCAGGAGCCATCGCACTCCTCGCAGCTAGTAAACCTAAAGTGGATTTCTTTCCAGAAGCAGATCCATTATATGTAAATATTTTTGTGGAATTGCCCTTTGGCGCAGATATAGAAGCGACTAATCTAGCGACAAAAGAAATTGAAACCAAAATCAATAAGGTCATAGAACCTTATGAATCTATTGTAGAATCTGTCTTGACACTAATAGGAGAAAATACAACTGACCCAAACCAACCTCCAGAGCCTGGTGTCACACCATACCGGGCAAGAATAACTGTTACCTTTTTGGAATACAAATATAGAAATGGTATTTCCACCCGAGATATTCTTAATAAGATATCCGAAGAAATCCAAGGACATCCTGGTGTCAATATCATTGTGGATCAAAATGCAAATGGTCCACCTACAGGCAAACCGATCAATCTTGAAATCCGTGGAGACAATGTAGATTCACTTATTGTGATTTCTAATGATCTATTGAAAAATATTGAAGGCCAAAACATTAATGGCATAGAGGAACTCCAAGTAGATATGCAATTGGAAAAACCAGAATTACTTGTAGATATAGACAGAGAGGCTGCACGCAGATATGGCATCAGCACAGGACAGATAGCTACTGCTTTGAGGACATCAGTATTTGGTAAAGAAATTTCCAAATTCAAAGTTGGAGAAGATGAATATCCGATTATGCTCCGATTAAGTGAGGATAGCAGAAACAATATCACCGATCTTATCAATCAACGTATTACATTCAGAGACCAAACTGATGGCCAGATAAAGCAAGTGCCGATATCATCGGTTGCTAGTTTCAAATATTCTACGACATACAACACCATTAAAAGAACAGAAACAACGAGAGTTATTACATTGTCGTCTAATGTTACTGAAGGATATAATGCCAATCAGATTGTGGCTGAATTAGAGGATTATCTGGCTGACTATGACTTACTTGACGGATACAATTATGTGTTTACAGGAGAACAAAAACAACAAGCCGAAGACTCCGCATTTTTGGGTACTGCATTTCTTGTAGCCTTGTTCATCATATTTATAATCTTGGTGACCCAGTTTAATTCGATTTATTCACCATTCATTATAATCCTGTCAGTTCTCTTTAGTACGATTGGTGTATTTCTGGGCTATGCTATTACTGGCAAGACAATCAATGTCATATTTACAGGAGTGGGTATCATATCCCTAGCAGGCATAGTCGTGAATAATGCCATTGTACTTATAGATTATATTAATCTCCTGATTCAGCGAAAGAGAGAAAGTTTGGAGATAACGAAACTAGTAGATATGTCTAGAGAGGATGTCAAAGATTGTATTATAGAAGGAGGTGCTACAAGACTGAGACCAGTGATACTCACAGCAATTACGACAGTCCTTGGTCTTATACCATTGGCCATTGGATTTAATTTCAATTTTTTCTCCTTTGTTAAGGAGTTAGATCCTCAGTTTTTTCTAGGAGGTGACAATACAGCCATGTGGGGTCCTATGGCTTGGACGATAATCTACGGAATTATATTTGCGACATTCTTGACACTATTGGTAGTTCCTGCAATGTATTGGCTCGCTTATCGTTTAAAAACACTGTCTTTCTCTAAAAGGAGTCGACTAAAAGAAGTTATTATTGCAGATTAATTATGGAATTAGTGCAACAGAATACTGAGACATATGACCAATCTATCTGATAAAAGGAAAAATTACGACCAAGGCATACTCACAAGAAATGAGCTATCCTCAGACCCTATCATCCAATTTGAACGATGGTACCAAGATGCAGAGAGAAAAGGCATAGATGAGCCTAATTCTATGACTTTAGCTACAGCTGATGTACAGGGACAACCTTCCGCAAGAATCGTCCTTCTCAAAGGATTTAGCCCTGACGGATTTATCTTTTATTCCAATTATGTTAGTAGAAAAGGACAAGAGTTGGCTGCCAATCCTCAAGCAGCCATGTTGTTTTTTTGGAAAGAGCTAGAGCGACAAGTGAGAATAGAGGGCAATGTTGCCAAAATCTCTGAAGTTCAATCTATCAGTTACTTCCATTCTAGACCTAGAGGAAGTCAAATCAGCGCTTGGGCCTCTCCACAAAGTCAGGAGATAAAGGAACATTACCTTAAAGATAAGCGAGAAGAGGTAGAAAAGCGGTTTGAAGATGTAGACCCCATCCCTCTGCCTCATCATTGGGGAGGATATATTCTTAAGCCTGCAACTATAGAATTTTGGCAAGGAAGAGAGAACAGATATCATGACAGATATCGTTTTACTTTGTCAGATGATGCTACTTGGAGCTATACCAGACTTGCACCGTGATCTTCTAGTATCAAATCATTGATAGGATGCAGTAATTGTTCTTTTAAATTAATCAAGGTGTCATAATTTTGAGCAACAATCATACGCTGCACTTTAGACATTCCTGGGTCCCTAAGTTGCTTTTGATATACAGGTATAAATCTCGACAACTGTCCATGTATATTCCACATTGTCATATCATTCTCCTTTGGAGATGTTGATATATGAGTCGTTGGCATTTTATTTTTCTTATGCGTCGATAAGAATCTCCCTTTTGAAAGCAGATCCGTGTACTTCGTAATACAGTCAATATTTACTCTTCGTATGTCGATAAGTGCAGAGATAATATTGTTGTCCTCAGCTTCTAATACTAGCCTATCCAGATAATTGTGAAACTTCTGGTGCATCGGTAGTAAATGAAGGATGACTTCTGACCTTTCTTGAACTGAATACTGATTTCTACTTAACATAACATCTTATTAATCAAAGAAGTATATATATTCATTTGACTATATAACGCCTGAAATGATAAAAAGGTCACTAGTTTTGAAAAAAATAACACCAAGTACTACCGATAGAAGCCTATAAATGCTCGAAATACTGAATATTATACGTTGATAGTTATCGGCGATTCTTACGCTTTTGGTGAGCTTTAGCCTTCAAAATGGTCTTTTTTTGTTGTTTTTTGCGGTCGTTTAGCAGTTTTTCTACCAAATCGGGTCTACCCATATTATTGAGTTTTTCTCGAATGAGTCGATAATTTTCTCTTTTATACCAAAAGAAGAAAAGATGTTGATTTTTCTTCTGTTTGGACGATTTGGCAGTATATACTGGCTTAAGTGTATATGGATGGACGCCTGTATAATAAATGACTGTTGCTACCGTCATGGGTGTCGGTGTAAAATCTTGGACCTGCTCCAGTCTGAATCCCATTTCCTTCGTTTCTGAAGCCAGATTGGCCATTTCTTCCTCTGTACTGCCTGGGTGGCTTGATATAAAATAAGGAATCAATGGTTGGTTTAAATTATGACGCTTATTAGCCGCCTCATACTTCTTTTTGAATGAATGAAAATGTTTGAATGACGGCTTACGCATCACCTTCAAGGTGTCATCTGAAGTATGCTCTGGCGCAACTTTAAGCCGACCACACACATGTCGACTCACCAACTGATCCATATACTCATCCAAACTACCGTCGTGTCCCTTGTTATATTCTTCTACTACCAAGTCATATCGGATGCCACTACTCACAAAGGCTTTTTTCACTTCTGGATGTGCATCAACTTTTCTGTATATCTCTGTCAGTGGCTTATGACTCGTATCCAAGTTACTACAGATAACTGGATGTATACAAGACGGCGCCACGCATCGATCGCAGATAGATTGCACCTTGCCTTTCATACGATACATGTTGGCAGAAGGGCCTCCCAGGTCGCTGATATAGCCCTTGTAGTCGGGCATTTTTGTTACTTCTTCTACCTCCTTCATAATGGAGGTCTCACTCCTACTCGCAACGAACTTGCCTTGGTGGGCTGATATAGTGCAGAAGCTACAACCACCAAAGCATCCTCTGTGCATATTGATAGAGAATCGTATCATTTCGTAAGCAGGAATGCTACCTCTTTTGTTGTACTTAGGGTGTGGCAATCTTGTGTAAGGCAAATCAAAAGAGCCATCTATTTGCTCCTCCGTCATTGGTGGATATGGAGGATTGATAATTAACTGATGATCGCCTACGCCTTGTATCAGTCGTCTTGCATTAACTTTATTAGACTCTTGTTCTACATGTTTGAAGTTGGCAGCAAAGGCCATCTTGTCTTTCAGGCACTTTTCATGCGAATGCAGTTCGAGGTCTTCCCAACTTTTATTCTTAGGTAAGGTCTCATCTCTCGGATGCAGAATAGCCGTCTGAGGAATGGTCTTCATGGAGGTGAATGGGACGCCTTTTTTTAGCAGTCTTACAATCTCTTTCAGTGGCGGTTCTCCCATACCATAGACCAACATGTCTGCACCACTCTCTGTGAGGATATTAGCGAACAACTTATCGGCCCAGTAATCATAATGAGTCACCCTACGCAGTGATGCTTCTATGCCTCCCAACAATACAGGTACATCTGGAAACAATTCTTTGAGAATCTTAGTATATACCGTCGTGCTATAGTCAGGACGGAATCCTGCCTTTCCACCCGGTGTGTAAGCATCTGTGGATCGCTTTCGCCTAGAGGCCGTATAATGATTGACCATGGTGTCCATGCAACCGGAAGTCACTCCGAAGAACATTTTTGGTCTGCCAAACTTCTTGAAGTCTCGTAGATCATCTTGCCAGTTTGGCTGAGGAACTATAGCCACTCTCAGGCCCAAATCTTCTAATATTCGTCCGATCACCGCCGCCCCAAAAGCGGGATGATCCACATAGGCATCACCCGAAATCAAAACCACATCCAGTTCCGTCCAATCCCGATACGCGAGTTCTTTCTTGGTAATAGGTAACCAATCTGATGCAGGCCTTTTTTCTGACATGATATAAAGGTAACTGAATCTTGAATCCCGATTTGAGGTATTTCTTGAAATTACTATTTCTACTATCTATCCAACAAGAGTATTCATAGCCTGCCACCTTCCTTATTAGAAGGAAGAAATAGAATATCTACCTTGCTGATGAAGCCAGAATGAAAAAATCGTTCAGTAGTCAGCTAATTATTATGAAACAGATTATTCAATAAAATTAGATTTTAGAGACTGGCAATACTTCTTGGTATCCATTCTCCATAAAGAGTCTGATATAATAAAATCCTACATTAAGGTTAGATAGGTCTATATCTCGATTGTAAGGTCCTGCATCCACTACTTGTCCTAACTTATTAATAACCTGAAATGAACTAATAGAGATATCACCTTCTAAATCAACAGAAACTTGGTCTGAGGTAGGATTTGGAATTAAACTCAATTCAAGATTTTGCACATCATCATCTGTAGAACTTGGATTGTATGTCAATCTGAAAAATTCCTGTCCCTTATCTGAATCTCTATTTGCAAAAATGATACTCTCATTGATAAGGTGGAACGCAAGATCTCCAAACGGATTTAAATCTGTAATCAGGTCGGCAGCTTTAGTTGACTCATTTAGAACGAAGAGTTCGTACGAAAAAGAACCAGACTCAACGATTACATGTATCTGTTGATTCAGTGTCTCTACCCTTAGAAGGTTATCATTATCTCCTACTTCAGAAGTGAATTCTATTTCTTCTACTCCATTATGTAAGGTTATCTGATTAGCGTTATTATAAAATGCGAAATTGTCATGCACTACAAATTCTGGAAAAACCGCCATATCATTAGCTATTCTCTGTGCTCTAAGCGTTTCCTTATTAACGGCATATAGACTGCCAAATTGGAAAGCCATAAAAAGAAAATTATCAGACTCGCCTACACAATGGAGGTCATCTCGACTAACACTTACAGAAGATGATGATTGTGTATCATGACTGTATATGAAATTACTTCCTCCACATCTATAGAATATAAAATCCTGAAACCCTCTTGCCTCTGTAACTAGATTACAAGCATCTGTAATCACCATATCTACTTCCACTGCTTCTCCTGCCTCCGTATCAAAAAAGAAAACGCCATCTTCGAAATCATCAATACTCTCAGGAGAAATTATAGCAATATTACGACTCTGAGAAATCGCAAAGTCCTGTCTATTATCTATGCCGTTCATTATTTCTATGGGTGCAGCGCCTTGGTTATCTATAAAGAAACCGTTCTTTAAATTATCTGCATTATTCTCTTCTATGACGACCAATCCAGACTCAATGACAACCCGCTGATCTATACTACCTTCAAACTCAACTACAAAAGATCCTGAATCAGAGTTGTCACTGACATGATAGACCCTTTGCTCACTAAAAAAACTCCCGATATAAAATAAGGCCTCTTCATTAGATTCCACATGGGTAATGGCTACAAATGAAGGTTCCAAATCTTCTACTAAAGTAAAAGCGCGGTTATCGTCATTGTATTTAATTAAATCAAAGGTGTTAGTTCCATCAAAATAAATCTCACCATTAAATAAAGTATTCGAATTATTATAGGAGTTTTCTGTGCCTGATGCAAATTCGCCTATACATTCTATAATCTGAGAAAAGACTGTAGTGCAAGACATTAATATTATAGTGACAACTAAGAGTTTTTCTTTCCAAGTCATTTTCTTATACTTTAGAATAAGTGAAGTGATGGCAAATATATGGACATAAATGGAATATGGATGACTCCAATATGAAGAAACTTATTTCATCAAACGAAGTTTATACCAATACAAAAGCCAAGGTCAATTTCTCAACCTTGGCTCAAATTTCATTCTAATTAATCTTTATTACAAACTCTTTCCTTTCGGGAAGAATGTGTTGATTCTCCATTGTCCATCTTGGAAGTAGAAAATCTCTATCTCTTTTGTTTTACCAGATGTCACGATAAGTCCTGGAAGTGATGAATCAGTTGCTGGTATGAATTCTATATTTAAGTCTGATTTAGTAATCCCAATATTTGGCTGAGTGAACAATTCATTTTTGAGCCACTCATTGCTCTTAAGATAAAATTGCTCCCACTGACCAGTACTACCCGAGTATAACATTAAAGTCGGTAAGGTCGCAGAAGTAGGAAGCAAGTACTGCATTCTTACATCTCCTTTAATTATAGATGTCTTAGGTGACTGAATGTTCGGATTGACATTCCAATTGCCATCATGTGCATACATCTGCTTGTATTCTCCAGTAGATCTGGATAACATATGTAAAGCTGCATAATAATCAGATGTACCTGGAGTAAATTCTATTTGCCAGTCTCCTACCTTGTCAGCATCAGCTGAGCCACATGCTACAGATCCTAATATGTAGAATAAGAAGATACCATATCGAAATTTGGACTTGAATAAATTGATTTGTTGTGTCATTTTCTTATTGTTGAAATAGTGAAAAGTCATTCGTTATATATGACTTATATTATGAAGATAGGCTTATAGCGGGCGCAATAGTAAACAATTCCAACCACTTATCCTATGTTTATGTCACTACTAGTCAACTGGTTACCAGTGTATTATAATAATATCGATACTATCTTATAACAGAAAATTGGTACATAGTCTGCATCCGGTATTCTGTACCTGGTCGTAAGATTGTACTAGGAAAGTGTGGATGGTTTGGAGAATCAGGATGCGACTGTGCCTCTAAGCAGAAAGCACTATGATTGTTATACCATTGATTTTGCTTCCCCTTTATTCCCTCAATATGATTGGCTGTATACAACTGTACTCCTGGCGCCGTCGTATTCATTTGTAAAACTATTCCTGATTCCAAGCTTTTGATTATGACTGAAGGCAATGAACTACCAATATCCAATACATATTGGTGGTCGTAACCATTCGTAGGTTGAATAGTAGGAGGTGGATTGACCAAATACTTCTCCAACATTTCAACCTGCCTAAAATCGAATGGCGTACCTCTTACTTCAACAAATTGACCAGTAGGAAGTAAGTCATCATCTACTTCCAATATCTTGTCGGAATGTATCTGTAACTGGTGATTATATATAGTCCCATTTGCATTGAGGTTGAAGTAACTATGATTGGTCAGATTTAACGGTGTCGCTTTATTAGTTGTCGCTGAGTAATCAATGGTTAATCGATTCTCATTATCTAAGCTGTACCTAACACTGAACGCTACCCTCCCAGGATATCCTTCATCACCGTCGTGACTAATCAAACTCAGTCTTATAGAATTCGAATCGGAATCATCCTCAACTGTCCATATTTTTTTTGAGAATCCATCATGACCTCCATGCAAATGATGGCCCTTATGATTACAGGTGAGTTGATAGGATTGTCCATCTATTGAAAATCGACCATCTCTTATCCGATTAGCATACCGTCCGATGATTCCACCAGTATAGATTTTATCATTCCAATAGGCTTCTATAGTATCATAACCTATGACAATGTCTCTGTCTTTTCCTTTGTTATCCTTTACTATTAATGATTGTATTATACCACCATAATTCAAAATGCCTACTGAGGTACCCAGTTGATTCTCCAAAAAGTAGATGCGAACCTCACCAAAATGCGTCTCTCCAAACTTGTGATTTTTAATAGTCATTATCTAGAATGTCAATTTTTGCAAGATCTTACTTTCATATTGATCAAAATGTCGACCTTGCAAACTTAAGACCTAGTCATGGATCCAACCAATGTGCGGATAGAATCTTCTTGGAAAAAATTGCTCTGGAATGAATTCGAGTCACCATATTTTGATGAGATAAAAGCTTCCATACTGGCAGACAAGCGTGCTGGCAAGAAGATATTTCCACCAAGTGCTCTGATCTTTAATGCTTTTAATCTAACTCCTATAGACAAGGTCAAAGTCGTCATCATAGGTCAAGACCCTTATCACCGACCTGGCCAAGCGATGGGTCTTTCGTTTTCTGTGCCTAGAGGGATCTCTGTACCACCTTCCCTTAAGAATATATACAAAGAGATCAATAGAGACCTACAAATTCCACCTGCTGCGCACGGAGACCTAACTTATTGGGCCCAGCAAGGTGTGCTCCTGCTCAATGCCATGCTCACAGTACAGGCACAAAATGCTGGAAGCCACGCCAAGATAGGATGGCAACAATTTACTGACGGTGTCATCAAATCACTATCTTCACATAGAAAAGGGGTCGTCTTTTTACTCTGGGGTAACTTTGCAAAGAGCAAAGCACAATTGATAGATGAAAGCAAGCACCATGTGCTTAAAGCTGCACATCCTTCGCCGCTGGCCAGGAATGCGTTTAGTGGTTGTGCTCATTTTTCTAAAACTAATGAGATACTTCGAAATAATGGACAAACAGAAATAGATTGGCGGGTTGGTAAATAAGTTTGATTTAAAATCTAACAGAAAACGAAATTTGAATGCAATCAAAATTTAAGCTACTTATTCTAATCACTTCAGCACTAGGTGCACTAGCAGTTATTTTTGGGGCATTTGGTAGTCACTACCTAGCTGAGCGACTATCAGCCAAGTCTTTATCTGCTTACAAAACTGGTGTGGAATATCACTTTTACCATACAATCTCCTTATTCTGTACTGCCTTACTGTATCGTATCTATCGCATCAAAGGACTATTCTATGTTGGGTTATATTTTTTAGTAGGAGTTGTTTTATTCTCGGGAAGCCTTTATATATTAGCACTGCAGCATTTGTGGGGTGGCGGTCTTCCAAAAATATTTGGAATGATAACACCAATAGGAGGATTAGGATTGATAGGCGCTTGGGCTGCTATATTCTTTACAGTATTAAGAATCGATACAAAACATAAGTAGAATCTATCTTACAGAGATTCGAAGACTAAACACCTTTTTTTGAGGACTTCAATGTCCAAAAACAGTATGAGACCTTCTCTTCCAGGAAGGTCTTTTTACTTCGTACTGATTTTTTTTTGAAAATCTTAGTGCCTTCATACAAAAGAGGCTGCCCTATTCTATTGAGGGAAACCTCTTGATACACTAATTAGATGTTAGGCTATATACATATGCTAACGGAAGAATTGTCCATTACTTGTATGGCATGTAAGTCCAATTGCCTAACAACATATTGTTAACATCACTATAACCAACTTATTTGTTGTTCTCTCGTCATTGAGATACATTATTTAACCTATAAATATCATATCATGAAAAAGGGACTATTAATATCGACGATGATCATTGTGGCGACTTTCAGCTATGGACAAACAACAGTAACTGGTATGATAGGTGTACATTCAAGTAACACATCTACCAACCTGTCATTAGGAAGTGACGCTGGCGCCTTATTGAGTAGCAAACCAATTACTAGCCTTACAGGTGGCATTATCGTAGACCATGCACTAGACAATCTACTTAGCGTCAGTACTGGTGTACTCGCTAGGAGAAAAGGGTTTATAATATCTGAAGGTACAGGAATTGAACTCATTGGAATAGAATTAGGAATTGGTGCAAGTGCAGTGACACAAGTGAGTTATCTGGAAGTACCACTTATGCTAAAAGCTAATTTAGGAAACAGCAGAACTATTATACCATATATCGGCGTAGGACCAAGTGTATCATATGCTACTTCTGGATCTATAGACACTAGAGTAAATGCAATACTCAGCTTTAATGTTAGCTCTACACCTTTGGAATTATCTAGTCCAAATTATAACAGATGGCAATTGGGTGGCAATGCAGTAGCTGGAATAAAGGTACCATACGGCACAGGGCATTGGATGCTGGAGGGAGGATATAGCACTTCATTTACTGACTTGATTAGTGATGATTTTTTGATAGACGCTGATAGCAAGCATAGTGGCTGGACCTTTTCCGTAGGGTATGGGATGACATTCTAAAGTATAGCTCCTTTTTAATATAAATAGTGAAGGGCGGGCTGAGTATAATTGCTCAGCTCGCCTTCTTTCTTTGTATATCCAAAATTTTGTAGTCAACTTAATTCATTATAGCATACCAACATACATTAGCGCTTAGCATTAAGAAATGGGAGCCTAGAATTCTGACAAAGAATATACTGTCACCAGGCAAGTACAATTAGCTGGCTTCTAATGGTGCAAACGGCATAGTTTGGATAACAGTATAGCAAACTAAATATGTCTGCAGCTACAGAATCCATTGATTGATAGTGTATCTTAGATGTGTAATTCCTTTCCTTTTCCATATTTGACACCAGCTGATTATTTCGAATTCATTGTAAGTAGAACTAAGGATTGGATTCCACAAGAGGCGAGGAATTAAATACGATCATTCTATGATATATTTATTGATATAGCAATTGGTAGGTGTCAAAAAATACACTGGGACCTTATCTTTGGACAATCAAAAAAAACTGAGTCTAACTAGTACTTTTATTGAAAAATCTGATACTGGTGTATGGGACGAACCTATTACAATCTAGGCCTTAGCTCTCAACTAGGTTTGAAAGTATAATCTAAGGTCGTAAATAAAATCACACTTGGCTCAACCTCGTCGTATGTATTCAATCATAATATAGGCACCTGTGGGCCCCCTCATTACACTTGAGAAAGGACTAATCATTGAGGACCTAATTAATAAAGGATAAGTAATTAAGGGTTATTTTATTGCCTGATCGAAAGTTTAATTACAATGTCAATAAACCTAGACAAGTTGGCCTAATTCGTTTTCTTTATTAATGGTTTCCACTAGATAAGAAATAGGGAATTTTAATTTAAAGACAGACCCCTCATTCTCCTTACTTATGACACTAATACTGCCTTCATAGGCCTCCATAATCTTTTTACAAGTAGCAAGTCCTAGGCCAGTTCCTTCATATTCTTCCTGATTATGTAATCTGCTAAACATATCCCATATGCTACTTTGAAATTCTTCGGCTATTCCTATGCCGTTATCAGCAAATATAATTAAGAAACTTTCCTTATCTATCTGACAACTTAATTTTACGGTTGGATTTGAAGATAAATTATATTTTATAGCATTCTCGATGAGATTTTTAAAAAGAAGATACATTGAGGAGTAATTACCTTCAACAATAGGTAATGACTTTTCAATCTTTATAGTGGCATTCTTTTCCTTTAAAACACTAAAAATAGTATTCCTAATTTCTTCACAGAGGAGATTCAGATCTATTTGATCGTTGGGATGTAAAGTTTTCTTATCCTTTAGTTTGGAATAATCTAATATATCTTTGACTAGTGCATTCATGCGTTTTCCACCAGCTTTGATAAAGTTAAGATATTCCAATGCCTGATCATCTTTATCTTGGCTCAATTTTCTTTCTAGCAGATCGGCGAAACTAATAATATTCCGGATTGGTGTCTTTAAGTCATGTGAGGCTACATAAGCAAACCGTTCTAATTGGCCATTAGATTTTTTTAATTGCTTATTACTTTCTTTCAACTCAGCTGTACGAATACTAACCTCATATTGTAAGGCTTTATTATAATTATTTTTAAGTGAATTAGCACGAAAAAGTTGAAATGCTACAATACCAAACAACAATGCCAAAATCAAAAAGAATTTTATGTAATTGTTTTTGACTTTTATTTCAGTCAGACTTTTTTCTTGCTGAACTCTCAGTAATTCATTATCAATCTCTTTTTTCTCCAAATGATATTCAGCATCTAACTCTAAAATCGTTTTCTCATTACTTAGAAGTTGAAGGCTATCTTGAAGGATGGATGCCGCTTTGTGATATTCCAGTGCTTCTTGATACCTGCCGGTTTTCTCACTAATTCGTGCTAATATCGAAAGAAATGACTGCTCAGAAACATCTAATTTATTGTCTTTAGTTAAGGCTATTCCTTTATTTGCTTTGATTAAGGCTTTATCATATTCTCCTAGATCTATATAGACCATTGCCCATGTTTCATAGAGGTTTAAAAGATCTACTTGTTTATCACTGGTCTTAATTAAAAGCTTCTCAGCTTCCTCAAAATTTCTAATCGCAGTTGTGACATCGTTCAGATTAAATCTGCATATTCCTAAGAGCCTTAGGATTGTCGCGCTACGAAGATTTTGTTCAAATTCTGTGCTCAGTATTAAAGCCTTATTTAATATATCTATTGCCTTGTCATACTCTTTGACATTGACATAATAATCGCCCATACATTGGTATGGATGAGTTCTTTTTTCTTTGGTACTATATTTCTCACTTACTTCTACTGCTCTTTTCAAGTAAGTATATGCCTTTTTCGTATCTTTTAGAGAAAGATATAGATTGCCAATATTGGCAAGCGTAAGTACAGCGGATTTCATATCTCCATTTTTCTCATCTATTTTTATGACGAACAGGAAATATTCTAGAGCCTTCTCTATATCACCTGATTGCTTGTAAGCAAGGCCTAGGTTATGAGAACAAGCGAGTATCAATGATTCCTCATTTATTGCTCTGGCAATTTCAAGACTCTTCTTGAGATAATCTTTAGCGTGAAGGTTGTCACCTACAATATTTGCTGAAATAGCTAATAGATTATATGATTGACAGATACGCAATGAATCGTTAATCTGTTCTGAGAGAAAAAGCGCTTCCTCCCCGTAAGACCGACACAGTGATACATCAATTTGGTGATGCCCAAAACTTAATTGGATTAATAAATCTATTCGAGTAGTATCCTCAATCACATCTTCTAGAAGAATTTTGAGGCTGTCCATTACAGACTGCTGTGCAAGGGCTGACGTTTTACATGCAAATAGCATACAAATACTCAATATTGAAAGCAGACTTACATGCCTTACTTGTGACTTCACCTGATACCCTTTGTAACCAAAGTTAAAAAATAATTATACCGAAATCAAATTAATAAGAGCACACACCTGTCACTTTGTAATATTATAAACACTTATAAAGTCTAAAAAAAATGACTCTAACTACAATCAAGGAGACTGGCTATAGAGATTGCAATTTGTATTATCAGTTTAATTTCCAAAGCTAAATTCAAAAAAAATGACTCTACAACACGTAGAAAGAATGGCATTACTACAGTTATACTTGCATTTCTTGACGGAAGTAATCTGAGTATACAACTATTTAATAATACTGAATAGACCATTTAGGCTACACGATTTTTATTGATGGATAGTTGATTGGA
>CAZMMQ010000042.1:2205-31252 GCA_964567435.1 uncultured Saprospiraceae bacterium | reverse complement strand
TTCCGAAGGAGACTTTATATGGATTGTTGTAATTTTTATTGGCGACTAACACCGGCGTATCCTTGCACACTTTTTTCAATGTCCATTTCAGAGCCATGGCACAGATTTTCAACAGTGCTTTTATTTCTCTAATCGCTCGATATTTTAAACTTCTATTTTTCAACTTTCGCAAGATATGTATTTCATACTTTTCTTTTTCATTTGAAGGGTTTTCAATTGAAAAAAATAAGCTTTGATTTAGTACTGTGCTTGAGTTTAGCCAGAGCATGAGCAAAAACAAAACCGATAGGCAACTCTTTTTGGGTGGCGATAGATCAATGGAGGAGCTGCATAGCTTTGAGTGCTGCCAGAGCTCCATTGAGCTATCCGTGGGAAGCCTACCTTTGCCGTTCGGGTTTGTTTTTTAGTGGGAGGATTGTGTTTAGCCTTTTGTTTGTGTTGAGCTAAAAGCAGAGAAAGAGCCTTCAGCGAGCAGAGCATTCGTGGGGGCGGACGACTGCGGACACGAACGAGGTGTGAGCCGGGAGTGCCGACTCGTAGAGGCACGGAGGCGAAGTTGCTGCTGATTCGAGGAATGGAATAGCGACAGCCAGACTGTGCTTGGCTTTGAGCTTAGATTTTAAGGCTGGTGAAGCGTATGGAATGACGAGGCGTTGAGCTTTTGAGGGTGCAGCAAATGATACCTTTAAATAAACAGTGAAGCGATAGCGGAACGAACTATAAAATAAATCATGCAGCCGAGTGAGTTTAGCAGTCCGCCAAATAATTAGTAGTGGAAGGATGTAGACAGTCTATGGCGTTAGCGAACTGGAACGGAGATTTATCGTAGTGCAAGCATAGTCTGTATGCAGACTGGGAACTACTGTGAGGAGCTGACCGCAGTCGTCATATATCATGACAAAGGTGCTGACGCTAGGAAGCTCCTGTGAGCCAACGTAGTGCTCTGGCAGGATATATGATGCAAGGGAACCCGACGAACGCCGCTTCTCTGCTTGCGGGTGGCATTTGATCCGTGGGAAGATTTGAGCTAAGCTGATCAATGAAACAATCTTCTACGACCGAAGGGAGTAGGCTACTACTTATCTTTCTTTGTTTTGTAACCAATTCTCTTTCTTGATTCCTGCTCTTCTTCTTGCTCTTTAGATTCGATAAGTTTCTTTATGTATTCAAAGAGAACTTTGATTTCGTGACCTTGGCCACTTACACTTCTTTCTATCTGCTCCATTTTCAACACCAAGTCTTTATGATGTAATAGTAATTCACGCATTCTTGTAAACACTCTCACTATTCTAATATTAACCGCTATTGCTTTATCACTTTTCAATACACTTGATAACATCAATACGCCATGCTCTGTAAATGCATATGGTGCTTTTCTTCTTCCTCCCCAACTTGATGTCACATTTTGTGATTTCAAGTTATCGAACTCTTCTTTACTTAATTGGAACATGAAGTCCTCAGGGAACCGTTTGATATTTCTCTTCACTTGCTGATTCAAAACTCTTGTTTCTACTTCATACAGTTCTGCTAAGTCGCTATCCAACATTACTTTATGACCTCGTATCATTCTGATTTTACTGATAACTATTCCTTCTGTTATGTCTGTTTCTTTCTTCATTCTTTATAATCTCATCTTGATATCACAAGTTAAACATTTAACTCTGCTATTTAAACGGATGATGTTTCTTTATCTCATTTTTCAAGTCTGTTAGATCTGCTTTTAAATACTTCTCTGCACTCATTACTCTTCTAAAACCTGCTTTGTATTGTCCTTTTCTGATGCCCTCTTTTTTAACCCAAATAGCTATTCTTGATTGTCTTAAATGGCTCAACTTAATAACTTCTATTTCTAACTTTTCTCTAATCTGCTTCTTTAATTCCTTTGTCAATTTTCTCAACAAATAATTAAAATGATTCGGGTTGTCATTGTAAGGTGAGAACGCTTTCTCAGTTGTCTTTAATTGCCTGTCGGGGCTTCCCGACTCAAGTGAAAAAATAAAATTTTGTAGTTGTAAGATCTGATGTGACTCTAATCTTAAAGTTCTACTTCTCCTCTCTTTTCTTGATGGTATGTATATCGCTCCTTTCTCTAAATTGATGTCTTTGGTTTCTATAGTTATAAAATCACTCTGCTCTAATCCTTGATAAATCATTAATCCTAAAATCACTTTCTCTAACTCATTTCCCTCAAAAACCTTGTAGATTTCTTCTAACTGTTCTGCTGTTAATGGATTCGATATTGCTTTAGTTACTTGTCCTTTTAATCTGGTATTGATGGCTAAGTTTGGCAGCTTCTTGTAATTGTAATAATCACTGATTCCTAAGAGTACTGCATTGATATGGCTGATAGTCTTTTCTTCTTTCTGTAGCTTCTCGATATAATTTAATAAGTCTTGATAGTTTAATTCCTCTATTGATTTTGGTAACCATTTCAACCATCTTTCTACTAATCTATTTCTTCTATAGATTCCCTTCTCGGCTAAGTTCTTTCGCTCTAAATATTCTCTAAATTCCATCTCCAACCCTTGTATAAATCTGAGTTGTCTCTAAACTACTGTGTCCTAAAAACTGTCCTATCTTTTCTATACTCATTCCACTATCTAATAAATGTGTAGCTATGCTATGACGTAATCCATGCAAACTAATTGGATTCTTGATTTTAGATTTCTCACACATCATTTTTACTCGTCTGGTTAAGCCATGGCAGCCTATTACCTTTCCTGTTCTACTTGGTATGATTAAGTTTGTTTTAATACTAAAAAACTGTTGTCCATTTTCTAACCATTGCTTTAGTTCTTTCATCACTCCTGGACTCATTGGAACATATCTTTCTTTGTAGCCTTTCCCTTTTCTGACGTGTAACAATCCACTCTTAAAATCTATATCTCTTTGCTCTAAATTTGCTCCTTCTCTACATCTTAAACCACAGCCATAAAACACAGCTATTATCACTCTATCTCTCATACCATATAAGTCATCGTTACAACTATCATAAAGCACCTTAATCTGTTCTTCACTAAGGATATTTCTACTTATTTCTAAGTCTTTCCCTATTATGATTTTACTTGTCATGATCGGTTGATGGCCATGATTCTCTAAGTATTGATTGCATAGTTTTAATGCTCCGATATAACCGACTATAGTCTTTGATTTCAATGGCTTGTCATGTAACCACTTGTTGTAATCTTCTATACTTTGATTTGAATTCTGCTCTTTCCAATTGAGGTAAGTTTCTAATTGTCGACTCCTTTCCTGGACACTTTTCTTAGAGTAGTTTAGTCTGATTAACCATTCTGTAAATCCTTGTAATAGTTCCCTGCCTACCATTTTTGATTTCCATTGAGATACTTACCTTAACTTATTGATTATCATATGTTCCAGTATCTCATTTTAACTTTTGAGATACAGTTGAGAGACTGAGAGACTTACTCTTTTTAATCTTTGCCAAAACTTCGTCTAAAGCCGTTGTAATTCTACTTCTTAGGTCATCAACTTTCTTTTCCAACTCATATTCATAGCCTTTCTTTTTGCCGCCTCCTACAACTTTTACGTAACCATATTTCGCTAATATTTTTAGATGCCTGCCAACTGTCGCAGGTGTCATTCTGTAAGCTCTTCTGATCTCACCACTATAAAAACTTTCCTTCTTTTCTCTGCTTAAAAACCCTTGTAGCATTTCATAAAATCGTCTTGTGGCTTTAGTTAGTTCATCGCTCTTGGCCAGCAACACTTCCTTCAATAATTCATTCGCTATTTCTATATCTTCTATCGTCGTTTCTATATATCTACCGCCTCTTTGATCTTGCTTCTTTTCTCGCTGATATTGATGGTAAAATGTTACTGATTCTATGAACTGTAAGTAATGACTATTCGTCCTTAGTGGCTTAAAAACTTGCTCTGGTATGATCAACAGTTCGGCATATGGATTCACTACTTTTATTGGCTTCAATACACTTTGAACATCTTGCATAAACTCCACCATTTCAGCTTCTTTATACTTGTTGATTTTTCCGGCACTTTCCTTTCTTTGGTAGTCCATTATTCGCTGTCGCTGTCCTTTCGAGTTGTCCAGATATATAAGTAAAGATCGGTTAGAGTTGTCTTCGTACAATCGTTCTCTTGTTGTCGTTCCTGCCAAGCAAATAGGTCCTCGAACTTCTAAGGTGATCGTCTTTAGATTTCCCTTGCTGTCTTTAATTACGATCGTCTTACTGATGTATTTTTTACTCATTAATTCTCGTAAAGCATATAAGATTTTCTGTTCGTTCGCTCCGTCCAGATCCTCGATTAATAACAGCTTGTGAACCAACTCTTTTTCATCAAAGTAGTACATTGCATTATCACTCATTGCTGTGATTTCCTTTTTCTGATGCTTTGGTATTAAGGCTCCAATCTTTTCTTGCAGATATGTTTTTCCTGTTCCACTTGCTCCTAAACACATTGCATGCAATGGCTGCTTTCTAAGTCTACTTGTAAATACATACCATAATATCATTCGATTCTTTACTTCTCCTATTAACCCTGTTTTTCCTATTGCAACATTCGTTCGCTTATCCAGATTCTTAGCACTTAAAAAAGCTTGTGCAGTTTCTATTCTTTGTGGTGTTAGCTCTCTGATTTCTACTTTCTTCTTCTTTCGCTTCTCGTTTTGGATTTCTCGATATCGTTCTAATAATCCTGTCAACTCTAATAGTGATTCATGTACTTTACTACTTCCTATCTCTAATCGTTCCGCTATCTTTCTCGCTAACTTTTCTATCATATCATCTTGATATAAATCTATCGCCTGTCTTAAACTATGGATTGGTCTTTCACTATCTTGTCGTTTGATTTTCAACGTCACTTTTAATCTGTCTAATGGATATAAACCCACACCTCCGATTACTGTAAAATCTAAGTTGTAATTACTCCACTTAATATATTCCGAATTGCTTGTATCTAACTCCGAGTTTTCATTTTTATGCTCTTTCTTATCGCTTCGCGGATCAGATGAAAAAAGAAAGATTCTTTCTTTGATTAAGTGATTTAATATTTCTGACTCATGACTCACTACTAAACTATTTACGTCTTCGCCTTGTGGTGTTTCAACTTTAGATATTTTAACTCCGTTCTTGATCGTCTTGACTAATAACGAATAAGTCTCTATTGCTTTGCTTCCTGCTTCATCTCCATCAAAAAAGAAGATCACTTCTTCTAAGTCCGGAAGCTCCGACAGGCATTTTGTATGTTCTTCATTCCAGCCGTTTGTGCCGAACAAACTCAATACTTTGTATTCTGTGTGATTCAGTAAAGTAGTTGCGTCGATTACTGCCTCCGTTACAACTATCGTTTTTGTTTCTGCAGACGGATATCCTGGATAAAGTCCTTTTCTGTTTTTTAGATAGTAATGATTTGAACCTTTCAGATCTGAGATTGATCTTCCGTATAGACTTGTAACATTTCCGCTCTGGTCTTTTAGTGGAAAGACGATACAGTTTTGTAATTGCTTGTAACCACTTTGATAGCTGTTAAAACCGACCTCTAAATTTTTGGATAAATTTCTACCTGACAAATAGCTTAATGCTTTTTTACTTTTCAATAAGGATGATCGCATTTGTATAAATCGATCTTGCAAGCTTAGTTCTTGATTCATGTTTTGTGGTTTATGATTGAGTAGCTCTTTAGCTTTTAGGATGGCTTTATGTTTAGTGCAGCTCTCTTTGTGCATGATGAAGTCAATCTGATCGATAGCTTTTCCATGTAGTTTGCAGTTGGATGAGAAGCAGTAAACCGTGTTTGTCTTTGGGTAGACTTGCATCGACGGTGTCTTGTCATCGTGGAAGGGACAGTTGATTCTTTTGTTGCGGTCGGGAGTGAGAGAGTAGGATTTGAGTAGTCCAAGTATGCCTAATTGTGCTTTTATCTCTGATATCTCCATCGATGATAATTATTTTCAAAAAATATTCGCCAAGCAAATATGATGGTAAACATAGCACATATGATTATATTATCCAAGCTATTGTGCTTTCTCTTGACATCAACAATTAGCTTTTACGATGGCTAAAACATATCTTTGCATAGCATTTATCCTTATAACACAAGCATTTAAAGCATTTTAGATGGAAGATTTTGGAAAAAGACTTAAAGAACTTAGAGCAGAGAAAAAACTCTCTCAAGAAGCTTTTGCACAACATATAGGCGTTCATGTTACTCACTTGTCCAGATATGAAAGAGGTAAGTCTGTACCATCCTTAGAAGTAGCCCAAAAAATGGCTACTGCTCTTGGTATCTCGTTGGATGAACTTGTCTACGGTAAACAAAATGAAAAAGCCCGCAATCAAATTAATGATAGCGAGCTTCTTAATTATTTTATCAAAACTCAGAACCTCGATGATGATCTAAAACAATCCGTTATCGACTTTCTTGATGCTTTTATTCTAAAACAAGGGCTTAGGAAACAATTGGTTTAAACCAAGTAGAACACATTTCCCTGTGACATTTCAGGCATCCATTCTTTAATAATATTTTTTCGAATCAAATCATCAAATTCGTCTTTTACCTTTTTAGTTGCTATAAAGTTATGATCCTCAAATAGAGCTTTTAAAGTAAAATATACCCCTAAGCCTTCTTTACCTGCGTAGTGATTGTAATGTATTTTTCTTTCGTCAGATTTAAAATCAATTCCCAATCCATGAAAGTAAAACTCATACTCTACTTGATCAAATTTTATTACACCTCTAAATGGAATAACCTTTTCAATTTTGCCTCTAAAAATTGATTCCCCTTCATAGTCATACTTCACCTTAACACAATACTCAAGTTTCTTTGCCAAAGAAACAAAGTCAACAATTTTAAAATATAAACTATTCATCAGGCAGGAATGTGTTTTGAATAAATTCGTCAATGTTATTGTAAGGTGTTACAGTTCCTATATGGTCAGGATGTATGTCCATATGATTTAGTTCAAAATCAACTCCTTGTTCAGTTTTCAATCTTTTGGCAGCCCTTAATCTATGGTGTCCTTCTATAAGATATGTCTTGCCATTGTGGGTAACAGTGGTGACCGCCTGTATACTTGTTGGATCATTCACCATTTTTACCATTACCTCATCAACGAAGCTATCATTTAATCCCCAATCTGGTTCTGCTTTATGCCATTTTGAATACTTGGTAAATAGCGATTTTAGAAATGAACATAAGCCATTATTATGAACAACAATACCAGACTCATTAACCAAAAAGTTATGATAGTCCTTTATCTCAAGATTGTAAACTTGCTGAGATTGATCTATTTTTTTCGATACAACTTTAGCGCCTCCATCTTTAGTTAGAACCTCTTCACCAATTGATAGCATTCCAGCAAATTGCCAGTCTCCAATTGTCGTAGAATAAATTGGGTGATTATGAGTTACACCAAGTTCTTCTCCATTGTCAAACTTGATCTTCCAAACATCGGATGCTTCATGTATAAATAACCCTGTTACTGGCTTGTAATCGTAATCGTCAGCTTCGTCATCATCGGCAGGTTTCTTTTGTGGTAATATATGCTTGATAGATGTTATTCTAAAAGGTCCAGATATTCCCATTTCTGGTAAATCTAAATTTACTACTGCATCAATTTCATAAGATTGTTTTTCAATCCAATGAATATGCAAAGCGAGTTTTGCAGTTGATCCACCATTTACTTCTTCGAACACAACTTCATTCCAATCTGTATCATTGATTTCATACTCGTCTCTTTCTCTCTGTTGATCACTTGTGTATGGATCTTTATCTAAGAGTCCTAAATAAATATCGTCGTCCGTACTTGCCGTTAATCCATAAGTTGAGTTAACTGTTTCATGAGCCACAGCATAATCTAAAAGTTGAACTTCTTGTATCGGCACAGCAACAATCGGCATTGCAGCTGCAACAGCTAAGGATTTTGCATTAGATATTTTGAACGGATTATCTGAGCTGTTATAATTTTTATTGGCGACTAACACCGGCGTATCCTTGCACACTTTTTTCAATGTCCATTTCAGAGCCATGGCACAGATTTTCAACAGTGCTTTTATTTCTCTAATCGCTCGATATTTTAAACTTCTATTTTTCAACTTTCGCAAGATATGTATTTCATACTTTTCTTTTTCATTTGAAGGGTTTTCAATTGAAAAAAATAAGCTTTGATTTAGTACTGTGCTTGAGTTTAGCCAGAGCATGAGCAAAAACAAAACCGATAGGCAACTCTTTTTGGGTGGCGATAGATCAATGGAGGAGCTGCATAGCTTTGAGTGCTGCCAGAGCTCCATTGAGCTATCCGTGGGAAGCCTACCTTTGCCGTTCGGGTTTGTTTTTTAGTGGGAGGATTGTGTTTAGCCTTTTGTTTGTGTTGAGCTAAAAGCAGAGAAAGAGCCTTCAGCGAGCAGAGCATTCGTGGGGGCGGACGACTGCGGACACGAACGAGGTGTGAGCCGGGAGTGCCGACTCGTAGAGGCACGGAGGCGAAGTTGCTGCTGATTCGAGGAATGGAATAGCGACAGCCAGACTGTGCTTGGCTTTGAGCTTAGATTTTAAGGCTGGTGAAGCGTATGGAATGACGAGGCGTTGAGCTTTTGAGGGTGCAGCAAATGATACCTTTAAATAAACAGTGAAGCGATAGCGGAACGAACTATAAAATAAATCATGCAGCCGAGTGAGTTTAGCAGTCCGCCAAATAATTAGTAGTGGAAGGATGTAGACAGTCTATGGCGTTAGCGAACTGGAACGGAGATTTATCGTAGTGCAAGCATAGTCTGTATGCAGACTGGGAACTACTGTGAGGAGCTGACCGCAGTCGTCATATATCATGACAAAGGTGCTGACGCTAGGAAGCTCCTGTGAGCCAACGTAGTGCTCTGGCAGGATATATGATGCAAGGGAACCCGACGAACGCCGCTTCTCTGCTTGCGGGTGGCATTTGATCCGTGGGAAGATTTGAGCTAAGCTGATCAATGAAACAATCTTCTACGACCGAAGGGAGTAGGCTACTACTTATCTTTCTTTGTTTTGTAACCAATTCTCTTTCTTGATTCCTGCTCTTCTTCTTGCTCTTTAGATTCGATAAGTTTCTTTATGTATTCAAAGAGAACTTTGATTTCGTGACCTTGGCCACTTACACTTCTTTCTATCTGCTCCATTTTCAACACCAAGTCTTTATGATGTAATAGTAATTCACGCATTCTTGTAAACACTCTCACTATTCTAATATTAACCGCTATTGCTTTATCACTTTTCAATACACTTGATAACATCAATACGCCATGCTCTGTAAATGCATATGGTGCTTTTCTTCTTCCTCCCCAACTTGATGTCACATTTTGTGATTTCAAGTTATCGAACTCTTCTTTACTTAATTGGAACATGAAGTCCTCAGGGAACCGTTTGATATTTCTCTTCACTTGCTGATTCAAAACTCTTGTTTCTACTTCATACAGTTCTGCTAAGTCGCTATCCAACATTACTTTATGACCTCGTATCATTCTGATTTTACTGATAACTATTCCTTCTGTTATGTCTGTTTCTTTCTTCATTCTTTATAATCTCATCTTGATATCACAAGTTAAACATTTAACTCTGCTATTTAAACGGATGATGTTTCTTTATCTCATTTTTCAAGTCTGTTAGATCTGCTTTTAAATACTTCTCTGCACTCATTACTCTTCTAAAACCTGCTTTGTATTGTCCTTTTCTGATGCCCTCTTTTTTAACCCAAATAGCTATTCTTGATTGTCTTAAATGGCTCAACTTAATAACTTCTATTTCTAACTTTTCTCTAATCTGCTTCTTTAATTCCTTTGTCAATTTTCTCAACAAATAATTAAAATGATTCGGGTTGTCATTGTAAGGTGAGAACGCTTTCTCAGTTGTCTTTAATTGCCTGTCGGGGCTTCCCGACTCAAGTGAAAAAATAAAATTTTGTAGTTGTAAGATCTGATGTGACTCTAATCTTAAAGTTCTACTTCTCCTCTCTTTTCTTGATGGTATGTATATCGCTCCTTTCTCTAAATTGATGTCTTTGGTTTCTATAGTTATAAAATCACTCTGCTCTAATCCTTGATAAATCATTAATCCTAAAATCACTTTCTCTAACTCATTTCCCTCAAAAACCTTGTAGATTTCTTCTAACTGTTCTGCTGTTAATGGATTCGATATTGCTTTAGTTACTTGTCCTTTTAATCTGGTATTGATGGCTAAGTTTGGCAGCTTCTTGTAATTGTAATAATCACTGATTCCTAAGAGTACTGCATTGATATGGCTGATAGTCTTTTCTTCTTTCTGTAGCTTCTCGATATAATTTAATAAGTCTTGATAGTTTAATTCCTCTATTGATTTTGGTAACCATTTCAACCATCTTTCTACTAATCTATTTCTTCTATAGATTCCCTTCTCGGCTAAGTTCTTTCGCTCTAAATATTCTCTAAATTCCATCTCCAACCCTTGTATAAATCTGAGTTGTCTCTAAACTACTGTGTCCTAAAAACTGTCCTATCTTTTCTATACTCATTCCACTATCTAATAAATGTGTAGCTATGCTATGACGTAATCCATGCAAACTAATTGGATTCTTGATTTTAGATTTCTCACACATCATTTTTACTCGTCTGGTTAAGCCATGGCAGCCTATTACCTTTCCTGTTCTACTTGGTATGATTAAGTTTGTTTTAATACTAAAAAACTGTTGTCCATTTTCTAACCATTGCTTTAGTTCTTTCATCACTCCTGGACTCATTGGAACATATCTTTCTTTGTAGCCTTTCCCTTTTCTGACGTGTAACAATCCACTCTTAAAATCTATATCTCTTTGCTCTAAATTTGCTCCTTCTCTACATCTTAAACCACAGCCATAAAACACAGCTATTATCACTCTATCTCTCATACCATATAAGTCATCGTTACAACTATCATAAAGCACCTTAATCTGTTCTTCACTAAGGATATTTCTACTTATTTCTAAGTCTTTCCCTATTATGATTTTACTTGTCATGATCGGTTGATGGCCATGATTCTCTAAGTATTGATTGCATAGTTTTAATGCTCCGATATAACCGACTATAGTCTTTGATTTCAATGGCTTGTCATGTAACCACTTGTTGTAATCTTCTATACTTTGATTTGAATTCTGCTCTTTCCAATTGAGGTAAGTTTCTAATTGTCGACTCCTTTCCTGGACACTTTTCTTAGAGTAGTTTAGTCTGATTAACCATTCTGTAAATCCTTGTAATAGTTCCCTGCCTACCATTTTTGATTTCCATTGAGATACTTACCTTAACTTATTGATTATCATATGTTCCAGTATCTCATTTTAACTTTTGAGATACAGTTGAGAGACTGAGAGACTTACTCTTTTTAATCTTTGCCAAAACTTCGTCTAAAGCCGTTGTAATTCTACTTCTTAGGTCATCAACTTTCTTTTCCAACTCATATTCATAGCCTTTCTTTTTGCCGCCTCCTACAACTTTTACGTAACCATATTTCGCTAATATTTTTAGATGCCTGCCAACTGTCGCAGGTGTCATTCTGTAAGCTCTTCTGATCTCACCACTATAAAAACTTTCCTTCTTTTCTCTGCTTAAAAACCCTTGTAGCATTTCATAAAATCGTCTTGTGGCTTTAGTTAGTTCATCGCTCTTGGCCAGCAACACTTCCTTCAATAATTCATTCGCTATTTCTATATCTTCTATCGTCGTTTCTATATATCTACCGCCTCTTTGATCTTGCTTCTTTTCTCGCTGATATTGATGGTAAAATGTTACTGATTCTATGAACTGTAAGTAATGACTATTCGTCCTTAGTGGCTTAAAAACTTGCTCTGGTATGATCAACAGTTCGGCATATGGATTCACTACTTTTATTGGCTTCAATACACTTTGAACATCTTGCATAAACTCCACCATTTCAGCTTCTTTATACTTGTTGATTTTTCCGGCACTTTCCTTTCTTTGGTAGTCCATTATTCGCTGTCGCTGTCCTTTCGAGTTGTCCAGATATATAAGTAAAGATCGGTTAGAGTTGTCTTCGTACAATCGTTCTCTTGTTGTCGTTCCTGCCAAGCAAATAGGTCCTCGAACTTCTAAGGTGATCGTCTTTAGATTTCCCTTGCTGTCTTTAATTACGATCGTCTTACTGATGTATTTTTTACTCATTAATTCTCGTAAAGCATATAAGATTTTCTGTTCGTTCGCTCCGTCCAGATCCTCGATTAATAACAGCTTGTGAACCAACTCTTTTTCATCAAAGTAGTACATTGCATTATCACTCATTGCTGTGATTTCCTTTTTCTGATGCTTTGGTATTAAGGCTCCAATCTTTTCTTGCAGATATGTTTTTCCTGTTCCACTTGCTCCTAAACACATTGCATGCAATGGCTGCTTTCTAAGTCTACTTGTAAATACATACCATAATATCATTCGATTCTTTACTTCTCCTATTAACCCTGTTTTTCCTATTGCAACATTCGTTCGCTTATCCAGATTCTTAGCACTTAAAAAAGCTTGTGCAGTTTCTATTCTTTGTGGTGTTAGCTCTCTGATTTCTACTTTCTTCTTCTTTCGCTTCTCGTTTTGGATTTCTCGATATCGTTCTAATAATCCTGTCAACTCTAATAGTGATTCATGTACTTTACTACTTCCTATCTCTAATCGTTCCGCTATCTTTCTCGCTAACTTTTCTATCATATCATCTTGATATAAATCTATCGCCTGTCTTAAACTATGGATTGGTCTTTCACTATCTTGTCGTTTGATTTTCAACGTCACTTTTAATCTGTCTAATGGATATAAACCCACACCTCCGATTACTGTAAAATCTAAGTTGTAATTACTCCACTTAATATATTCCGAATTGCTTGTATCTAACTCCGAGTTTTCATTTTTATGCTCTTTCTTATCGCTTCGCGGATCAGATGAAAAAAGAAAGATTCTTTCTTTGATTAAGTGATTTAATATTTCTGACTCATGACTCACTACTAAACTATTTACGTCTTCGCCTTGTGGTGTTTCAACTTTAGATATTTTAACTCCGTTCTTGATCGTCTTGACTAATAACGAATAAGTCTCTATTGCTTTGCTTCCTGCTTCATCTCCATCAAAAAAGAAGATCACTTCTTCTAAGTCCGGAAGCTCCGACAGGCATTTTGTATGTTCTTCATTCCAGCCGTTTGTGCCGAACAAACTCAATACTTTGTATTCTGTGTGATTCAGTAAAGTAGTTGCGTCGATTACTGCCTCCGTTACAACTATCGTTTTTGTTTCTGCAGACGGATATCCTGGATAAAGTCCTTTTCTGTTTTTTAGATAGTAATGATTTGAACCTTTCAGATCTGAGATTGATCTTCCGTATAGACTTGTAACATTTCCGCTCTGGTCTTTTAGTGGAAAGACGATACAGTTTTGTAATTGCTTGTAACCACTTTGATAGCTGTTAAAACCGACCTCTAAATTTTTGGATAAATTTCTACCTGACAAATAGCTTAATGCTTTTTTACTTTTCAATAAGGATGATCGCATTTGTATAAATCGATCTTGCAAGCTTAGTTCTTGATTCATGTTTTGTGGTTTATGATTGAGTAGCTCTTTAGCTTTTAGGATGGCTTTATGTTTAGTGCAGCTCTCTTTGTGCATGATGAAGTCAATCTGATCGATAGCTTTTCCATGTAGTTTGCAGTTGGATGAGAAGCAGTAAACCGTGTTTGTCTTTGGGTAGACTTGCATCGACGGTGTCTTGTCATCGTGGAAGGGACAGTTGATTCTTTTGTTGCGGTCGGGAGTGAGAGAGTAGGATTTGAGTAGTCCAAGTATGCCTAATTGTGCTTTTATCTCTGATATCTCCATCGATGATAATTATTTTCAAAAAATATTCGCCAAGCAAATATGATGGTAAACATAGCACATATGATTATATTATCCAAGCTATTGTGCTTTCTCTTGACATCAACAATTAGCTTTTACGATGGCTAAAACATATCTTTGCATAGCATTTATCCTTATAACACAAGCATTTAAAGCATTTTAGATGGAAGATTTTGGAAAAAGACTTAAAGAACTTAGAGCAGAGAAAAAACTCTCTCAAGAAGCTTTTGCACAACATATAGGCGTTCATGTTACTCACTTGTCCAGATATGAAAGAGGTAAGTCTGTACCATCCTTAGAAGTAGCCCAAAAAATGGCTACTGCTCTTGGTATCTCGTTGGATGAACTTGTCTACGGTAAACAAAATGAAAAAGCCCGCAATCAAATTAATGATAGCGAGCTTCTTAATTATTTTATCAAAACTCAGAACCTCGATGATGATCTAAAACAATCCGTTATCGACTTTCTTGATGCTTTTATTCTAAAACAAGGGCTTAGGAAACAATTGGTTTAAACCAAGTAGAACACATTTCCCTGTGACATTTCAGGCATCCATTCTTTAATAATATTTTTTCGAATCAAATCATCAAATTCGTCTTTTACCTTTTTAGTTGCTATAAAGTTATGATCCTCAAATAGAGCTTTTAAAGTAAAATATACCCCTAAGCCTTCTTTACCTGCGTAGTGATTGTAATGTATTTTTCTTTCGTCAGATTTAAAATCAATTCCCAATCCATGAAAGTAAAACTCATACTCTACTTGATCAAATTTTATTACACCTCTAAATGGAATAACCTTTTCAATTTTGCCTCTAAAAATTGATTCCCCTTCATAGTCATACTTCACCTTAACACAATACTCAAGTTTCTTTGCCAAAGAAACAAAGTCAACAATTTTAAAATATAAACTATTCATCAGGCAGGAATGTGTTTTGAATAAATTCGTCAATGTTATTGTAAGGTGTTACAGTTCCTATATGGTCAGGATGTATGTCCATATGATTTAGTTCAAAATCAACTCCTTGTTCAGTTTTCAATCTTTTGGCAGCCCTTAATCTATGGTGTCCTTCTATAAGATATGTCTTGCCATTGTGGGTAACAGTGGTGACCGCCTGTATACTTGTTGGATCATTCACCATTTTTACCATTACCTCATCAACGAAGCTATCATTTAATCCCCAATCTGGTTCTGCTTTATGCCATTTTGAATACTTGGTAAATAGCGATTTTAGAAATGAACATAAGCCATTATTATGAACAACAATACCAGACTCATTAACCAAAAAGTTATGATAGTCCTTTATCTCAAGATTGTAAACTTGCTGAGATTGATCTATTTTTTTCGATACAACTTTAGCGCCTCCATCTTTAGTTAGAACCTCTTCACCAATTGATAGCATTCCAGCAAATTGCCAGTCTCCAATTGTCGTAGAATAAATTGGGTGATTATGAGTTACACCAAGTTCTTCTCCATTGTCAAACTTGATCTTCCAAACATCGGATGCTTCATGTATAAATAACCCTGTTACTGGCTTGTAATCGTAATCGTCAGCTTCGTCATCATCGGCAGGTTTCTTTTGTGGTAATATATGCTTGATAGATGTTATTCTAAAAGGTCCAGATATTCCCATTTCTGGTAAATCTAAATTTACTACTGCATCAATTTCATAAGATTGTTTTTCAATCCAATGAATATGCAAAGCGAGTTTTGCAGTTGATCCACCATTTACTTCTTCGAACACAACTTCATTCCAATCTGTATCATTGATTTCATACTCGTCTCTTTCTCTCTGTTGATCACTTGTGTATGGATCTTTATCTAAGAGTCCTAAATAAATATCGTCGTCCGTACTTGCCGTTAATCCATAAGTTGAGTTAACTGTTTCATGAGCCACAGCATAATCTAAAAGTTGAACTTCTTGTATCGGCACAGCAACAATCGGCATTGCAGCTGCAACAGCTAAGGATTTTGCATTAGATATTTTGAACGGATTATCTGAGCTGTTATAATTTTTATTGGCGACTAACACCGGAGTATTTTCTGCAAAACATCCTCCAAACATCTTGCACCATAAACTTAAACTCATCTCTTTTCCTCCAACAAAAAAGTTTCTTAATACCAAGTCTCCTTTAGTAATTCCCATTGTTACTCCCCTTTCCAGCAAATTCAGTAAACTTCTAGCTCCAGTTACAAGTCCTTGTAATGCTCTTGGCCCAGCTCGTACCAAAGACTTGGTTAATCTAGCGATATCCAACATAGCACCTGCCACAATAGCCACAGCACCAGCACCTGATACAATAGCCGCTACAGTAAGCGCCACTCCCATTAAGCCTAAAGCCTATATCTAACATGCCTGTCCAAATCTTGCCCATCTTGAGCTTGCTAATTCCGTCTGCTATAGCGACTATATCTCCTATCGGTGTCAGTTCTATGATACCTGTGATAGCCATTTTACCACAAACTTCAATTGCATCACCGTCTGTTATATTCATAGACTTATATGCATCATAGGCATCTTCCGCACTATTCCATACCTTCCTTATGCCCCTTCCAAATTCCCAAACTAAGGACAATAAACCTGATAGTCAAGGTTTGCAACCTCGATTAATCTACGCTTCTCTAATAGCTTAACTACTCTCAAATCTCAATTAGTTCTATGGCTATCGTACTTTATTCATAACAAGCATATAGAATCGAGGTTGCAAACCTCGACTATCGGTGTTCAAAACGGAAGGTGAATTTTACGCCACTACGTTTTGTAAAATCGTTTCAGCTCTTTCATTTCGTGCTCTTTTTTTTGTCTACTCGAATCTCTGCCTCTTATCAGCCAAAAACGCAACTTCATTCGAGCTTCATCTATCACTGGTTTACCAACGGCCTCTCGCAAATTGCCGTTGAACCTTGCACCGTGAACCGTTGTACCATCTTCTCATATATAACTATTTCATTCCCTTATACCATGACCAGATGCACCTTGAACCGTGAACCCATGCACCTCTAAATAAAACCCTAAGCCTTTTACCTTATTCCACTGTCTGACCTTAGACCCTAAACTATACACCCCAGACCTTAGACTAGATACTCTTTATCCTCCCTCCATCTACTTGAAGACTAACGCCAGTAATATATGCCGCACCTGGGGATGCTAAAAATGCAATCGTCTTAGAGACTTCTTCTACTTCGGCAAATCTGCCCATAGGAATCTGTGATAGATAATTATTCTCTGCTTCTTCTTTTGAAATATTGAATTTCTCTTGCTTAGACTTTAGGATATTTGTAAGTCTATCCGTCTTAGTCGCACCTGGTAGGATATTATTGACCGTGACGCCGGAGGCCGCTAATTCGAGGGATAAAGTTTTGGACCAACTTGCCGTCGCGCCTCTGATTGTATTAGACACCCCTAGGCCCATGATAGGTTGTCGCACAGAGGTAGATACGATATTGATGATACGGCCATAGCCTTCCGCTTGCATCACTGGCACTACATACTTAGTAATCTCATGACTTGCAATGATATGCAGTTGGAATGCCTTTAGTAGGTCTTCGCTTTTGGCTTTGAATAAAGGGCCTGGTGCTGGGCCACCACAGTTATTGATGAGGATATGTATGGCTTGATTAGAAGCCAAGTCTTTGAATGTAGAGTGTACCTGATCCATATCATTAAAATCACAGACTTCGTAGTGGTGGTCGATGTCATTTATCTCCTTTAGCGTGGCAAGCTTTTCTTGTAGCTTGGACTCATTACGAGCCACCAATATTATCTTAGCACCTAAGCGGGCCATTTCTGATGCGGCACCGTAGCCCAATCCGCCTGAGCCTCCACATACTAACGCGGTCTTTCCTGTTAATGTCTTTTCCATACATAATGATAAGTAGAATATGGCAACTCAGATACTTGGATGATCACTAATTTTATTTAAAAGCTATCCGCCTTACTTATGAACAATTTGAAATTAACAAAACGTGTTTTCAGCTTTAGTCCTACGGTTGGAGCATTCCAACTATGGCTAAAAACCAACCAACAACTCCTGCAACCATTATGAAGTAATTTTTTCTTACTTCAAGGGTTGTTCTTTTGCTATCATTTATAAATTTATTTGACTCTATATCGTATAATCCTAAGAAACCACCTTTATTTAAAAACACCTTTCCTTCAATAGTCATTTTATATTCGCAATTATCACTCTTTACAATAAATGACTTTGACTCAATGTAGTCCAAGTAATCAGTTAAATAATTTACTCTTTCCTTCATTGCTGAAATCTTTTCGTTAGCTGACGTTATGTTTTGAAATGATTTATCGACGTTTCTCATAACATATGACTTACTAGCACTACCAGGATATTTGTCATTCACTCTATTCAGAATGTTACTTAGTAAAGTATAAACCTCTTTGTTTGACATATTTTATATCTAATGAAAAATGTTAAAAAAGAACTACCGTTTCTGAGCATGCGAATTTTTCTATTTTCTATTCTTAAGTTTCATCGCTTCATTAAGCAACTTGAAATCCAATTTGCCTTCATTAGCCTTAAGATGATCTAGAATGATCAGAGACTTTGTCACCTTAAGATCTATATTCTTAACCTTAGCTACCATGTAGATTAGATTCCGTTGTTTTCCGCCTGTTAGTTGCTCGAACCATTTTTGTCCTTCAGAGTCAGTGGATAGTACTTCTTCAAATTCTTCTGGCATCGGCATACCATATTTGCTGGTGTCTTTCTCCAGTGTTACACTGATAGATTGCCCCATAGATAATTTGAAGGCCTTCATCCGTGCCTTATTCAAAATGATAAAATAATTGCCATCTCCATCTGGCATTAGTCCTGCAGGAAAGGCTTCATGACCTTCTACAGAACATAATACTCTCCGATTACCATCTTTAGCTAACTTGTCATGAATTTTTGCCGGCACCAAGATATGCTCGTAATAGACATTATTCTTAAGTGCGCCTACTATGGTTTTGAATTTAATTGTGTTACCCATTATCTTAGGACTAATAATTTCATCATTTCTCTGGCTGCAAATCGGGCTTTCTCCTTGAGGTAAGCTCTGTCAGTCTCATCTCCTACTTCGTAGATAATCGCTTCTGCATCGAAGGCTAAGTAAAACCATCCTTTAGTCATCGGCGTACTCAAATCATAAGCTTCCTCATTTGGACCATACCCAGCAGCTTTCAAGCTTTCTATCCACAAATCCTTGAAAGGAAAAATGCGTGACTGCCGATTAGGTGTATGTGTATATATAACATCTTCCTGTGTGGAGTGAAAATCTAATCCAAGAACAATTTCATTTTTATGTCTGTCCACTTCAGTAGAAATGTGTTTGGCAACTGCTCTAGTCTCTGGCTGCTGGAATGTAGACCAATCCCGGTTAAGATCGATACCGCCTACATTATGCCTCCAGTATCCAAGGTCTACCCCGTCTGGATTGATCAATGGATAAACGAAGACACGATACTTTTTTCTAAAGGCTTTACTCAATTGGTTGTCTTCCAGCAGGGTTTCGACAAAGGCTTCCATGGCCATGTATCCACTTATCTCTGGAGGATGCGTACGGCTCAAAATCAGTACACCAGGCTTGTTCTCTGTAGGACCATCAGATATATCCATGTAATGTATCGGCCTCTCTAAAGTAGATTGGCCAGCTATGCCTGAGTTGACATCAGGATGCTTAGCAGTGAGTGCGGCGACCCAGTCTGCGGTATGTTGAGAGTCATGGATTTCTTGTGCAGCAATATAGAGTGGCCGTGTATCTATGCTTAACCTGAGTCGAGCTAAATTACCAGCCGTCAAGGTATCGAATCGCATACTATCTATTGGCATCCAACTATCTAAGTCACGACTTAGCTTGGGGTAGTACCTATGCCTGTAATCACCGTAATCTATCTGCAACTGAATATCTCTAGGCTCATCAGCAGATAAGGCAAAGGCATAGTGGGGCGACTCATTGATGGGTTCGTTCTCAGGAAGGATGGTTATACGAAAGGTAGAATCATTGACTTGACTAAAGTTATTCATCTTAGCTCCATTAAATGTATTGTCTGCACTTACGCCATCTATAGAATAGATTTTCTTTTCTTGCTTATCAGTAGGGCGGGTACTTGTATCCACAGGTTGGGGAAAATTCTGAGTAAGCGGAAATTCTGTGACCTTACAGGAAGAGCAGATTACAGTCATAATGATGAGTGGTGTAATGTATGTCTTTGTAATATTCATAATATTCAAAAATGCATAGAAGCAAACAATAAAATTCAATCCGACTAACTAGTTGACTAATATATAGGTTAACTTACCAATTAGTGAGTTTAGGTGTCCAAAAATAGAATTACTCCACCTGTTTTAGTTTTTATATTTAACTACGAAATTATTATAGAAATGAAATTATTTGCAAAATGCCAATCATGTAAGGAGGAATTCAAATTACCAATCTTTCCTTACTAGACCTGACTTAGTGGCTGAGTTCGGAGAATACTTCAACCTTAATTGCTCAGAGTGTGGATCCAATAAAGAGTATCATGCTAATGATGTAGTCGCCAAGAATTCACTATCAGGCAGCATACTTGGCTCTGCAATTGGGATAGTAATTATAGTCCTGACAACTTTGTTTGCATGGAATCAAGGCTACATTACCAATATAGGATTGATTCTTGGAGGAGGAATTATTGCGGCAAGTAACGGGAAGAATCTTACCTCCAATTCGAATGCATTTAATAGTTACAAAATTGTGAGAGATCCTAAGAGATAATCTTCTTCTGGATTTCATTTAGTTCCTCACCACAGTTTATTGTCAACTATATTTCACCACGGATTACTCAGATTAACACAGATGATAAAGTAGAGCTCTGGGAAAGAGACATATGATTTATTTTACTATTCCTTTCTCGCCCTAATACCGCTCATCCCTCACATATGGCAACCGCTCCATCCTATCCACTTCCATACTCGGAAAATCAAAATCATCTACAATCTTTCCTTCAATCAGATAGCAGCCCCTGCCTTTAAAAGGATACCGAGCCAGGCTAGGCGGAAAATGTGTCGTATCAAAAAATCGACCCTCGCTATCTATCCACGTGCCAAAATTCATCAACTTACGATTGATGGTAGTGACATTCTTACGTGTGACAAAGTAGCCAATCATTCTCACCCGCTTGTGCATGTAGGTTTTCATATGCTTCGCTCGGATGTCTCCACGAAAATCCGTCTCTAGCAATTCGAATGGAGAACAAAGTGGAAAACCTAGCAACTCTATCTCATCGAAGGCCTGTTCATGTCTGGCCTCCTGCAATACTGGCAAGGCATAATCCTCTGACTCGATACCAAATAGGTGGCCGCTGCCATTATGCTTGACTTCAGGGTTATGTACGGCATTCTTCTCCCACATGAGTTCGTACTTATTCATCTCGGTAAATCGGAAGGCACCGATCCGAATGAGGAGCTCCAGCTGATCTTTCTTGATATCTACTCGACTCACAAAATCTTGCATATTCGTATAACTGCCATTATCCTGTCTATCATGTATAATCTGGATGGCCACCTTCTTCTCTAGTGAAGATATATGGATAAACCCAATGTAAATTTCTTCTCCATATATACTTGTAAGGTAAGTACTGTGATTAATACATGGGGCTTCTATCTGCGCACCACACATGCGTGCCTCGTGCACATAGACTTCTGTAGAGTAGAAACCACCGAAGTTATTAATCACCGCCACCATAAACTCTAAGGGGTAATAGGTCTTGAGATAAAGACTCTGAAAAGACTCCACCGCAAAACTCGCCGAGTGGGCCTTACAGAACGAATAGCCACTAAAGCTCTCCACCTGCCGCCATACTTCTTGTGCCAATGCCTCAGGATATCCCCGCTGCTGACAATTGCGGAAGTACTTTGTCTGCAACTCCCTGAAGGTATCCGACGATTTTTTCTTGCCAGACATAATACGTCGCAAGACATCCGATTCATCCAAATCAAGACCTGCAAAGTGGTGGACAATCTTCATCACATCTTCTTGGTAAACCATCACGCCATAGGTCTCCCCCAGATGCTCTTCAAAGATGGGATGTATGTAGGTAAAGGATTCAGGATTATGAAAGCGATGAATATACTCTCGCATCATCCCTGACTTGGCCACTCCAGGTCTTATAATAGAACTCGCTGCTACGAGAGACGTATAATTATCACAGCGCAACTTGGTTAGCAGACCCCGCATCGCTGGCGATTCTATATAGAAACAACCGATACAGTGCCCACTCTTAAGTTGCTTACGGACAGGCAAATCTTGCTTGATGGCATCTACATCATGTATATCCACCGCCTTACCTTGATTGCGCGCGATGAGGGTAACGGCATCCTTTATGTGTCCGAGTCCTCGCTGAGATAGTATATCATACTTATGAAAGTCTAAATCCTCTGCGCCATACATATCAAAGTGAGTCACTGCAAAACCCTTAGGCATCATCTGCAATGCTGTGTGATAGCTCAGCGGTTCTTCACTTATAAGTATACCGCCTGCATGGATAGAGAGATGATTGGGAAATCCTTCTATGAGTTTTCCATACTTAAATATGTGCTTGGCAAAAGGATGATGTCTGTCCGTCGCATAAGGTTCATTGACGATGACGTCTATATCCGCTTTGGGTAAGCCCAGCACCTTGCCCAGCTCTCTGATAATAGACTTCCCCTTGAAGGTATTATATGTGGCGAGTAAGGCCGTATGCTCTTTACCATATCGCTTAAAGATATAATCCGTCACATCATCCCGCTCATCCCAAGAGAAGTCAATATCAAAATCTGGTGGGGAGGTTCGGTGGGGATTAATAAATCGCTCAAAGTAGAGGTCTAGGTCTATCGGGTCTACATCGGTGATATAGATATTATAGGCCACAATGGAATTGGCCCCACTGCCCCGCCCAACATGATGATACCCTGCCGTATGTGCATACCTGATGATATCCCAAGTGATAAGAAAGTAAGCGGCAAAGCCCAGCTTCTCTATGACGTCTAGCTCCTTTCTGGTTCGCTCCATCGAACGGCGGTGCCGATCACCATAGCGACGGACGCAGCCATTAATGGCCAACTTAGTCAGTAGCTTCATATCCCCTGCTCGGCTACCTGTAAAGGTCTGTCGATTATTAAGCGAGGTAGCGTGCAAGGATATCTGACAATTGTCTATCAGTGTCTGCGTATTATTGATGACTTGTGGGTAGGCATGGAACATCTGTCGCAATGCCTCTGGCGTATATATTTTTTCTGACCCCTTGGCGCAGTGCTTGGCGTCCAGCTTACCGAGCACAATATTCATATCGATGCAGCGCAGTAGCTTGTGGGTCTTATAGCCTGTATCATCTAGAAAAGTAATCGGGGCAAAGACAACCAGCTTCTCCTGATGGTCTTTGAGATATGAGGAGAAGAGATGATTGACTTCGGTGGGGCGAACGCCGATGTATTCATTGGCACGCAGTGTCGCGATGGGCTTGGGTAGCTTGCGATAGATGACATAGGCGTGGTGAAATTCTGGTGCCTCGGGCGGGATGGGCTTATTCTCTAGCGAGTGCTTGGTGAGCCAGTCATTGATTTCTTTCCAGCCTTCTTTGTTCTTAGCTATCGCCACATAGGCGAAAGCGGCATCTTTGATACTGAAGACTGTCACAGGATTATTCTCCGTGGTGTGCCGTTGCGCTGTCCGAAACTCTATACCGAGGATAGGCTTGATACCATACTTCTTACAAGCTTCTACAAACTGATAGCTGCAGGAGGTATTATTGATATCGGTGAGGACAAGGGTATCTATGCCCTGCTCTGCCGCCGCCTGAGCCAGTTGGTCGGGAGACAAGGTCCCGTACTTAAAAGAATAATATGTGTGGCTATTAAGGTGAATAGGTTCTAGGTTGTGAAGTCGCAAAGTCACGAGAGCGGAGGCGATGAAGCCTTAGCCTACTGGCTTACGATACTTCTTATACTTATAAAATGGACTCTCTGAGGTACTGAATTCAGAGATATGTTGATATTATCGACATTATATCGCCGATATATCAGTCAAATATGAGATATAGAAAGGAGAAATGCAAGGTGTGTGGAAAAGTATGGTTGATTTTAATTTTCAGAATAGCACATCTGAGATGCTCTAGATCTACACATAGTTAGTATGCTAAACTGTAATCGAAAATAAGCAGTCTCCACATTTAGAATCTAGTTAACTCAACTTTTAATAGCTAAACAAGCACCAAACTCCTCCTTACAGTCGTCAGACAACGGCCATTGTTCTTAACGTCATTTAAAACCGCCTTAGCTAAAATGGCTAAAGGCCGTCCTTTCAACCACCCTTTTACCTGTCGATTGAGAAAGATTTCATCATCTAATGAAAAACCATGGGATAGATGACCAACAAAGAAATCGTCAAGTCAATTTTAACATATTGTATATTTTTACAATATGTATTAATTTTACAATTAACAACTAAGACTCATATAGAGTCTATACTCCACTGCCCTATACCCTATAAAAGGCATTTAAATTGTTGATTAAACAAGGCTGGTGTGCTTAATTGGTACTAATGATTAGGCTAATCATTAATTGTAGGTCCAATTGTATGGCTAGATGCAAAACATTGAAGACAATCTAAAACATGGAAATGAAGTATTTTCTTGGGGTCTTACTCTTATTGGTCATACCTAAGGCCTTTACCAAAAACATTGAAGACAACTATACGACTGGAGTTAAGGTCGGCAAAGAATTAGAAACGTGTACAGAGGCAGCCCCCTTAGCTCTTCTTGTGCCGTGTCTCAGTGGTCAGATGGGTGGTAAAGTATTTAATGATGTAAATGGTAATGGCACAGATGATGCTGAAGCTGGAATGGAAGGCCTGGTAGTACAAATATTTGGCTGTGCTCCAGATGGGTCTAGCGTTCTGATAGAAACTGTTATGACAGATTCTAATGGAGACTACCAATTTACAGACCCTAGCATCATCAACGGCGATCCCTACAGGATAGAATTCAGTAATATTCCTGAGCGATTTGAACCCTCTATAGAAGGTATAGATAATGGTACAGAAACACAATTTGTAGATGCTATCTCTTGTGATGTAGATTTTGGCATTATTGATCCCATCTTCTTTTGTCAGGACAATCCTACGGTTGTCACACCATGTTACGTCTCTAATCTATTGCCAAATGAAGATGTACTCGTCAGTTTCTCATATAACAATGAGGGTACGGCTCCTCAGGATAAGGCAACAATAACGGAGTCCCAGGTGGCTGGTTCATTGTGGGGGGTAGCCTATGCAAGAGAAACAGAGATGTTATATATCTCAGCAGTATTGAAAGGGCATGTTGGGCTTGGCCCAGATGGTTTGGATGCGATCTATTTGGTAGATCCATTCTCGGGAAGCCCTAATGGTGCAACTTGGATAGAATTGACAGACGACTTAGGCATACCTGTCAGCAATATTACCGCAAATCCCCAGTACCTAGATAACATAACAAGAGAACTAGATCAGGGATCTCAGAATGATGCAACTGCTTTTCAGGATGTAGGCAAGGTCGGTCTTGGAGATATAGAATTAAGTGAAGACGAAGAGACCTTATACGTTGTCAATCTGTATGATAAAACCTTGTACGCCATTAGTACAAGCACCAAACAACTGGTAGGCAGTTTTCCTATTCCCGATCCCGGTTGCGTTTTGGGAGAGGCTCGTCCTTGGGCCATTGCAGAAATGGAGGGAGAGATTTTTGTCGGTGTGACTTGTGATGGCAGTGCTTCTGGCAACCCTGCTGACCTTTCAGATAATTCTGGCGCAGAAAATCTATCCGCGACAGTATATCGATTAGATGGTGCCGCATTTACAAACGTCCTAAGTTTCCCTCTGGACTATCCCAGAGAAGCGCCCTTCCATTATTCAGGAAATTGTGATCAAATAGATTCTTGGAGACCATGGCTTAGCGTAATGCCTGCAACCTGCGACGATGGTAATGTGGCCTACCCTACGCCTTTGCTTACAGGCATAGAATTTGACGCCAATGGTGATATGATTTTGGGATTTACAGACCGCACGGGATTTCAGTATGGTGAAGGTAACTACGGACCAGTAGGGACAACAAAGCTCTCAATATATAGTGGCGGAGATATTCTCAAAGCTTGTACCGCAGCGACTGGTTGGGAAATAGAAAGTGTGGCATCTGGTTGTTCTACGAGTAGCGGTTTAGCTATTAATACTTTTGACAACCAGGGATATGTCACAAACTTTGGTGGCGTATTGGCAAAAGAAGGAGAATTCTTTGATGGTGATTACTTTCATGATAATGGTGGCATAGACGGCACAGGATTAAGTTATTTTCCTGGTCATCCAGAGATTACAACAGGAGGGCTAGCCCTTATCCCAGGAAGAGGCGAAGTCATCACAACAGCCTATGACCCTGTTACAGGAGCACCCAATTTTAGTACAGGTGGTGTGATCTCTCTGGACTTAGAGACAGGACAACGAACGCGGAATGGTTATCAAATCTACGATACGGATCTCCCTAATACCACTTTAGGCAAAGGTGTGGGCTTGGGTGATTTAGAGATTCTATGTGCCCTTCCACCTATACAGGTGGGTAATTATGTTTGGATAGATGACAATGAAGATGGCATACAAGACCCCTGCGAAACCCCAGTATCAAGCATGACAGTTATGCTCTATAATCAGCCTACTAATGGCACACCGGTATTGGTAGCGACCACCATGACTGATGCCGAAGGAGAATATTATTTTTCGACTGATGCTGACCTCGATGAGACCTGGGAAACTGGATTTACGGAAGTAGAATTAGACTCTTCGTATTTCATCGTTTTTGCTGCAGATGCTTATGACCCCAATACAGCTGTGATAACGGCAAATGGTGACCCCTATTCATTGACAATAGCAGATACGGGTATGGGTACCCATCCTGATTTTAATGATTCAGATGCTACTGAAATGACTCTACCATCAATAGGCACTTTTCCTATTATCAGCATTACTGCGGATAGTACTAATCATACCTTTGATATGGGATTGGTGCCATTTGAATGTAATCCTAACAGTTGTTTTGGTATTACTGTGACTAGAAGTTGAGGTAGAAGAATTGAAGCTCATTTTCATTAATTAAGTTCAATATAGAGGAGTGCACTTATTAGTGTACCCAATTCTACAGTACTTGTAAATTAAGGGATTATCGATTATTAAGTTATGTTCTATAGTAAGACCTCAAAAGCCTCACCATAAGTCAGGCTTTTCCGCATATATGGACGTGGTCTAGTTGCCCATCCTAAACTGTGAATTTTTCAGGCATTAATCTCCTGCTTTACCACTTTCAGAACATCTCGCATCACCTTCTCAAATAAAACCATTTCTTTCACAAAAAAATCGAGCATGTCATCCCAATCCTCTCTTTCGAATATGCTGAGTTCTTTATTGCGATAGGCTAGTCGGCTCATTTTTTTGTCATCAAGTCTCTCCCACGCCAAAGGCTTACCAAAATTTGTTTCTATATCGGATTTATGTTTGATGAGCTCATCAAAAAATTCTTTATTCAATTCTTTCGAAGCTCGACCTATCCCTATCTCAATACCAGCATAGGATCTGGTAACAAGACAGGCATAGTAAACACCTGAAACATTAGTGCCTCCAGAACTGAGCTAGTGATCTTTTGATGGACTTATACTTTGATAAATAGGAGTTATCCCTTTAAATCTATCAAGGAGTTTTATCCAGAATTCATGTCTCAGCTGATGAGTTGCTTCCTATTCAGACAATGTGATGGCAATGAAGGAAATGCTATTCAGGTACGAAGTTGCATTATTCTTAAAATTCCAAATATTCTTTCACTCTATCGTAAGAGACACTTATCAAGTGTGGTGTCATAAGTTCACGTTTACGAGATGTCCAGTTCTGAATCTCACTTGTGATTTCGTCTTTGCTACAACTCGGACATGCATCTAAAGCAAAAGTAACAGTGGCTAGTAATTCTAACCCGAACCCACTTTCAAAACCTTCGATAAATGCCTGCATTTGAGCTAATCGAGATTTCTGATCTGAAGTCAATTCCGTTTGAACATAGTATTGTACTTGCTCTAACTTATCGTCATTAAGGCGAAGATGAGTTTGAGGTTTAGATAAATCACCATCGTAACTGAGAAAGTGAGGCTTGAAAGCCTCAATCATTTTATTGAGATTAGATGCATATGGACCATAATATCTTTTCTCAAAATTCAGCTTAAGATCCTCTCCACTTCTCTGCAGTAAATAAGCTAATTTCTGTACTACTAAAGTTGATAACTGCTCTCCTAGCAATTCGTATTGTCTGAGAAGCGTCAGATAGATGGCTTTTGTTCTATGATAGAAAGCTCTATAATTTTAAGGAACTTAGTTCCAATTAAATCAGTTCATTTAGATAAATCTAAGTATGCCTAAATCTAATCACGTCGTACCATCAAAAGCAAGGGGAGGCTGGGCCGTTAGGAAATCGGGTGCCTCAAGGGTATCTAAAAGCTTCAGCACTAAAGACGAAGCCATTAAATATGGAAGAAAAATAAGTATATCAGAGAAAACTGAATTATATATCCATAAGAAGGATGGCACCATACAAAATAGAAATTCATACGGAAATGATCCTCATCCACCTAAAGGATAACTATTAATAATTTTGCATAAGAAGTATTCTAAGAATGTTTTCATCAATTGTCCTTTTGATGATGAATATAGACCTCTTCTAAGAGCCCTAGTTTACACTATTATATATTTCAATTTTCAACCAAGGCTCTCTTTAGAACAATCTGACTCTGGAAGAGTAAGGCTGCAAAAAATACTAGACTGTATCTCTAAATCTAAATATGGCATTCATGACCTATCTAGAATACAAGCCACAGAAGCAAATGAATTCTTCAGATTCAATATGCCATTTGAGCTAGGAGCAGATTTCGGTTGTAAAACTTATAATTCCAAACATTCAAAAAAAGCCTTTCTTGTTCTAGCAAAAGAGAAATATGATTATATGAAAGCCATCTCAGATTTGAATGGCATTGACATAAAGAATCACAATAATCAAGTCGAGGATCTTATATATGCTGTCAGAGCTTGGTTCATAGAAACTGTCGGGCTTAGAAATCTCGATGGACCTATGAAAATATGGTTCACTTATAATGATTTTCAAAAAGAGATCTTCGAAAGCAAATTCCAAAAGT
>CAZMMQ010000042.1:0-2105 GCA_964567435.1 uncultured Saprospiraceae bacterium | reverse complement strand
TGGTTCACTTATAATGATTTTCAAAAAGAGATCTTCGAAAGCAAATTCCAAAAGTACTACGGAGACTACGATGAAAATACTGCGGAGAAAATAGCAGTTGATGAAATAGCTAAAATGCCTATGCCAGAATTTATCGACGAGATAAAAAAATTTATAAAGAGCTAACCGAGTATAATCACTTCCCCTCTATCTCCTCTGGCACCTCCTTTATAGGAGTGATTCTCGGGTTTTTGTCTAATGAGGACTTACGAGTAACACCATACTCCATAATAGGAGGTATATTTTCCAAATGTGTAACTCGATATATCTCTGTCCTAGTCATTTCTACCCAGTTCTACCTCCCCCTATTCTTCTTAAAATTCTCCGCCTGCTCAAAAATCTCCTGGTAAGCTTCATCATTAGCGACTGGTGGGTAGTCATTGTTTCCTAAGAGAATAATCAGATCAACTTTCAGTTCGGCCTTGATGTCATTTCGCTTGCTCCAGTCGGTATACTTTGCCTTATCATCTACAATCTTTTTTACTTCTTTGGCTAGATATAATAGCTTGTCTTGAGAGTAAGCAAAATCATACTTAACAGCTAATGACTTTAGAATATCATAGAAGGCCTTTTCTTCGAAGTCGATTCCTAGATCATCGCCAGAAGCAAACTCGTTTTTGATGTCCCATATGAGGTTAGTTAATTCTGACGCTATTGTTTCGAATTCTTCACCTGTGTACTCATTATCTTTTCTTTCATTATAGCGATCAACGACAGATTTCATCTTCTTGGAAAATTCTATTCCTTGCACTCGATTGACCTTCTTCATCTCGCCGATAGCCTTAGCTAGGAGCTTCTGCAATAACTGAATTTTGGTATTAGGTAGCTTTATTTTGTCGATATTGGCTAAGTAGTCAACATCAAATATATCTTGCTCATTGCCGCCTTCGTTTCCTAGTTTGATAATCTCTTCTATGCCATCACTCTGTAAGGCAGCAGCAACCTACCTTCTCTTGAACATAAGTATTCATCTGAGCAGTGTCTGGGGCCTCTCCTTTGGTTAGTTTATAGACTATAGATCTTATGGCTAGATAGAAGTGGATATGGTCTTTCTCAGTCTCTGTAAGCGCTTCATTACCGCAACAAATATCATAGGCTGACTTCAGACGCTTCACCATATCCATAAAGCGTTTCTTCTTCTTTTCAGTTTCTAAGACATATTCTGAGGATTGATTAAGACATTTCAATTGATCAAGAGAAGCCTCACTGAAGTATCCCGATGTATCAAAGCCGTGAAAGAATCTAACTAGTAAGTCTAAGTGATCCTTCACAACTTTGACAGACTGCGTTATGTCTTCAAAATTCTGAGCATCCACATTATTATAGATGGCCAAGGCCAAGTTCATTTCTTTCTTGATGCCTATATAATCTACGATTAAGCCTTTCCCTTTACCTGCATACTTCCTATTGACTCTAGAGATTGTTTGGATCAAGTTGTGCTTCTGTACAGGCTTATCTATATACATCGTATCGAGGAAAGGCACATCAAAGCCAGTCAACCACATATCCACAACGATAGCGATTTTAAAATTGGACTTCTCATTTTTAAACTGCCTATCCAGCTTTACACGATAGGCTTTATCGCCTAGAAGATCATACATATCCTTTTCATCATCTTTACCTCTGGTCATGATCATTTTGATTCTTTCCATAGGCATAAGATCCTTCTTATCCTTTTCTGTAAGCTCAGCACCTTCCTCACAAGCCAGCACTTCAGCCCATAGTGGACGTATGGCTATTACTTCTTTATAAAAGGCATATGCTATAGGGCGACTGCTACAAACAAACATTGCCTTACCTTTGACCGTAGAGCCTTCTGCTATTCTTGTCTCATAATGTTTGACAAAATCTTTAGCTATAGCCTTAAGACGGTCTGGGTCTCCTAGAACGAGATTCATCTTCGAGCTTTCCTTCTTACTTTGCTCTACATGATATTCTGAAGCACCCTCCGCAACAGCACTAGTATAAAAGCCTTCTATTTCTTTAAGTACGTTTTCGTCCAGAACCATCTTGGCTGCACGGCCTTCGTAGACGATTCTGACGGTGATCTCGTCATTGACAGATTC
>CAZMMQ010000041.1:0-31781 GCA_964567435.1 uncultured Saprospiraceae bacterium | reverse complement strand
CTTTTTTCAATGAAAAAGAAAACCGCCGGTAGGCAAGTACGATTAGTATTCTATGTATCAAACGTGCAACTTTTTACGTTTACCTTCTGTTTAACCCCATTGGTATGAAGTCATATTATATCTACATAGTCCTTCTCATATTAGCTTCAGTACACGGACAGTCTCAGTCTTGGACAGCGGATGATGTGCCTGTATACAAGACCTTTGATGACTTTGAACCCATTTTGCATCAAGATACTGACACGACCTATGTGGTCAATTTTTGGGCTACCTGGTGTGGGCCTTGTGTCAAGGAATTACCATACTTCGAAGCACTACATAAGAGCTATAAGAATCAGCCAGTCAAAGTGGTACTTGTGAGCTTGGATTTCGAAAAGCATATCGTCAGAAAACTCCTCCCCTTTCTGAATAAAAATGACATTCAATCTGAGGTGGTACTAATGGCAGATGGTAAGGCCAACAATTGGATAGACAAAGTAGATCCTTCCTGGTCTGGTGCTATACCGATCACTTTAGTGTACAAAGGGGACAAAAGAGAGTTCTATGAAAAAGAATTTCACTCCGAAGAGGAGTTAGTTAATATCATTTCACCATTTTTGAATTAAAATCAAATCATGAGATTTTTCACATTTTTAACAGCATTACTTTTTACAGGTGCTATGCTAGCGCAAGGATATAGCGTCGGAGATAAGGCCACCGACTTTTCTTTAAAGAATATTGATGGCAAAATGATGTCTTTGGCAGATATTGATGATGCTAAAGGCTATGTCGTTGTATTTACGTGCAACCACTGTCCATATGCCGTTATGTATGAAGACAGATTGATAGAGTTGCATAATAAGTTTGCGCCTCAAGGATATCCAGTAGTAGCCATCATGCCAAATGACCCAGAGGTTAAGCCAGCAGATAGCTTTGATAATATGATTGTGAGAGCGGAGGAGAAAGGATTTCCGTTTGCCTACTTATATGATGAAGGACAAAAAGTATATCCTCAATATGGGGCTACTAAGACACCACATGTATACTTGCTAGACAAAGATATGACGGTTAAGTATATCGGTTCTATAGATGATAGTCCAAGAGATGCAGAAAGCGTAGAAGATAGATTTCTAGAAAGTGCAATTATGGCACTTCAAGCAGGCAAGAATCCTGAGCCGTCTGTAACTAAAGCTATAGGTTGTTCTATAAAGACTAAGAGTTGATATACAAGTCGCACATAGTATTAATTATATCATCGTTACTATTACTTCTTAGTTGTAAAGGAGGAGACGGTGCTAAGAAAGCCATAGACGGCTTATCAGAATTAAATCTATTGCCACATGGCTTGCCCATAACGATCCAAGCACCAACTGGTGCAGATGTAGTTTTTAGTGATATGGGAGTCATGAAAGATGTTACTGTCAAAGGCGATGGAAATTATTCGCTTCAAATATCAAGTGGAGTGGCTACAACCTATGACGTAGCTACCATTAAGACAGAGCTGAAGAGTCAGGTCCAGGCGGCACCTTATTTTGATGAAATATTGGAAGAGGGCGAGAATGGATTTATATACAGAAAGAAGATTACGGAAGATAGAATCAACCACGATTTCAGATTTGTAAAAATCAAAGGAGATCAGGAGTATATATTTCAAACTGGACTCATGGGGCAGTATACTTTAGAAGAAGTCAAAGCCATGTTTGGTTCTGTACAGTAAGCAGAATTATAAAATGTAAAAAGGGTTCACTTGTAAAAAGTGAACCCTTTTTTTGATTCTTTTCTTCTGACAATAGTCAGAACTTTTTCATCTGTGGGGAGTGTGCTGTGTGCAACAGCAATAATAGCACAGCAATTATAAATATGATCATGGTATAGGAATTTTAGCTTATTTAAAAGTTGTTAATTATCAAACGATTAAAATGTGATTTTGGTTTTATTTCTATGGACTTAATTTCCTTTTATGACTGTTGGTAACAAAATTTTATACCGTTCATTTGTCAAATTAAAGGCATTATGCTCCTCAGGTGAACTAATCAGAATTTTAACGTTTCTCCATATGTCGATAGCCAATCTTCTTTTTCTTTGTAATTTGGCATAATATCACTGACTATCTTCCAGAATCGCGGAGAATGGTTCATCTCCTTAAGATGGGCCAATTCATGAATGATCACATAATCCAACACATCAAGAGGCGCAAAAAGTAATCGACTTGAAAGATTGATATTTTGCTTGGAAGAACAACTACCCCAGTTAGATGAGTTGTTTTTGAGTCTGACTCCACTTATGTTTTCCTGAAAATACTTTTCATTGTAATAAAATACTCTCTTTTTTATATCTCCAAGAAAGAAGGAGGAGAATACTCGTGAAAGCAATTTTCCAATGGCTTCATTTTTACGATGTACGTCAGCACCCTTAGGGACCTTGATGACCACATCCATATTTTTTCGAATTCGACCTGTGAGATTTTGTCTGGGTTCTTCAAAGATGAGCAGTCGAAAATCTTTCTCGAAAATCCTTACAAATTCACCGTGTTCATAGACGATAACTCTGAATCGATTGAGCAACTTTGGATTCTTTTCAAATTCCAACTTAGACCAATCCTTTACCTTTTGCACCTCATGTTCTAGATTAGATATAGGCAGGTGGCGAGGCATGATGAGGTTCACGCTTTTTCCAGTAATAGAATATCGGATACTGTTGCGTCGCTCTCTTTTAACCTTTATAGGTATCCTGATATCATCATATATCATGGATGTTTTCAAGACCTACTATAAGCTTTTCATGACTTTGACCAAAGCTTTTACACTGCTCAGCTCCATTGCATTATACATAGAAGCTCTAAATCCACCAACTGACCGATGACCTTTGATACCTACAATTCCAGCTTTTTTGCATCTCGACAAAAAAGACTTTTCTTTTTTGGGATCTGTTAGATTAAACGTCACATTCATCACTGAGCGATCTCTTTTCGCCACTATACCCTTGAAATTCGGATTGTTATCTATCTCATCATATAGGAGGCTTGCTTTCTCTTTATTTCTGGCTTCCATCGCTTTTACACCACCCTTAGATTTCACCCATCTAAGATTAAGCATCATGACATAGATAGGGAAGACAGGAGGCGTATTGAAGGCAGAATTTTTAGCGATATGAGTAGTATAATCCAACATTGTTGGAATGTGACGTCCAGTTTTTCCTAGCAGTTTTTTCTTAACGATAACTAAGGTAGAACCTGCTGGGCCGAGGTTTTTCTGAGCGCCAGCATATATGAGGGCATAATCTGTCACTTTAATTTTGCGACTAAAGATATCCGAACTCATGTCAGAGATAAACAGCTTAGGTGTTTTTGGCAATTTCTTTAGTTGAGTGCCATAGATGGTGTTATTGTTGGTCACATGGACATACTTCATTTTGTCAGGCACCTTATAGCTCCTAGGGATATAAGAGAAATTCTTATCACTTGAGGAAGCAAGGACTTTTAGGTCACAGTAATGTTTGGCTTCTTTGATGGCCTTTGTTGACCATGTGCCTGTGTCCAAATACCCAACGACATCTTTTTTCTTGAAGAGATTCATGGCTGACATCACAAATTGTGTACTTGCGCCTCCAGTTAAGAACAGGACAGCATAGTCATCCGGGACGCCTAGCATTTCCCTGATCAGGCTTTCTGTTTCCTCCAAGATGGCTTTGAATTCATCACTTCTATGAGACATTTCCATAAGGGAAAGGCCTTTGTTTTTGTAGTTAAGAGCGGCTTTTGCAGCATTCTTTTTAACGATTTCTGGAAGTATCGAGGGTCCTGCAAAGAAATTATGCTTCTTCATGCGTATTATTAATTGTCACTTAAGACTACAATATTAATATATATTTTAATGTTTATTTCCTTGATATAGGGCATATAACATTGCAATTTTTTCAATTTTCTTCTATTTATTGTATACGACTCATAAGCTCAATATAATTGGCTATTTTTGGATCGCTATGCATGATGGGACCTTCCAAATAAGCTTCTCTTTATTAGGTCACTTTGATTGACATATAAAACCTGAAGAATTCATGAACTACAGAGCTTTAAGTAAATTAATACTATCTGCCTTCATCCTGCTTTTTACAGCAGATATCTCTGCCCAGATTGGACAAAGATTTTTGGAAACCTTAGGTAGAGAAATGGTCAACGTTAGTAGTCAAAGTCTTGGCGGTGGAGGATTCTACGCTGTTAATATTTTTGCAGACCCAACATTCATCTCCCCAGACAGTGTCGGCATCAATATTACAAGACATGATAGTAAAGGAAATAATGATTGGTCATTCGACCACGTTATAGATGATGCCACCTTTTCCCTTGTTAATAGGTCAGTAGAGAGTGCAAGATTGGCAGCTGATACACTCATGGTTGTTGTAAGTGATGCGACCACTGCAGATAATACAGGGCTAAAATACTTGATTAAAATAGCACCTAATGGCATACTGGTTTCTTCACAAATAGTCAGAGATCTTGACGATGCCGATAATACCAAGAGCTACATATCTAACCCTAAGGTGCTTTCCTCCTTGGACGGATTGAGCATTAATTATTTTGCAACCCATGACTCGGGAGATACGGTAGGTATCCACAGAGAACAAATAGATGGACAGTTCAATTCCCTTGTGAGTCAGTCATATTATGCGATGACTTTGGATAGCCTAGATAGCTTGTTAGTGGATATTAGTATCACAGATCTGGAGATGTCTATAGATTCAGGGTTTGTCTTATCTATGGCTATTGGCGATGATAATAGAATGGTAGGTATGATAGACCTCGATAGTCTGGGTGTACCTCGTCAGGCTGTTAGTTTTCAGGCAGTAGATACCTTAGATTTTACAGTAGAGTTTAATGCGATAGCGCAAACTGATGACTTTGGGTATGTCGCTGTTGGATTTTGTCAGCATGAGGCTTTACCTAGAAGTATAGTCGTCAGACTTGATTCTTCCCTTAATGTACAATGGTCTAGAATGTTAGAGATGGAGGGCCAAAATATTGCTGGAGATGTCATTATCGCAGATAATGGAGAAATAGTTGTTGCAGGAAAATACCAAGATATTGCCTTTAATTCTGCCAACTACGCCATATTCATGGACACATTAGGAGAGGTCATCAATTCGGCAAGCTATCAGAACGAACACTCGCTGTTTGCTGCCTTAATGAGTGGGGTTAATCCAGGTGTTGATTTGTCTAAAGATAATTTCAATATGACCATTAATATGACCACTACAGGCGTGCCTGGTTTTGGTATGCTCAATAATTTTAGTCCAATATGGATAGGAATGGATCAGGAGGGTGGCGCTTTCTGTGATGACACACTGACTGTCAATTTTATTGACCTACCATTGACAAGAGATACGCTGGGTATACGTAATACGTTATTGGCCCAAAGAGATACATTGGAATTACAACAAACAGACTTTTCCAGATATAATCTCCTTGTATTAAATCTTCGGGACACAGTGTTCTGCCCACAAGATCCAGTGATTTTTACGTTGGATGCTACTCAGCCTGGAGCAACGAGTTATATGTGGAGTACCATGGAGACGACACCAATGATAACAGTGACTGAACCAAGAGAATACTCTGTTACAGTGACCATTGGAGAAAGGATTTGCTATATACTTTGTGACACAACTAATATAGAGCAGCAAATGTTTCCTGAGATAGATCTCGAGCAACAAAACGATCACTGTGAGAATAGAGAGCTGACTTATACCGCCGTACTAGCTAACCAACCAATGGGAGACAATACTAATATTATGCCTTCTATTACTTCTTTTGTCTGGACTGATGTAAATGGAGATACAATCTCTAGAGAATCGTCGCTTACTGTGCCTTCAGAACCTGGCAGTACATTTCAGGTTCAGATTATAGATAATTGTGGTAATCCAGCAGAAACGGTATTTATAGTACCTGATTTATTTCCTCCGAACGACGCAGACATACAATTTAATTCAGATCGCTTGTGTGAAGAAGGATTATTGACTTTGTTGGCGGCATGGAACGGCACTAATGTTATGCCACCATTTACATATCTATGGGGTGATGGAGAAATGACAGAGGCTATAAACATAGATGTTTCTCAAGCTGGAGATTTTGTAGTGACGGTTACTGATGCTTGTGGTCATACCTCAGTCGCTATGCGTACCATTGATGCTGAACAATTTGAAACACCTGACCCTTCTGTATCTATAATTGATAGTGCGGTGAATTGTGACTCAGAGGGACCATTTATTACATTGACTGCAGAAATAGAAAATGTACCTCCTTTGTTTCAGAATCAAATTGAGATTGTATGGAGTACTGGCGTAGAAGATTCGGAATCCATTATAATCACAGAACCAGGACCTTTCTCTGTTACAGTTACAGTCTGTGATTCTGTCCGAATAGCCTCTATAGATATAACGGATATGCTGGATGTGGAGCCACCTAGCTTGGATATAACTGCTGGAGAGTATAATCCAGAATTGTGTTCGGTTCCCTTGTCAGCTACTGGAATTATGGTATCTGATGCAGGCGTAGAATTAACGTTTGTTTGGTCTATTGATAATCAGACTGGTCCATCTATTGACGTTATGGAACCAGGAACTTATAGTGTAATTGTTACTGACCTGTGTGGCTTGACCGCAGAAGCATTTGTAACTGTCGACGAAGCAGCCTTTAATGTCGGTCTGCCAACTGTAGAAATAAATCCAAGTGAATTAAATGGAATACAGTGTGGCTTAGACCTTAATGCCATTACGACACCAGGTATTAGTGGTCCTATTCAAACTATTGAATGGACACCTTTTGGGTCAGGAGATAGGATTACAGTAACTGAGCCTGGCATATATTCTGTGATGGTTACTGATAGTTGTGGTCGTATGGCTGAGGCAGAGATAATGATAAGCGAAAATGACCTAGCCTTCCCTGATCCAGATGTAGAAATTGACTCAGTATTAAATGATGAATGTGATCAGGTGCTGACAGCTAGAGTTGATCTAAACGGTATCCCGGGTCTTTCAGTAGGGAGCTTCGAATGGAGCACAGGCCAATCTTCGGATAGTATCACTGTCTCAGAGGCAGGAGAATTTTCAGTAACTGTGACTGATAATTGTGGTAATACAGGAGGAGATATTTTATCTTTAGAAGCCTTAGGTGAAGATCTGGAGTTTCCAAATATTTTCTTTCCAGATACTAGAATTTTAAGTGAAACAATTCAAGCTACTGGAGAAGAATTCACAGATAATAATACTTTTGGTCCATTCATAAGGAGTTGTCCAGAATTATTTGATGATTATAATCTTCAAGTTTTCAATAGATGGGGCAAAAGGGTATTCGAAACTTCTTTTGTGGAAGAAAGATGGAGCGGCAGTCTCGATAATCAAGGAGAAAGACTAGAAGAGACAGTTTACTTTTGGCAAGCCACCTATAATGGCAGAACAGATCATGGAAGTGTGACATTGGTCAGAAATAATTAGATATAGATAAATTGATTTAAAATATCTGAAATGGGATTGCTTAACGGCAATCCCATTTTTCATATATGCTTATTTAGAATGCATTCTTTCCAGCAGCCTGCTGGTTATATCCAGAAAGTCAGATTCAGTGATCATTCCTACCAGTTTCTTATTTTTGACAACTAACAGACTCCCGACTTTATTCTTGCGCATTATTTTCATGGCATCCAATATTGTATCCTCAGGTTTGACGATTAGTGGCTTGACAATCATAATATCTTCTGCAACAGTAGTACTCTGATAACCTTCTACTTTCTTTAGTAATTGTCTAGTGATTAATCGGGAGGTGACCAGTCCTTTTAGATTGCCTTCTACATCTTCTACAGGAACGTATCGTATTTTTCTCCAATCCATAATCTCACCGACGAGTTCGATGATATCATTGGGCTCTACGGTGAAGAGATCAGTCTGCATAAACTCTTCTACCTTTAACTCCAATGGTCTGTATTCTCCTAAGTCAACCAAATCAGCTTTCTTCCATTTGTGTACAGGGAGATTCTTTTTTTGATTCTTCATAATTGCGTTGGTAAGTGCAGTCAATGTTTCGTCTTTAGAGACCTTTTGTTTGAGGAGATGAGAGTAAGAATCAAGCATCCAGATGGCACCGTTGGTTTTCTTTTTGACACGTTCTTTGATGATGCCCAGATAGTTACTGATATCTGATTTATTGATATTACAATGCTTGAGACCTGCTTCGGCCATAGGCAATAATTCCTTGCTGATCAGTTCTTTGACAGAGATTTTCTTACCTTTTCTCCAAGTAAATTCCGCCTCAAGTCCCACACGGGCTGCCCGCCCAAAGTTGTCTCGCAATGCTGAGAATTCTAATTGTTTTCTGATATCTGGATAAGCTTGCTCCATCCCTTTCATCGCCCCTAACCAAAATACAGCATTAGCCATCATATCAGGGACAGAGGGCCCTGCTGGCATCACTCTGTTTTCTATTCTTAGATGCGGTTTGCCATTAGGGCTGATCCCATACTGAGGACGGTTCCATCTGTATACTGTGGAATTATGTACCAGCAGTGCATGTAGTTTAGGCGCTACTTTTTGCTGTATATCTTCCCAGCTGTTGCTTTCTATTTCTGAGCTGAGTAGCACTTTGAATCTGGCGATATCATCCCGATAAATCTCCAGAATAGAATCATTGACCCAATCCTTTCCAAATGAGACCCTAGTACTCTGCTCTCTCATGTGATCATGAGTGGTCCTTGTGTCCAAGGCCTGCTCGAAGGTGGCGATTCTTGACTCATGCCACAATCGCTTTCCAAATACGATAGGAGAGTTGGCTGATACAGAGATAGAGGCCGCAGCGAGTGCCTGAGCATTATTATACATATTGACATAAGTCGAAGGGTCAACTTGCAAGTGTACCTGAAAACTTGTATTAGCAGCTTCTAGTAAGGGGGTGTCATGCTTAACAAATAGTTCATCTATCCCAAGTAGTTTGAGCTCGACATCTTTTCCTAAGCCTAATTTCTTAATGGCATCTATGAGAGCAAAGTATCTTTTCCTGGGAGTGAGATTTTCTTGATTTAAATTGAATTTCTGAAGCGTAGGCAATATTCCGGTCAAGATATAAGTGGCATCTAATTTTTTTAATGTCTTTTCTAGGGTCGTGAGGTACTGCTGGATTTCCTTTTCCATCAATCGGAAATTGCCGCCCTTGAATAAACGTGGTTCCAGATTAAACTCTAAATTAAACTGAGCCAGCTCACCATCCAGCCATTCAGGGTGCTTCATCATTTCTTGCACACGCATGCCGATATTCCTGGGCTTTAGGGTCTGATTGTCTACAACGACCATCTCTACTTCTGCTCCAAATCTTGTCACACCAGATTCAAACCAGTTATGCTCAAGCATATATTCTAATGACCGGACATCTGTCAGAAGTGATTGTATAAAGGCATTGCGTTGTTGCTCACTTTTTACACTTTCAACTGTTTGGTTTCCCATGAAGTCTGATTTCTTATAAAGGTAGTGAGATTTAGTAAACTGTAGATTCTCTGTCGCCACAATTTTAATTGGAGAGATTGCTGTGTTATTTATGAACCAATTAGTAAGATTATGAATTCAATATGCGTTAGAAATGAACAGTACTTAATTATTAGAATTATGTCATCTACGTTGAACAGACTTTGGATTATTATATTGACCTTGATAGGTATGATGTTGCTGTCTACCAGCTGCAATAGAAACGAGGCCAGTTTTCTTGTAGATACTTTCATTGAGATGAATGTACCTGCAGGGTTTTCTTCTGATCGTATTTTGACCCTCAGACAAGAAGTACCTTTTCCTTTGTCATTGGCACTTGATGCCAATAATGTCAACGATGGAGATATAGTAGGCATACATGGTTCGCTGGGCTTTGTGGCACCACGAATACTTGCAGAGGCAGACCTGAGCTTTATCAATGAAATAGAGATCGATGTCTTGGATCCAGAAGATCCTACTTTTGGACTAGAGATTTTTCATTATGTACAGAGAGATTTTAATCGCCGATCATCTTTAGACTTGACCCCTTCTTTACCAAATGTCCAGAACTTTGTCAGAGATGATATGATCTTTTTACAAATCGAGTTGGCATTTAATACACCACCCCCTGCTAATTTTAATTTGTTATTTCAACTTCAACTAGGCGTTTTCGAAGACGAGCCTTAACCTCAAACTGTCTTTGTTAATTACATAACTAAGAGAAAATTTGTCCTAGAGTATTTATATTGCAGTATAAAGTTAATATGGACTCAGTGTTGATTATTCGTCATCTTTTACTTTCCCTTTCAATCACGTTAGTCATCTGTCTTTGTACTGGTGATTTGTTGTATTCACAGGATGAAGGCAGCTTTTCGGGGAGCTTTCAATCCAGTTCTAACTTATTCATCAGGGATTCTCTTATTGGCGCCGCTAATATTCCTCAGTATGACAATGAGCGATTTGGTACACAGGCCTGGCTGGATTTAGGATATAATTATAAGGGATTTGATCTGGGATTGCGATTTGATATGTTCAATAATTCCAATTTGCTTAATCCTACTCAATCTTATACAGATGAGGGCATAGGTCGATGGCATATCGCCAAATCTTTGAATAAACTGGATATTAGAGTCGGTCATATTTATGATCAGATAGGGAGTGGAATTATCTATAGAGCCTACGAAGAGCGGGCACTACTTATAGATAACGCCTTATTAGGAGCTCGCGTTATCTATTCTATCTCAGATGATTGGTCATTAAAGGCATTTGCAGGCAGACAAAGATTCCTGTTTGACACCTATGACCCCACGATAAGAGGTGGCAATTTAGATGGCTTTATTAATCTGACGAAGGACACAACAGGGGCTACAATATTTACCCTGGCACCTGGTATTGGGATAATCAATAGAACCTTGAATAGAGAGACTGTAGATGCCATAGGTTCAGCAATCAGAAATTATTTGCAGGAGGACCAATTCGAATTATTTTCTAACACATATTCGATTACTCTATATAACACATTGACGGTTGGACCATTTTCATTTTTTGCTGAAGTATCACAAAAATCAGCTGAAGCATTTTTTGACCCAGATGCGCCACTCCGCCAACTGGTTGGCCCACCAATTACTGGAGGCTGGGTGAGAGAACGTGGACAGATTTATTATGGGAGTCTTAGTTATGCTGGTCATGGTCTTGGCATAACTTTGGAAGCGAAGCGGACAGAGAATTTTGACTTTAGAGCTGACCCACAATTGAGTTTGCTACAAGGCCTCATCACATTTATACCTCCAATGAATAGGGCTAATACCTATAGATTAACCGCCAGATACTCTCCAGCTACCCAAACGATTAGCGAGCAAGCCTATCAGGCTGATATTCGATATCGTGTCAGTAAGAAGTTATCTCTGTTGACTAATTATGCCTTCATCAATTCAATAGAAGGAGAAAGATTATTTAGAGAATTATTCACAGAAGTATTTTACAAACCCAATAGAAAGTGGCAACTCAAGGGTGGACTTCAACTGGTTAACTATAATCAAGAACGATATGAGATCAAACCGGAGGTTCCTATCGTAGAGACAGTTACACCTTATATGGATATTCTCTATAAGATCTCTAGAAAGAAATCGATTAGATTAGAGATGCAGTATATGTTAATTGGGGATGATGAGAAAGCTGGCTTGAAGCAAGATTTTGGAGACTGGCTGTTCTTCTTGGTAGAATATGGGGTAGCACCTAATTGGTCTTTTGTTGTCTCTGATATGTATAATAGTTCGGCGGGAAAGAATACGCCGATAGGGGACAATGGGGAACGTGTTTTGCTGCATTATCCCCGATTTGATATTTATTATACGAAGAAGGCTAACCGTTTCTCTCTTTCTTACATTAAGCAGGTAGAGGGTATAGTATGTAACGGAGGGGTATGTCGATTAGAGCCAGCCTTCAGTGGTATTAATTTCTCCATTAACTCTACTTTTTAAATGACAAAAAGACAGATTATGCATAATAGTGTATTGGCATTGACAACCCTATGGGTTATGTGTCTTATGATAGCTTGTGAAGAGCAACCCATTCCTATTCCTGATCCAGTAATTCCTACCGAAGGACGAGTGATGTTGTTAGAAGATTTGACTGGTGTTCAATGTGTGCCTTGTCATAATGCCAATCTTTTTATAGAAGCCCTCTTAGAGCAAACAGATGGTGCGGTAGTCACTTATGGTATACATGGAGATCTTCAGTCAGAGCCTCATAGTGAGAGTAAGTATGATTTCCGATATTCCGATGCCGCGGATTTAGAGTTTTCAATAGATTTTCGTGGCAAACCTTCTGCCTTATTTAACCGTGTCCTGCAAACAAACGGAATGGCGGCCCAGACAAATCCAGCGACCTGGCAGGCCTTCGTAGATGTAGAATTGTCAAAGCCTCAAGTGATAGAAATTTCGATGAATACGACCTTCGATGCTAGTACCAGACGGATTGATATAGACGTGACAACCATTGCCTTAGAAGCAATTGCAGGGCAGACGAGTATCCATATGGTAGTAACAGAAAGCCATCTCTTAGATGTACAATCTACACCACCACCAGACGGTATCGTCATAGAGTACGAACACAATCATGTCATGAAAGCCAGCCTGACAGGGCTTCAAGGAGATTTTCTTTCTGACGGACTAAAAGAAAACGACGCCATAAGGAGAACGTACAGTTACACACTTCCAGATATGTCCAATGGAGAATGGAACCCTGACAATATCGAAATCATTGCCTTTGTTACCTCGGAGGACAGTGGTGGTGAAGTCCAGCAAGCTGCGCAAATCAGTTTGAACTAGTGCTGTATGAGTTACCACATACCATAATCCTTATGGTATAATCCTAATACCTTATACCCTTCCCATAATCCTTGTACCTTATTCCTATCTTTGTCGACTGATTTATAAAATGAATTTGCTTACATGAATCTATCCTATAAGTGGTTAAAGAGGTATCTGGACATTGAGATGTCTATTGACGAGCTTTCCGAAATCCTGACCATGATAGGTTTGGAAGTGGAAGGCATAGAGAAAGTAGAGACAATACAAGGAGGCCTCAAAGGGATCGTCGTTGGTTATGTAGAGAAATGTGAGAAGCACCCCAACGCAGATAAGCTTTCCGTTACCCAAGTTAATATAGGTGAGATAGAATCCAAGCAGATTGTTTGTGGTGCGCCTAATGTAGCAGCGGGACAGAAGGTATTAGTGGCTACAGTAGGGGCTACCTTATACCCAACAGCAGGAGACCCTTGGAAAATCAAAAAAGGAAAGATCAGAGGAGAGGTCTCAGAAGGAATGATATGTGCAGAAGATGAATTGGGGCTAGGAACAGATCATGATGGCATAGTCGTTCTTCCAGAAGATGTCCCTATAGGAAGTGAGGCGGCGGATTTTTACAATATTTCTGATGATTATGTATTTGATATTGGATTAACGCCTAATCGGTCTGATGCCACGTCTCACCTAGGTGTGGCCAAAGATTTGGCGGCTTACTTAAAAATCCATAAAGATTGGTCTGGCCCGGTGGAAGAACCGTCAGTTATTGATTTTCAAGTAGATATAGATAATCCTGCCCTTTCTATCGTTGTAGAAAATCGGGATCAATGTCCTCGTTATACAGGTATCTCCTTGGCTAATGTCAAAGTGGGACCCTCTCCTCAGTGGATGAGAGACCTCTTGGTTACAGTAGGCGTGAGACCAATCAATAATATTGTTGACATCACCAATTTTGTATTACATGAAGTGGGGCAACCGCTGCATGCCTTTGATCAAGACAAAATTCAGAATGGAGAAATTAGAGTCAAAAACTTAAGTGAAGGATCCAAATTTCTGAGCTTAGATGAGCAGGAAAGAACCTTAAGAGCTGAGGACTTAATGATATGTGATGGCAATGATAATCCAATGTGTATAGCTGGCGTCTTTGGTGGAATCAACAGTGGTGTGACAGATAGCACGTCAAATATATTTTTGGAATCTGCACATTTTGAAGCAAGCGCCGTTAGACAAACCAGTACACACCATCTATTAAGAACAGATGCGGCTAAAGTTTTTGAAAAAGGATCAGATCCAAATATTACGGTAGATGCACTCAAACGTGCTGCACTGCTGATGAAGGAGTATGCGGGAGCGACCATAGTCTCAGAAATTGTCGATCATTATCCCTCTGAGATAGAGCCAGTAGAAATACATATCAGTTATGATAAAATCAACAAGGTCATCGGAACCACTCTAGATCAGCAAGAAGTCCACGACATTCTTAGAGCAATGGAAATGGAGCTAAAGCCTGTAGATGAAAATACACTAATTGTCAAAGTACCAACCAACAAATCTGATGTGACAAGAGAGGTGGATATTATAGAAGAAATTCTAAGAATCTATGGATTCAATACTGTACCTATTCCAACCCAACTCAAAACCACCATCAATCACGAAGACCATCCTAACGAAAGACAGATTCGTAAAGCCATAGCTAATATGTTGTCTTCCCATGGATGGAGTGAAATGATGGGTATGTCACTTATAGAGTCAGCACATTACAATGAGGGCCGTGAAGACCTTATCTATATCAATAATACCAGTAATATCCATTTGGATATTATGAGACCAGATGCAGTAATGAGTGGCCTCCGCGCAGTCTCACATAACCTCAACTATCAGCAGACAGATTTGAAGTTATTTGAATTTGGACGGACTTACAGAAAAGAGAATGGTGACAATAAGGAGTCTGCTTTTCTGAGTTGTTTCCTGACAGGCAATAGTCAGCTTAAAGGATGGTCGACACCAAGTACGGCAAATGACATTTATGTCACCAAAGGATGGGTAGACAGAATTCTGAATCGTTTGGGTGTAAAGGGATTTCAGACTAAGGTATTCGAACCAATGGAATCCGAAGAGCACATATACTCTGAGGGGATGCAGTATCATAGGGGAGATCAAGTCTTGGTTAGGTTTGGTAAGCTATCCAGAAAATTGCTTAATAAGATGAATATCACAGCGCCAGTTTACTATGCTGAATTCAATTATAAGTCTTTGTTGAAATCTGCCAAGAAAAGCAAGTCTAAGGTGTCTCTCATTAGTAAATACCCTTCTTCGGAGAGAGACCTTTCATTGGTGCTTGAGAATCGAGTCACTTTTGAGGACATCCTTAGAATTACAGCTAAAACAGATAAGAAACTTATCCAGAAGACGACGCTTTTTGATGTATATGAGAATGCCGAACAGTTGGGAGAAGGCAAGAAAGCCTATGCGGTCAAATTCCTATTTCAAGATGACAGTAAGACCTTGTCTGATAAGGAGATAGATAAGGTTATGTCTTCATTGATCAAGAATTTTGAGATCAAGCTGAGTGCGACCATAAGAAGCTGATAAGATCCCGTCGCAGAAAAGGAATACAAAAATAAGTATCTTTGTTAAAGCTAGGTCAGTCAAAGGATAGTCAAAAGTGCCACTCCCTGACTGCCTAAGAGAAATAGAGAGTAAGAAACGATTGAGTTTTCGATGTCTGAGTGCTGTAGAAGTCAGAGACAGGGAAGTGTCTGAGAAAGATGTCCATTCTGATGAGGTACACCGATAAGATTTAAGATGCAAACATGTGGTTTGCTTATGATATATTCGAGATTAACATAGAAGCGATAGGTGCCATTTAGTGCCGAGACCAACTTTTATCTGCCCAGATGGCGAGAGACCATCTCTAATAAGACATATCATATATCCTACACTGGACTACTCAGTCTGTTGCCTACTTTTTTTTAATAATCTATAAATATTGAAATATGGAATTAATGGCCATAGTGGGCCTTGCAGCAGGTGCCTTGTTGGGATTTGTATTCTCTAGTTTTGGTTTGAAAAAAGCCAGTCAAGGAAAGATAGAAGAAGCAAATAAGAAGGCTGACTTGACGATCAAGGAGGCAGAATTGACAGCAAACAGAAAGGTATCTGATGCAGAGACTAAAGCTGACAAGTTAGTGTCAAAAGCAGAAAGCAAAAATGAGGCGATTAAGCAGAAGAAGATTCAGGAAGCCAAAGACAAGTATGCAAAGCTAAAAGACGACTACCAAAGTTATAAGGCTGATCAGAAAGTAGAAATGAAAGAAAGAGAAATGCAGGTCATTTCTTTGGAGAAAGAATTCAAAACAAAAAAGGATAGCCTTAAGAAAGAAATAGAATCTATAGAACAAAGAGAGGCTGAGGTCAAAGCCATCAGAGTGAATCTTGATAAACAAATTAAGATTGTAGCCAAGAAAAAAGAAGAGCTAGACACTGCCAATGAGGCCCGCATCAAGCAGTTGGAAACGATTGCAAAAATGACGGAGACAGAAGCCAAAGAGAAGCTTATAGAAGCCGTGAGAGATAAGGCACAGACAGAAGCCTTATCCATCGAAAAAGATGTGATCACGGAAGCAAAAGCTAATGCAGCCAAGGAAGCGAAAAAGATTATCATTCAGACTATCCAGCGTATGGGTGCTGAGTACACGATAGAAAACACTGTTTCTGTATTCAATCTGGATAGTGATGATATGAAAGGTCAGATCATCGGAAGAGAAGGAAGAAACATTAGAGCTTTGGAGGCAGCTACGGGAGCAGAAATCATCGTAGATGATACACCTGAGGCCATCATCATCTCGAGTTTTGACCCTATCCGGAGAGAGATATGCAGGTTATCGCTTAAGAGATTGGTGGCAGATGGACGTATCCACCCAGCCAAGATAGAAGAGACAGTTGTGAAAGTTCGTAAGCAACTCGAAGATCAGATTAAAGAGATTGGGGAAAGAACAGTCATTGATTTAGATATCCATGGTCTCAAGGCCAGCATCATAAGAATGGTTGGTCGTATGAGATTCAGATCATCATATGGGCAAAACCTGCTTAAGCACTCCATAGAGACAGCCAATCTTTGTGCGATCATGGCAGCAGAGTTAGGCATGAGTCCTAACCAAATCAAAATGGCTAAGCGTGCTGGGTTACTCCACGATATCGGCAAGGTAGCAGAAGAGGAATCAGAACTGCCTCACGCATTACTAGGTATGGAAATGCTGAAGAAAGTCAATGAGCATGCTGTAATCTTAAATGCAGTCGGCGCCCACCACGATGAGATAGAGATGAATAATATTATTTCTCCACTCGTTCAGGCGTGTGATGCCATCTCAGGTGCACGTCCGGGAGCCAGAAGAGAAATCCTTGAGAGTTATCTTAAGCGTATAGGAGAGTTAGAAGACTTAGCATTGGGTTACGAAGGTGTGCAGAAGGCTTACGCTATACAAGCTGGTAGAGAGCTTAGAGTTATTGTAGAAAGTGACAAGGTAAGCGATCAGTTTGCAGATGATTTGGCATTTATGATTTCTCAGAAAATAGAGACTGAAATGCAGTATCCAGGTCAAGTCAGAGTCACAGTCATACGTGAGAAGCGAGCAACTGCTGTGGCGAGGTAGATTTATAAAGAAAAATAGAAAAAAAATTAAAAGGGGTGTCAGTGATGGCACCCCTTTTCTATTATAGTTTTTTATATATGAAATATTTTGCAGACCATTGACAGATCATAGATAATATTCTGTAATATGTTTATTTTAATAGCATTCCTTTGGCAAAAGCCATATTATAGAGATTTATGACTTTCGCACTCAATCATAGGTCAATCTCTAATTCGTCATAACCCAATGTAGACATCTGTCCAAATTGCATTTTGGACGTTAGTTTACCACTATCAAAGTGTGGTTAAAAGCCTATAAATGCTACCTTTGCACAAATTTTTAGAAGCGAACCAAATGCTCAAATTATACACTGCTTCATTTTTCTTTTTGTTTCTGTCATTCGCGCTAAATGCACAGACGCATAAAGAGACTCATACTACCAAGACAGAACACCATGACCATAGTGGTCATAAGCATGATCATTCAGATAAGGATCATCATGGACATGACCATTCTGGACATAACCATCACGACCACGAGGGACATGATCATGAAGACTCTCATGAGCATAAAAACAATTTTGTATCTGATTGTGGCTCTCTGGCAAAAGCGCATCACCATCATGGTTATGAACCTTCAGCAACGGCAATGCACCACATCAGTGATGCCAATGTGTGGACAATTATGGATATGGTGAGAATTCCTCTACCAGCTATTCTATACAATAATGAGAGAGGATTAGAATTCTTCTCTACAGCAAAATTTGACGCGGGCCATCATGATAATGGCCACTATGGGTATAAAGACTACGTCATGTACCTTGGCAACATTCATAGAATAACATGCCCAGGCTTCGATTCTCAGGATAAGTTTGATGTGGAAGGCTTTGATTTAGTTACATTAAAGAATGAAGAAGGCAAGGAGTACGATAAGGTATATGCGATTATAGATGGCAAGGGATACCTATTAGAACAGAAAACAATCTGGGATGGAGGCATCATGGGAGGTGGTGTGACAGGATTTATGGATTTCAGTCCTACCAAGAATGTGGTTTCTATGATACTTGTTTCATTGTTGTTATTCTTCTTGTTTAGAAAAGCGGCAAAGAGATACAAAGATGGACCCTCGGCACCAACTGGTGTCCAGTCTTTACTGGAAACAATGTTTCAGTTTATTAGAGATGACGTAGCCATTCCTTTTTTAGGGGACAAACATGAGAAGTTTTTGCCATTATTGACGACGATATTCTTCTTCATACTTGGATTGAATTTGTGGGGACAAGTGCCATTTTTAGGCAGTGTGAATGTGACAGGTTCATTGACAGTGACGGCGGTGATGGCTATCATCGTATTTATAATGACGAATCTGAATGGAAATGCAGACTATTGGAAGCACATATTGTGGCCGCCAGACACCCCTTGGTTTGTCAAGATAATTTTGATTCCTGTAGAGTTAATGGGACTTTTTATTAAGCCATTGACATTAATGCTGCGATTAGCAGGGAATATATCTGCTGGGCATATTGCAATACTATCCTTCGTAGGATTGATATTTATCTTTGGTAAGGCTGGAGCAAGTATGAGTGGGAGTGTTATGGGAACGGCAATGGCTGTCCCTTTGACCATGTTTATGATGGCTATAGAATTAATTGTAGCCTTTGTACAAGCCTTTGTATTTACCATATTGACCGCATCCTATTTAGGGGCAGCAACGGAGGAGCACCATCATGACGATCATCATTAATTAATTTTAATTTAATTCATTTATATAAATCTCGTATAACTATGACTGGAACTTTAGCAGCAGTAGGAGCAGGACTTGCCGTAATCGGTGCAGGTATTGGTCTAGGCCAAATCGGTGGTAAAGCCGTAGAAGCCATTGCAAGACAACCAGAAGCTTCGGGAGACATTAGAGGAGCAATGATATTGATGGCAGCCTTCATGGAGGGTGCAGCATTGATTGCGATTCTTTTATCTTTCATACTCTAGAAAAGATAGAGGCAGGTCATTATTGGCCTAGCGAAGATTTTTTAGAAAACAGTAAAATGCGGTTGGCAGAGTAGCTGTTTTCTTTTTTCGATTTTTTAAATGACAATTACAACTAAAGATAAATTATGATTTTTCTAGCAGGATTTGCACCCTTCCAACCGACTCCAGGTTTGGCACTGTGGTCACTAGTCATCTTTCTACTTTTCTGGTGGTTGATGGCTAAGTATGCATTCAAACCCATGATGGAAGGACTTAAAAAAAGAGAATCTACAATCAGTGATGCATTAGCAGAAGCTCAAAAAGCCAGAGAAGAAATGGCAACGCTTAAGGCTGAGAACGAGCAAATATTAGCAGAGGCCAGAGAAGAAAGAGCCACTATGCTTAGAGAAGCTAAAGAAACAAAGGCTTCTATAATCACGGAGGCCAAAAACAAAGCAAAAGAAGAAGCGCAAAGAATCACTACGGCCGCTAAGCAAGAAATAGAAAACGAGAAGAAAGCAGCCATTACTGAGGTGAAGAATGAAGTAGGTATGATGGCAACAGATATTGCCGAAAAGATTTTGCGTAAGGAGCTAAAAGGTAGCCCTGAGCACGAATCATTTGTCAATACGCTTGTAGGAGAAATAAAACTTAACTAATGGCTGACGAAAGAGTAGCAGTCAGATACGCGAAGTCGTTAATTGATCTTGGACAGGAGCAAGGAGTCTTAGATGTCATCCATGATGATATGATGCATCTCAAAGAAGCGCTGACTAACAGAGATTTGCAACTTTTGGTCAAGAGTCCAATTATAAAGTCGGGTAAGAAAATCAGTGTCTTCCGAAAATTATTCGGTGAGAGTTATAACAAGATTACGATGGCTTTCTTCGAGATATTGACGAAGAAAAGCAGAGAAAATATTTTGCCAGAGATTACCAAAGCATTTATCAGTCAATACAAAAAGCTGAAGCATGTGTCTATGGTAAAATTGACAACAGCCAGTCCTCTAGGGGATGCCGCTTTGGCAGAGATTAAGGGTGCCTTGTTATCCAGTAACCAGACAGACGAAAAGGTAGAGATAGAGACTGTGGTAGACCCAAATCTCATAGGAGGATTTGTCCTTGAGTTAGGAGATAAATTATACGACGCCAGTGTCGCTTATAAGTTAGACCAGATTAAGAGAAAATTTTCTGAGAATAAATACATTAAATCAACATAAAAATATCAAGATATGGCTGGGGTAAGACCAGAAGAAATATCCGCAATACTTAAGGAACAATTGTCAGGCTTCAAGACAGAGTCAGAGCTGGAAGAAGTAGGCACCGTATTGCAAGTAGGTGATGGTATCGCACGTGTATATGGCCTTAACAAAACGAAGGCTGGTGAGTTGGTAGAATTCGAAACAGGAGTACAGGCAATCGTCCTTAACCTGGAAGAAGATAATGTTGGGGTGGTATTGATGGGAGAGAGTGATGGTATCCAAGAGGGTGCTACGGTTAGACGTACCGGAAAGATTGCATCTATCCAAGTAGGAGAGGGCATCGTAGGTAGAGTTGTCAACACCTTAGGTAAGCCTATAGATGGTAAAGGACCTATAAAAGGTGACTTACACGAAATGCCGATAGAAAGAAAGGCACCAGGAGTAATCTACCGACAGCCAGTAACTGAACCACTTCAGACAGGGATTAAAGCCATCGATGCCATGATTCCAATAGGAAGAGGACAAAGAGAGCTGATTATCGGTGATAGACAAACTGGAAAGACGGCGATTGCGGTAGATACCATTCTCAATCAAAGAGAATTCTACGACAAAGGCGAGCCAGTATACTGTATCTATGTAGCCTCAGGTCAGAAGTCTTCTACAGTGGCACAGGTAGCCAAAGTATTAGAAGAGAATGGGGCGATGGCATATACGACTATAGTATCAGCATCAGCTGCAGATCCAGCACCACTACAATTCTATGCGCCATTTGCTGGGGCTTGTATTGGAGAGTATTTCAGAGATACTGGAAGACCAGCTTTGATCATCTATGATGATTTATCTAAGCAGGCTGTTGCTTATAGAGAGGTATCACTATTACTAAGAAGACCACCAGGGAGAGAGGCTTATCCAGGAGATGTATTCTACTTGCACTCAAGATTGCTGGAGAGAGCAGCAAAGGTTATCGAAAACGATGATATTGCCAATCAGATGAATGACCTTCCAGAATCTTTGAAGTCAGCAGGTCTAGTGAAAGGCGGCGGTTCATTAACCGCTTTACCAATTATCGAAACTCAAGCAGGTGATGTATCAGCCTATATTCCAACCAATGTAATTTCAATTACAGATGGTCAGATATTCTTGGAATCTAACTTATTTAATGCTGGTATCAGACCAGCCATTAATGTGGGTATCTCTGTATCAAGAGTGGGAGGATCAGCACAGATAAAGTCCATGAAAAAAGTATCGGGTACCTTAAAGTTAGATCAGGCTCAGTACAGAGAATTGGAAGCTTTCTCTAAGTTCGGTTCTGACTTGGATGCAGCGACGATGTCTGTATTAGAGAAAGGAAAAAGAAACGTAGAAATCCTTAAGCAAGGACAGTATTCTCCATTATCAGTGGAGAAGCAGGTAGCGATTATTTTCTTAGGAACTAAAGGCTTACTTAAGAACGTACCGGTTAGTAAGATTAAAGAATTTGAAGATGCCTTCTTGACTCAAATGGAAAGTAATCACGCAGATACATTAGCTACATTCCGTGCAGGAAAGTTGGATGATGCTGCCTTGGATGTCGTGAAGAAAGTAGCTGCCGATTTGAGTAAGCAATATGCTAATTAATTAAACCAACACCATGTCTGGTAAATTAAAGGAAACAAGGGAACGAATCAGTTCTGTAAAGTCTACACAGCAAATCACCAAAGCTATGAAAATGGTTTCGGCGGCAAAGTTGCGTAAGGCACAGCAGGCGATTACAGACCTCAGACCTTATGCTCAGCGGCTTAATAAGATGATGGTCAATATCCTTAGTAATGTAGAAGGAGAGGCTGGATCATCCTACTCTACTGAGCGGGACTTGAATAAAATGGCTGTCGTTGTTATCACTTCAAACAGGGGCTTGGCAGGTGCATTCAATACCAATGTAGGAAAGAGAACTCTTGAATTATTGAAAGGTTTTGAAGCTGAGAGAAAAACGGGAAAAGTCGATTTGATTTTTATCGGTAAGAAGGGCTTTGACTTTCTCAAGAAGAGAGTACCCGATTGCAAGATGAATCGAGATTATGTGGATTTGATGACAGATTTGTCATATGACAATATATCTACCTTGTCTACAGACTTGATGGACAAGTTTCGAATGGGAGAGTACGATAAAGTGTATGTGGTGTATAGCCAATTTAGAAATGCCGCTGTACAGGATTCTCAAGCTGTCCAATTTCTTCCTGTGCCAAAATTTCAGGGCACCAAGGAAGAAGGAGAAGATAGTGGCCGCAAGGCAGATTACTTATTTGAGCCATCTAAGCAGGTATTGCTGGAGCAGCTCATTCCAAGTATTCTTCAGACGTCATTCCATAGTTATGTGCTAGATATAAATGCAGGTGAGCATGGCGCCAGAATGACAGCGATGGATAAAGCGACGGAGAATGCCAATGACATACTGAAAGAGCTGAAGATTGCTTACAATAAAGCCAGACAAGAATCGATTACAAATGAGATACTAGAAATCGTTGGAGGTGCCGCGGCATTAGAAGACGGTTAATTATTATGACTTAAAAATTAGGTTTAAGTAAAGGTCTTTGTATTAATACAAGGGCCTTTTTTAGTAGTAGAGATCATAATATGCTCGCGGAGTTCGTTTTATCCTCATAAAATGACCATTTATAGTATATTTATAGTAACCTTCTTAGCAAAACAAATTCCATCATGAAGCAACTACATTACTCTTCGTGCTTTTATTTACGATTTTTATTGTCCAATCCCCCCCCCCACTCGTAGGTCAAACCAACTGTTGGGATACAATAATAATCTATTAATAATGTATTGCAAATAGTAGGTCAGCTTAATCCATTAATGTATGAATTCGATCAAGAAAAATATGAAGAATTACAAATGGCTGATAACATTCAGTATGGGCTTATTGCTCAGGAGGTAGAAAAAATTCTACCTGAATTAATTACAAAATTGAGAATGACAGAATCGACGCCTTATAAGTCTGTTAATTATAATGCGTTGATACCGATTCTTATAGAAGCCATTAAGCAGCAACAAAAAGAAATAGACGAATTCAAAAGGAGATTAAGAAATAGGCTCAGAATATTTTAGAACATATTTAAATTTTTATACAATCAAAATTTCTATTATTATGAATAAGATTATTCTATTTTTTATGGCATTAAGCTTTGTCGCTATTATGACCAGCTGTGGTGATGATGAATGCGCCACTTGTACTGTTGTTCAATTAATTACTGCAAATGGTGAAGAAATTGGTCGCCAAGAGTTGAACACAAATCAAGAATTTTGTGGTGATGAGTTAGATGCAATCAGAGCAACTGAACAAACGATTACTCAAGAATTGGGAGGAATTACTCAAGAAGTTGCGACAACGGTAAACTGTAACTAAGAATATTTTAGAGGCTTTGTTATTGGCAAAGCCTCTCTTTTTATCATCACTCCTTATCAGGTCTCAATCAGTACTTATCACTTCACAAGAAGACATTTCTTCAAATAACGAGACAAACTGCGAATAATATCTATCCCTACAAGGGACTTCTGATTTTCTTATTACACATCCAATTTTTTGATTGAGGTCTTCTCACCTACACGCAAGTGAATGAAGTATGGTCCAGAGATCAAGTCTCTTTAACTCAGAGTAAAGGAATTTCTTGTCGTCATATCTACATCAACTGACAAGCTTACTTACAACTATAGTCTCTGTATCGTATAAATCAACTTTTATGGTTCTATTATTAAGAGAATGTTAAATGGTTAATGTTATAATAACTGATTGAAATTTAATCCTTGAAAATTAGAATTCTATACTTTTAGTTTATTCATCCACTCATTATAAATTAGCTTAGACATGATGTCAAGAATCTTTACCTTAATCTTTCTTACTGGCACAGTACTATTATCAGGACAAACTAATTTCAATAATTATAATATTTACACAAACGCCAAACAGTTGAAAATAGGAGATCAATATTATCAAAATAATTTTACTGGAATCAAGTCATTGATGAATGACCTAAAAGCAAATGATCATCACCTACATACGCTTCTCATGCCTGAATTTGAGCGATTACAGAAAAGACAGCAATCAGCTAATGCTATTCTGGGAGTCGGTCTTGGTGGAATGACGATATTAACGATAGCAGCTGGAAGTTCTGCTTTATCAGCTATGAATAATAGATCTACAGATACGGGACCTTATATTACACTTTTGACACTTGGAGCGGCAGTTGGCATTGGATCAGCGCTAATCTATTCTTCCAAAAGAATAAAGCATCAAGATGTACTTGATTTTACTAATAATTATAATAGTCATTCAAAAGAAAATAAAATTGAGTTTAGTATTACTCCAGAAATAAATTTTGATAAAAATTTGTCTGCTGGGTTGTCTATTAATTTGACATTTTGAATGGACACATTATTAGATCTACTTTCAACAAGTTTTTGCAAAGTCGTGATACCCTCCTGACGACTTCCAGCCCATCAGGCAAGATTGCATCTGTAGAACATCCTGCATAGATGCAATCCAAGAAGGTTTCTTCTATTTCATATAACGTTGGGCAATATCCTCCTGTGATCTGATGCTGAGCTCATTTCGAAACACGATATCTGAGATCTTACAATTGTGTGCTTTGGTATAGTCCAATAATTCACGGCCTGTCTGTATAGGGTAGGGTATGTTTGGCTTTTGTTTGGCGCTAGTGTCGAGGGACTCAATAAATCTACCACCAACAGAACCATAGAGTTGCTCCTTTATCAATATAGATTTGCTATATGCACTGGGATAAATTCCAGTGATACAAAGTTGTCACCCCTACAGGGTTTTAGAGATTACATTCTGTGATTAGACAAAAGAAAGAATGCATATAACCTGAGATCACCCAATAGTTGATGATCATCAACTATTAAATTTTTGGTGGGGCATTTTATCTTTCATTTTGTTTGCTAAGACTGTTCCTTTTCTAGGTACTAATTTAATATCAAAGAATCCGATGAATATATCTACTCTATCAGAAATGTTTTTTAACACATAACGTACTAATAAGAGTATTAATGCCAATGGCGATAAGTAAAAAAGCCACAAACTCAATGAGTATGCGGCTTTAGTAAAGTAGCGTGAGACGGGCTTGAACCGTCGACCTCAGCATTATGAATGCTGCGCTCTAACCAGCTGAGCTACCACGCCTTATATTGACGAAATTACCTATCTCAACGAAAGCAGCTAAAGCGACTATGTCAAGCGGTAAAATCGGTCGCAAATATATTTCATTTTTAAAAGGATAGTGATGTTTTTGTTCCTATTTTACTAGTGATACAGAAAAAACACACTTGAGCAAGGTTTCATATTAACTTAACTGGCATTTATACTATAAATACCTTGCAAAAGTCAATGACATATACCTTTTGGCTTTCTACAAGTCAAAGCAAACAAAAAGGATAGGTTGTAAGCTTACCTTCTAGAGACCCTTATATTATAGATGAGTAGTATAATTTTGAAATGCTAGATGTCTCTGGTACTCGCATTGTAAGTGGGTTTTTGCTAGAGCCAGAATTTATAGATATGTCATTATTAGCTAGGGGCATTTATTTTGTGAGGGTAGGTTGGCATAAGCGACAATTTATTGTAAGATGAGGATTCTATGTTATTTATAGAATTGCTTCTATGTTTACGATGAGCTCTTACTATTACCAATGATCAGATTGCCTCAAAAGCCTCACCATTACTTCTTATTTACGGCACTTACCTTTGGGCTTATCTATATCTTAATTGTTCCACCATTCCAATCGCCTGATGAGGGCCATCATTTGTACCGAGCATATCATTTGGCTGAGGGTAACTGGTTTGGCGAGCGGACGGAAGATGCGCGATATGGTGGTGAGTTGCCAGTCCGTCTGGTTGAGATCGAAAATCGGTTTAGATATCTGCGCTATAATTATGAGGGAAGGGTACAGACTAATGTAATGCAATCTTCAGCTAGTGTACCTTTGCAAGCAGGACAAACGATCTTTGCTGATTTCCCCAATGTCGCCTATTATCTCCCATTACCTTACTTGACGCAAGCACTATCAATACGCGTAGGTATAGCAGTTAATCTTCCTCCGATATACTTATTGTACTTGAGCCGAATTGCTGGATTTCTCTTTTGGTTGACTATCGTATTTATAGCCGTGAGGTTGATACCTATCCATAAAAACACTTTTGCTGCAGTAGCCTTATTGCCGTCTTCACTGTTTATCAATTCAGGCATGACCGCAGACAGTTTTTCGTATGGCCTGTGCTATCTGCTTTTTGCCTATATAATGAATCTCGCCTTTGGTAAAAAAAGGACAAGGAATGGAAAAAGACTGGTAGGCACGTCTTCTTGGTTTATCATATTGGGGATTTCTCTGGCTGTTACCTTGAGCAAGGTGATATACTTTCCATTACTGCTTCTGCTTTTGTTGTTATCACCAAAACAATTTAGACGACCATGGACAAAGAGGGCTTTCTTCTCTTCGTTGCTTATAGTTAATTTATCGGCACTTGTAATGATGTATAGTACCATGAAGAATACCTTTATAAGTTATGAAAATTATAATCCAGATTATCGCGAAAATGTTCAGCTTAACAAAGGCGTCAATCCAACACAACAATTGGATTTTATTCTAGATAACCCTATGGAATTTTCAAAAATTGCCTTGAGATCACATCTGGCTTATGCACCTGCCTCCGTGGTCCATTGTATTGGTAAATTTGGATGGGAAAAAAATTATCTACCCTTTTGGACAGTAGGCCTGCTCATCTTAGCGCTAGTATCGGGTGGATGTTTGGAACGCAGTGTTTTATATACGCCTACAAAAAATGATCGTTTGACTTTTGTTTTAACTATTTTCTCTATTGTATCCATATTCACTGTCGTTATTTATATGCAGTGGTCCCCTGTCAGAAATCCAACCATATTTGCCTTAGGAGGCAGGTATTATCTTCCACTATTACCTCTTTTCTTTTTGATGCTGCGAACGAAGCGCTTTCAGATAGATCAATTAATCTTAATAAGAGGCTTACATATAATGACTTGGCTTGGACTACTGGTTGGGGTATACAGTGTCGTGATTAGGTATTGGATATAATTGGACTGGAGGGTATTGGTAAGGTTGTTCCAATCACTATAAAAAGAAACTAGACCTACGTTCTTTAATATAGGTCTAGTTTGATTGTTGTATAAAATGTTGTTTTCAATTGGGAACTTAGGGGAAATCTAATTAATGAAGTTTATATTGACAAAATTCTTACGCTTGGCTACATTTCAAATCCCAATAACATTTAGTATGAAGGTATAATAAGTGACACAGAATTATTTGGCAAAAAGAGCAATGGTAGGTTCCTGCGGAGATTCGGTCGAATTAGTCTCTAATTTTGATAGTTACTTTAGTTCCCAAGGCTACTCCAGCACTGTTTACTAAGTCCTTGATGTCAATTGTGATTGATAGGTCGCTGGAAGTATTTATGGTAATTATTCTTTCAGCAGTGATTCCCATGCCGCGTGACTTGTGGGTACTCCTGTTTTTTAGGGCCTGGGCTGCTTTTCTGCCGATGCCATTGTCCTGTATGACTATCATAAGCAAATCACCAGAATGATGAATGTCTATATTAAGTTGTCCCTTTCTTTTCTTAAGATGATGTAGGCCATGATTGACGGCATTTTCTATATAGGGTTGTATCACCATGGGCGGAATAAGGGTTTCCTCATCTACACTCCCGATCACACTTATATTAACGTCAAATTTATTTTCGAATCTTGCTTTTTCTAATCCAACATAGAGTTTAATTAGTTTTAATTCTTCTTTGAGAGTAATATATTTTTTTGAGGATGAATCCAGAATACCTCTCATCAGTAACGCAAAATCTGATAAGTATTCATCCGCTTTATTGACATCATTGGTTTGTATAAAATATTGAATGGCCCCAAGCGCATTGAAAATGAAGTGTGGGTTCATCTGCCCCTGGAGTGCCTTGAGTTGTAACTCCGATATTTTCTTGTTTTGATCTGTTTTTTGTTGTTCAACTCTCCTGATGTATTGTGTGTAATAATATATAATCAGAGCTGAAAACAAGACAATAGATAACAGTGTCAGGACCAATCTTCTAATCCATCTGTAATTAGGTGTAATGTCTAAACCCAGCTTGCCGGTATAGTTAGTTTTATCTAGAATCATTTGAAGATCTAGCCGGCCTTTGGAAAAGTTTGAAATAGAGAAAGCGTCTTTTAACCTATTGACTACTATCTCAGAATCAGAGGATCGAACATCCACAAGGGGTTCATGATATGGGTACTTGTAATAATCAGTAATTGTGTACGAAATAATTATTGAATCAGCATCTGTCAACTCAATAGCCGGGGCATCGATATCAATTTCAGAAATACGTCCATCATCGACACTTGTAGCTTTTTCTAATGAAATTCGGTAGCTATAATCCCAATCCATCACCTGTTCTGGATTGATTTTCACAGCGCCATTTATGGTTCCGAAATACAAATCCCCGTTGATCTTGGTTGCTGAATGTGTATTTAGTTCTTTGTCTGGCAATCCATCGAACTCGTAGATTTTTTTGACTATCTGGAATGTTGAATCTAGGACATTGATGCCATTAAAGGTGGCGAGCCAACAACGGTTATCATCATCTACTACAGCAGCAACTACTGAATTATCTGTAAGACCATTCGAGTTATTATAGTTCTTGACTATTTGCTGCTTTGTCTGATCAACTATATAGATGCCACCTCCTCTGCTGCACAATACCAAGTGTTCATTATATTGTTGTACGAATGTGATTTCTTCATATGGGAGAAGACGTGCAGACGATTCGTTTTTATCATATTTAGTTATGATGTCATAGGTGTCATTAAGAACATACATGCCCTGAGTAGTGCCTAGATAAATGTGTTTTTTGTCTTCATCATAAGTTATACTGTTTAGGGGAGGAAGGTCTTCGTTTACAAATGTTGACTTTTTTGTTTCAGGATTGTAGAGGATCAGACGACCTACCTTATCATTTTTCTTGCCTGCCAATAGAATGTGTCCATTTTCATGGAGCCAGAAATCTCTGCTAAAACTTTCAATTTGGTGATGTGCCATGTCCCCACTGTCCAGATCGAGATAATAGAGGTCAGATACACTATTATTATCTCTACCATGTATTACGAGTTTGTTCGAATTATTGTCAAACTGAAGTCTACCCAACATAGACGAGACGAAGGGAAAAGATTGAATGTCTTCTTTCAAGGAGTTATTTGCCGGAGAATATTGAGAGAAATTGCCATTTTCATCTGAAATGATGACTTCACCATCTATATCAGCAAATGCAGTAATAATTTTACCAAGTTGATCTTGGCGAATACTTTTATTATGTAAAAGAAATTCCACACCAGGACGCTTGAGTACAACGACATTCACGCCACTGTAGCCACAAATCATCCATTTGTAAAAAGCATTATCTGTATATAAATCAAGTGCAGTTGGGTACTGAGCCGCCATATCAGTAAAGTCATGAATTACTCCCGTAGTATCTAGAACATAATAGTGGTCTATATAATTAACTCGGTTGGAATAAGCAGCAATGATGTTACCCTGTCTATCAGATCTTAAAAATTTTGGAGTTATCTCATAAGGCAAAGGAATAGTTTTTTGATTACCCTTAGCGTCTTCTATTGTCACTTGATTTATGCCCCACAGGTAGGATTTATTATTAACAGAAATACTTAATGTCTCACTAGGTGTTGTAGTGTTATTTACCCTACTTGGCTTAGTTGTAGAGTAGGCGGAGTGAAGTGTAAGCTCTAAACCACCAGGAGATATTGCAAAGAAATCTTCTTTCGAAAACTCAAGCAATATTTTGTCTTCAAGTGGATAGATATCTTTTAAGTCGAAAAGATTTATTTTTCCAGCAATGAGTTTGGATATGTTGACATTTTCAAAATTTTCTCCATCATATCTTTGGATAGAATTTCTGGAAAAAAAGTAGAAGTAACCCTTACTATCTCTTGTTACTGAAGTATTGACTCTACTATTTAACCCCTGATCAGTCTCTAGATATACAGTTTCTATTATGTCTACCTGAGCTATCACATTATACGGGATCGTCAAGTTCCAGCAGATTGCTGTCAGGATATATATAATTGGTTTTTTCAAAGGAAACTTAGTCACAAAATTTCGATATTCCTTAGCACCGTATTTATAAAAAATTCTTTTCTGCGTCTGGCGACTGGGATGGAAGAGTTATCACTCATAATAATCGTACCTTCTTTCAAATATCGCTTTATTTTATTCTTATTAATCAGATGAGATTTGTGGCAGGCATAAAATCCATAAGGTTCTAGCTGTTCTCTATAGGATCCAATATTAGAAGAGCTCAGAAGGAAACTACCATTTTCTAAGTATATTCTAGTGTATTTGTTCCACCCTTCACAGCGAACAATTTCTGATATTTTGATAATATCAAATGCATCTGAACTGCTGATAGTAATCTTTGTATCCTGACTGCCTAGATTATTAATATTATGCTGAAGCAATTTGTATTGATCTACAATTTTTTTGTTCTCAATTTTTTCTTTTGCTTTATTGACGGCATTAACCAGCGCCTCAGATTTAATAGGCTTCAAAAGATAATCTACTGCGCTGACCTTCAAGGCATCCAATGCATATTCATTATAACCAGTCACAAATATGATTTCAAAATCTATCTTTTCGAACTTTTCTAATAGTTTAAAACCAGATGCTCCTGGCATGTTAATGTCGAGAAAGATAAGATTAGGCTTATGCTGAACTATCGCATCATAAGCTGAGGGCACATCTTCTGCTAGGGCGACTAGGTCTATCTCTGGACATAACTCCTTTAGCTTAATTTCTAGTACCTTTTGGATCTTTGGTTCGTCGTCTATAATTATTCCAGTGATCATATTAACAATATAGGAAAATACTTTATTAGCAAGACGATAAAGATGGCAGAGGTAAGGTTGAGTCGACTAACGGTCATTGAATATAGTTAGTCAAATTACTCATCACCGAATTTTGCCCATTTGTATACCTTTAAAATCTATACTGAATAGACCATTTAGGCTACACGATTTTTATTGATGGATAGTTGATTGGACGGCCTTTAGTCATTTTAGTTAAGGAGGTTTTAAATGGCGTTAAAAACAATGGCCGTTGTTTGACG
>CAZMMQ010000040.1:0-32314 GCA_964567435.1 uncultured Saprospiraceae bacterium | reverse complement strand
CTGGTATCATATCCGGCACGCCATCTCCTACTGAATCAAAGATAAATGGCCCTCCGAATAATTCTCCTCCATTCGCATTACAGCCACTAGCGTTATTTCTGATGACTTCTATTGGATTCGATAAGCTGAAGCAACCTTGTATGTTATTTGCAAGCATTCCTACTTCTGCTCCCGTTATAGGACCATCATATGCTAATCTCCATATCAAGCATGTGCCTGCTCCTGGATCATCAAAGTTAACTGCACTTGGCATCGGTGGTAAGCCTAAGATATAGCCCTGACTATCTGTAACTACCCATGCTAATGCCTCTCCATTTGTATTCGCTGAGGTAATACTTCCTGCTGGTATCATATCCGGCACGCCATCTCCTACTGAATCAAAGATAAATGGCCCTCCGAATAATTCTCCTCCATTCGCATTACAGCCACTAGCGTTATTTCTTATTACCTCTATTGGGTTAGAAAGGCTGAAACAACCTTCAATGTTACTGGCAAGCATACCTACTTCTGCTCCTGTGATTGGACCATCATATGCTAATCTCCATATCAAGCATGTGCCTGCTCCTGGGTCATCAAAGTTAACTGCACTTGGCATTGGTGGTAAGCCTAATATATATCCTTGGCTATCTGTAACTACCCATGCTAACGTTTGTCCACTTGTACCACTAGAGGTAATACTACCCGCTGGTATCATATCTGGAACTCCATCTCCTACTGAATTGAATGTGAATGGCCCACCTGTAAGTGTACCTCCATTAGCAGTACAGCCACCTGTATTTGGAGCACATATTGCAGTCACCGAAATCTGGTCTAAATCCCAAACAGCTGTAGAAGCGCTATTTCCTATAGGACAAAAACCTAAAAGTTCGAAGCTAAAAACAGTAGTTTCTGTAACTAAAAAATCTGGATTTGCAGAAAAATCAAATTCCTGTAAAGTCCATGATCTGTTGGTTACATTATCACTACGTTCATAAACAACATTTCCGTCTCTGAGAATTCTTATCCCATACAAAGTAGGATAGTTGTTTGGTCCTGATGGACCATCTATCCAGTCAAAAAAGTCTGGTGACATTTCGTAAAATGACAGATTGGAAAGGATCGCCCCTGATGGATTGGTCGGTTGCACTTGAACTTCAAATCTTACAGCCCTATCATTATTAGGGTTATAATTACAATTCGGATCGTAATTAATACACATCGCTTCTGAACCATTAATCCCAGGTGTACAAGAATGGACATTCTGTTGTGGATTTCGTCTATATAGGTTGTTTCCTACAAGAGACAGTGATACATCAGACCCATTATTTACTGCTGCAGTAAATTCAGAGTAATCGATGTTTGTTTGGTCAAACCTGAATGAAGTACATTCATTGAGGTCAAATGTAAGTGAGGAAGGCGTCCCGCTATCGTCCATCGCCATAGTGCTAGTCACTAGCAACGACATGAAGCTTAGAACACCAAATAGAGTAATTCTGTTCATTATTAGATAGAATAGTTTTGGTGGATAAATAGAATACTAGTCTTATATGCAGAAAAAACCGACTTGGTTGCCTGCAAATAAGAAAATTTTTCTAGGCCTATTCATATCTGTCTTGTAAAAGACATTTGCTTGGGTTGGTACTGAAGTTTGCTCTTATGTAAAAGGTATCACAAAAATACTACTTCTTTATTAATGTTTCAATCCATATTTATTACTTAAAATGTTCTTCTAATGCCAACTTGGGTTGTCCATATTCTTGACCGTGAATTAACTTGATTCTTGATGTTTTTATTGACATCGGATAAACCTAATTGATACCCTCCTCCGATTTGTACACCTAATCTGTCAGTCAACTTATAGGTAAATGACGTACTTAATGTGGTAGAAGCAAAGACAGGTGCTTTCACGAAATTATTTGAATCAAACCAGTCTTTGTCACCTACTTTCTTGTCGTCAATTTCATATTCAGAAAAGAAAGTCCCTTGGATTTGGCTGATATAACTAACACCACCACTTAGAGATGCATCCCATAAAATGGCATCAGTATCCACTAAATTATAACTAAAGCCAGCACTTAGATTAAACAAAGACGCTGTCTGATCTATCCAAACCGTATGATTGATTTCATCTGAACTTCTAGACTCAATATCAAATCTCATTTCTTGTGTGAATGCACCCATAGGACTGTGTATTGTTACCTCATCAACATAAGTAGTCCCTTGGTCATTGTTGATTTCATTAGTCTCATTATACTCTAGCACAGATAAAGCTGTGCTCTGATCAGATATTCTATCAAACCCAGCAGAAGCAAGGATAGAAAGTCTTTGGGTAACTGGTTTTCTGAATTCTATATTGAATCCTAATCCATGCGAATATTGGTTTTGACCATCAATTGTCACATTATAAGGACTATCTATAGCCTTGATTGTTGTAAAGTTATTTCGGAATGCTAGTACTAAAGACGCCGCTGGCAAAGTGCTTTCTACTTTATTAACGCTAGGCACATAAACTTGTTGGTCTAAAGTCACTGGTGCAGTCAATGATGTCATATTAACATAGTCAGAAACAGGCAATGATGCGAGCTTATCTATTGATGTTAAGTTCTTATATCTATCTATCTCATTCTCAAGATTAGCTATTGAATTTGCTTCTCGTGTAATATTTTTTAACCCAAGGTCTCTGGACTCATTCAGATCATTTGGTAATCCTGTTTGTACTTGAACAGGGCTGGAAAGCGTCGTATTACTAGCTTGTATTGGCTTAGTAGTAGATTTTAAATTATTTCTGGTCGGTGTAACAACTAGAGCAGCTTTTGCTTTTTTCTCCTTGATAATAAATTGATTAGAATTTTCAGCTGGCGATTGAGCGATTAATATCTCATCTGATTCAACAACTTCAGAAACATGCTGATCTATAACAGTTGGTACTTCTTTGTTAGCTGTTGTATTTGTAGTAGCTAATGTATCATGGACAGATACTTGGTTCGAATCAGGTTGGTTAGTTATAAACCAAGCAGTCGTTACCATAGCCAGTATACCTACAATCGTTACTATTGGAAATAACAGACTACCTCTTCTCTTGCTACTTTGAGTCTCAATGGCTTCTATGGCATTAGAAAACACCATATTACCTGGATCATTCCATCCTTGGTTATTTTCAGACTCATTTTCGAATAAATCTCGGATAAATTCGAATGATTGTTCATTACTATCTTTTCTCATAGGACTTTCAAAAAATCATTTTTAATCCCTCATTCATTCGGCCCGCAAGCTTCTTTTTGAGGATTGATTTTGCTTTAAATAGTTGAGATTTAGAAGTGCCTTCACTAATGCCTAGTTTTTGAGCTATTTCTTTGTGACTATAACCATCTATAGCATACAAATTAAATACGATCTTGTAACCACTCGGCAACTGCTGAATTACTTCAGTTAACTCTTGCATGGTCAAATTTGAAATGGCTTTGCTTGGTTTTTCCATATCAATGACTTCTGGATTAAAGTCTGAAACCTGATTCTTGTTCCAATACTTTCTCTGAAACATGATGGCTTCATTGACTACTATCCTAGAAGACCAAGATTTGAAATGTCCAAGAGAACTATCAAATTGATCCAATTTTGTGTAAATCTTGATTAAGGCATTCTGCAAAACGTCTAGTGAATCCTCCCGATTATTTAAATATCGGAGACAGATTGTAAACCAGTGAGTCTTATACTTTGCATACAACTGCTCTTGCGCGGGCTTTACACCGTGCTTACACAAATTAATAAGCTTGTTTTCTTCTTTGCTCAACTATCAAATAATTGCACCCTGTATATGAAGCAAATCTTAATAGGGTTGCCTTATGCTAGGGGTTGTTTAAAAAATGTCGTTTGAATGACCCAATATCACTCACTCAATAGTAAAAAACATATTTTGTTTAAATTTTGCTGAACAAATGTTAAACAAAACTTAAGTCACTATTTGTCATCCTCCTCAAATATCAATCTAAATCAGGAATAAGAAGAGAGTGACTATATTTAGACAAAATATAGGTAATTATTGAATGCAAAATTGTACTGATAACTAATGTCTTTACTAGAATCCTTTAAGATTATTGGCCTTCTTATAGTATTAGCTTTAGCAGGTGTGGCCTTAATGCTTCTTTCCAATTTTGAGTTTGAATTAAGAAAGGACCGTATCCAATACCAAACCATCTGGACACAAGATTTTGAAGTTAAAGCTCTTGATTCACTTTGGTCAACAAACGATAGAGACTTAGGTATATCTATAAGCAACGGAACGCTAAATCTGACGCCTGGTCAAGACAACGACAACTTACAATTTAAACCTCTACTTCCGTCAGATAGTATGTATCTTTCTATTCGTCTCAAATGGCCAGATTACGAAAATATTAATGCGAGTATCAATATTATCCAAACTGGCGGGAAAGTGATCCCTTTGTTCTCAAATAGCACAAGAGAAAATCAGTTTGTTGTTCTTCAAACTGATAAAATAATGTGTGAAAGTTGCCATCACCTTCAATTTACAATGAATAGAAAAAATCCATCAGCTAAAAATGCCTTAGAAACCCAATGGCAAATTGATTACATTTCTATGTCCACTTTTGTTACTCAAGAAAAACTATTCTGATTTTGAATATGCATTTCCTAAAGCCAATTGGATGGGTAACTATGATAGGACTGATGGTGGTCACAAGCCACAATCTAGTCAAAGCCCAAAGTTCATTTTTCAATAGGCCACATCCATTTGCCCAGAACTTAGATCGTTTCGATGTCATTCATCAGCTTGATACTAATATTCACCTTGCATTTAAGCGGGTAGCAAGAGAAGATTTGCTTATTGCCGCCAATACCTTAGACTCAACTCGCATTTCTCTTCTGGACAAATCTGATATTAGAACAATTAGAAGAGAACAGGATGATTATGACATCTATAGAAATCGAAAGGGTCTACTTAAATATTTCTATAAGGACCCTGCTCATCTGTTTCAAGTCAAGACTGACGCCTTTTACCTTACTCTTAATCCTTTACTCAATATTAAACTAGGCTTTGAGAATGAAGCCAATGAAGTCATATTCCACAACGGTAGGGGTATAGAATTATACGGTAGTCTCGATAATAAACTGTATTTCTACACAGCGCTTATGGAGAACCAATCCAACTTCTTCAATTACCAGGAACCATTTATAGATCAATTTAGGACAATTCGTGGACAGGCTAACTTTAAAACATATCAGAGTAGCGTCATCAACAGCCTCAACGGATTTGATTATGCCAGGGCGACAGCCTACTTAGGCATAAATGTGTCCAAGCATACCAAACTAGAATTAGGTCATGACAGACACTTTATTGGTCACGGCATGAGATCCTTATTGCTAGGAGATGAAGGTCCTAATTATTTCTTTCTAAAATTTGATGTAAGGGTATGGAAGATTCACTACCAGACAATATTTGCAGAATTATCAACTACATCGGCGAAGCTTACAGAAGGAGATATACTTCTGCCTAAAAAATATATGGCTACCCACTATTTTTCATTTAGGCCTTCTAATAAATTTGAACTGGGGTTCTTTGAAACAATCGTCTTTGCGAGAGAGAATAATTTTGAGCTCCAATATCTTAATCCTATCATTTTTTACAGAACTGTAGAATTTCAATTGGATAGTCCAGACAATGTATTGTTGGGCCTAAATCTTAAATGGCATGCTGCCAAAGGTGTGTCTTTATATGGTCAGATTATGCTAGACGAGTTTAGTGCCAGTGAGATATTCTCTTCTCGACAATGGTGGGGCAATAAATATGGACTACAAGGAGGTGTCAAGTATTATAATATGTTTGGCATAGATCATCTTGATGTACAGTTAGAGCATAACAGAGTCAGACCATATACCTTTTCCCATAGAGTGGCCTCGGAAGAATTTCCTAATATAACAGTATCCAACTTTAGCCATTCTTTCCAACCGCTCGCTCATCCGTTAGGTGCAAATTTCACGGAGACCATTATCAGGTTGAGATATCAGATAGCTCCTAATTGGCAGATCGAACCAAGACTAATTCTGACCAAGATAGGACGGGATGGTGATGCAAATTATGGGTCTAACCTTATTAAGCCTGATGCTACTCGAATTGCCAATTTTGGGATTGAGCAAAATCAAGGCTTAGTCAGTGATATAAAGATGCTGCATTTTAATTCTAGTATCCGATTATTCCACGGCACCTTCCTAGATTTGGATTTTATCTTGAGAAATGACCTAAATGAAGAACTAGGAGATACTAGGACGTTATATTTCGGAACAGGATTTCGATATAACTTCTATAGCCACCATATAGACTATTGAGATTATGCAGCTACTTCAAAAGGAAAAGCACCACCCTTGTGCTTTATTTTTCTAGAGTAGTGCTTTTTAGATTTGTGGGCCGCTGAGGCCATTCTTCTTCGGGAGCCATCAAAAGGATTAACTGCTCGATCAATCTTTACTTTTAATGGTCTTTTTGCTTTTCTTTTCATGACCATCTGTTTATATGATAATCACAACTAATACTGGATTACAATTAGTTCCAGAAAATTTCATTTCCTGATTCAAACATTTCTTCACATATTTGTGCTACTTATTAAGAAAGGAGGAGGGACAGGCCCTATGATTCCTTGGCAACCAGCGCATGCATGGTGCCAATTCCTGCTCAGCCAAATAGGCAGAGAGAGATAAGAAGAAGTTCATCCACACTTCCATCCACTTTCCAAGTAAGTACAATTTTAAAAATTACAAACCTGTTGCATAAACACTTGCTACAGGACAGATTACATTTAGAATGTCTATACACAAAGCAGTTAAGGATAGAATCTTGGTATTAGATGGTGCCATGGGAACAATGATTCAGCGTTATAATCTGACTGAAGAAGATTATCGAGGTGAGCGATTTAAGGATTTTCATCAGGATATAAAAGGTAATAATGATATCCTGTGCATCACAAAACCTGAAGTAATCTCTGCTATCCACAAGGAATACTTGGAAGCTGGATCAGATATAATAGAGACTAACACTTTTAATGGCACTGCCATATCGCAATCTGATTACGAGATGTCAGATTTAGCGTATGAGATCAATTTGGAAGCTGCCAAAATTGCTAAGGCCGCTGCCGAGGAATACACCTCCAAAGATACAAGCAAGCCCAGATTCGTAGCAGGAGCTTTAGGACCAACCAGTAAAACAGCCTCTATATCTCCAGATGTCAATAATCCTGGATACAGAGCCATTAGTTTCGATGAGTTAGTCAATGCCTATTATGACCAAACAAGAGGATTGGTAGAAGGTGGTGTAGACTTACTGCTGGTAGAAACTATTTTCGACACCCTCAATTGTAAAGCTGCTCTATATGCGATAGACAAGTACTTCGACGATATCGGTAAAGAAAAGCTACCTATTATGATATCTGGAACGATAACAGATAATAGTGGCAGGACGCTTAGTGGTCAGACTGTAGAAGCTTTTTGGATTTCTGTATCCCATGCTAATCTTTTTAGTGTAGGACTTAACTGTGCATTAGGGTCCAAGGAAATGCGTCCACATCTCAAAGACTTATCTGCGATCGCAGATTGCCATATAAGTGCCTATCCTAATGCTGGCTTACCTAATGAACTGGGTGAATATGATCAGACAGCAGAAGAGATGGCTGTGTATATTAAAGAGTTTGCTGAAAGTAATTTTGTGAATGTTGTCGGAGGTTGTTGTGGTACTACCCCTAAGCATATCAAAGCTATGGCTATAGGTGTAAAAGGCGTCAAACCCAGACAAAAGCCCCAACCATCTGAGCATTCTCAGTACTCTGGCTTGGAGCCCCTGATTGTCAGAGATGACATGAACTTCATTAACATTGGTGAGCGGACTAATGTTACTGGTTCTCGCAAATTCGCAAGACTCATCAAAGAAGGCAACTATGCAGAAGCGATTAGCGTCGCGGAACATCAAGTAGAGGGAGGTGCTCAGATATTGGATGTCAACATGGATGAAGGTCTATTGGATTCTAAGAAAGAAATGCGAGAATTTCTCAATATGATCATGTCAGAGCCAGATATCGCAAAGCTTCCAATTATGATAGACTCCTCTAAATTCGAGGTTATCGTAGAAGGACTAAAATGTGTTCAAGGTAAATGCATTGTCAATTCTATTTCTCTGAAAGAAGGAGAAGAAGAATTTGTAAGACAAGCTAAAATTCTAAGACGGTTTGGAGCAGCTACAGTAGTGATGGCGTTTGACGAAAAAGGTCAAGCAGATACTATTGAACGAAAAGTAGATATCTGCAAAAGGGCTTACGAAATATTGGTCAATGAGGTCAAATTCAAACCATCTGACATCATCTTTGATCCTAATATTTTTGCGGTGGCTACAGGTATAGAAGAGCATAACGAATATGCAATTAACTTCATAGAAGCGACTCGACTAATCAAACAACAATGTATTGGAGCCAAAGTAAGTGGTGGTGTAAGTAATATTTCATTTTCATTCAGGGGTAACAATGCGGTAAGAGAAGCCATGCACTCTGCTTTTCTATTCCATGCTATAAAAGCGGGTATGGATATGGGTATTGTCAATGCAGGATTAATAGAAATCTATGAAGATATTCCAGAGGAACTATTGACACTTGTAGAGAATGTGCTCTTCAATAAAAATCCCTCTGCCACCGAAGACTTAACGGACTATGCCGAACGCGTAAAAGGAGGTGGAAGAAAAATGATTCGTGATCTCAGTTGGAGAGAAGGCACAGTAGAAGAAAGATTGATCCACTCTCTAGTAAAAGGTATCACAGAATATATAGAAGAGGATACAGAAGAATGTCGCAAAAAGCATCCCCGAAGTCTCCACGTCATAGAAGGTCCTCTAATGGATGGTATGAATGTAGTAGGAAATCTCTTTGGAGAAGGAAAAATGTTCTTACCTCAGGTCGTAAAGAGTGCTCGAGTAATGAAAAAATCTGTGGCTTATCTCACGCCTTATATAGAGGCTGAGAAAGACTCTACAACCAGCAGCAGCAAAGGAAAAATTTTGATGGCTACTGTCAAAGGTGACGTCCATGATATTGGAAAAAATATCGTTGGTGTGGTACTGGCTTGTAATAACTATGACATAATAGATCTAGGTGTCATGGTCCCAGCCGAGAAGATTATATCTACGGCTGTGTCAGAGAAAGTAGACATCATAGGGCTGAGTGGATTGATCACACCATCCTTAGATGAAATGGTTGATGTTGCGAAGGAAATGGAACGACAAAATCTCAAAATCCCATTACTAATTGGTGGTGCGACTACCTCTAAAACCCATACTGCACTTAAAATAGAACCAGAGTATTCAGGACCCGTTATACATGTGCTCGACGCTTCTAAAAGTGTAGGTGTGGCTTCTAACTTACTTACCGAAAATGTAGAACAAAAAACAACTTACTTATCTAACATTACTGCGAATTATAAAAAAGTAAGAGAAGACAGAGCATCTGGCCTAAGGAAGAAAGAGATGGTGAGTATACAAGAAGCCAGAGACAACAGATATCAGATCGACTGGAAAAACACTTCTGTACCAACACCAAAATTTACGGGAATTAAATATTTCACGGATTACTCTATAGAAACTTTGATTAACTACATCGATTGGACACCTTTCTTTAGCAGCTGGCAATTAAAGGGAAGATATCCCGCCATATTCGAAGATGAGTATGTAGGCACTGAAGCAAAAAAACTCTACAACGATGCGCAGAGCATGTTGCGTCTTATTATTGATGAAAACTGGCTCACCGCAAATGGCGCCTTTGGGATATTCCCAGCCCATTCTACAGAAAATGACAATATCGTCCTTAAAGATAATAGCGGAAAACCATTCCTAACTCTCAATCAATTGAGACAGCAAGTCAAAAAAGCTGAGGGAAGACAGTATATGTCCCTCTCTGATTTTATAGCACCAAAGGACCTGGGGACAAATGACTATATAGGAGCTTTTGCAGTTACCACAGGATTGGGAATAGAAAAATGGATTAAACATTTTCAGAATACACAAGACGACTATTCTGCCATTCTATTAAAAGCATTAGCAGATAGATTAGCAGAAGCATTTGCTGAACACCTGCACGAAAGAGTTAGAAAAGAATTTTGGGGTTATGCCACTGAAGAACTACTAGATAACGAGGCATTGATTAGTGAGCAATATAATGGCATCAGACCTGCACCAGGCTATCCCGCTTGTCCTGAACACTCTGAAAAAGAAAAACTATTTAGATTATTGGACGTACAAAACAAACTACAAATCAGTCTGACCGATTCTTATGCTATGTACCCTGCAGCGGCAGTGAGTGGTTGGTATTTCGCCAATCCCGAAAGTAAGTACTTTGGCATAAATACACTCAGTGAAGATCAGGTAACGGATTATGCAAAACGAAAAGGGATCAAAAAATCTAGCGCAATAAAATTGCTTGGGCATCTGATAGTGTAAAAAGAAGGCAACTCTTCTAAGATGAATACTGCTGATTGCCTATAGGAGCATACCTAAAGTCTTTACAGACAAAGGATAATCAATACACTCGTAAGATAGAGATCATCGGGTAAGTTTGCAATTCAAAAGTTAACAATAGAATGGAAAATGTACTTTAGCGGAGGTATTACAGGAATCTGTATTAACTTGAGCCCCAGTATATTTTCGATAATATCACAACACAAAAAGACATAACGCTAAAGGAGTTGATTTTGAAAATCAGGTCCTACATTATATACATACTCAAGTCATGGAAATTCATCACAATCTGTGGCTTTCTCTTGGCTTTTATTCTTATGGCTCTAAAATTCTCTACACCGTCCCTGTACAGAGCTGATCTGAATTTTATGTTGAGTGAACATGACCAAGGGGGTCTCGGAGGGATTACATCATTGTTAGGGCAGTTTGGTCTGCCAGGTGCTAGTAGTGAGTCTAATCTGGATAAAATTATTGAATTATCTAAGGCAAGAATTATATCTGAGAAAGCACTATTTAGCTCAATTGATTTCGGAGGAAACAATGACTTGTTAGCTAATCATTTAATCCAGGAGTTAGAAGACAAAGAATTATGGTATAATTCCAGAAAACTTCCATTTCTGGGTAATGATTCACTTAATTTGACAGGCTTTAGATTTACAAATGACTCATTACCAAGTTTTGACCTCAAGGAGAACAAAGCGCTCAAAAATTTGCACGGCATTCTGGTAAGCGAATCAGGAGGTATCTTTTCTTCTGATTACTCTGAATTGAGTGGCATCATGAATTTTAGTGTTACCTCACCTCATCCAGAATTATCCATAATCGCCGTCAACGAATTATTCGATAATTTATCAGAATTTTATCTAGATATCGCCAACGCAAAACAAGAAAAGGATTTTCGAATTATTAAATCAAAATATGACTCTATTAAAAATGCATTAGAATCAACCATGTACTCTATTGCAAAATTTGAAGATAAAAACAGAGGACTGATAACAAAAAGAGATGCCCTCACATTAAGGCGGATGAAAGGTGATGAGTTAAAGTTGAGTACAATGTACAGCGAAATAGAAAAACAATATCAGTTGGCCATCATTTCTAGAGAGAGATCAGCTGAATATATCAAAGTAATAGACAGACCTTTACTTCCACTTCGCCCTGTCAACAAGGGTAGAATTTATTTTTTCTTACTTGGCGGGCTATTAGGAGGTATACTATCAGTGGCTTATCTCTTTGTCAAGAAAACTTACAAAGACATCATGGCCGGCAACTAATAAAGCGAACAGTGTATGAAGGTAGGTCTAATAGGTTATGGCAATATTGCTAGAAAACATCAGATGGCATTAGCTCAGATTAACGGCATGGAATTAGTCGCCGTTTATGATGTAAATTGGGCAAGTAAACCTGCCTGTCCTGCATACGAATCTCTAAATGACTTTCTGGCTCTTGATCTTGATTTGGTCACAGTCTGTACGCCTAACTCTATGCATCCTACTCATGCTATTCAAGCGTTAGAAAACGGTAAGCACGTACTTTGCGAAAAACCATTGGCCCTGAACTCTACAGATGCCGATAATATGATTAATGTGGCCAAAAAGTCTGGTAGATTATTATCGTGCACTATGCAGAATAGATACTCACCTGTATCACAATGGCTCAAATCCTTATTTATCAATGAAATATTAGGTGACATTTTTTTAGTTAATATTTCTTGCTATTGGAATAGAAATGTCAATTACTATAAAGCCTCACAGTGGCGAGGTACTCATGAAAAAGATGGAGGCACACTATTTACACAATTCTCTCACTATGTCGATGTCATCTTATGGTTATGTGGTGATCTTTCTATCCTCAATGCGCATCTTAATAATTATGACCATGTTGGGATGATTGACTTTGAGGACACAGGTATATTTAATTTCAAATTAGAAAAAGGTGGAATGGGTACCTTTTCTTACACCACATCTTGTTATGAAAAAAACTTTGAAAGTACATTGACTATCATTGGATCCAAGGGCACCATTAAGATAGCAGGCCAATACATGGATAGAATAGAATATTGCAATATTGAGAATCATACAGCACCAGAACTATCAGCCAATAATAACCTTAAAAATATCCAACAAGTCTATCACCAAATTCAAAAGAACTTAACAAACCAATCTATCACTTATCAGTCTGCCCTAGAGGCTAAATTAGTGGTCAAAAAAATAGAAGACGTCTATTCTTTCAGATAATATTTCCTTCCCTACGCAATCTCAAATACAGTCAAAAGGATAGTACTTTTGTGTCCATGAATAATATACATCCGATATTTGACAGGCTTCTTACACGGAACGACAAGCAACAATATCTAAATCAAAAAGCCAAGGTGATTTGGTTTACAGGATTATCTGGATCTGGAAAAAGTACCATCGCACAAGGTCTTGAGAAGTTGCTATTTGACAGAGGATTCTTCAATCAAGTGTTAGATGGAGACAATACACGTACCGGTATCAACAAAAATCTAGGTTTCAGCCTAGAGGATAGACAAGAGAATATCAGAAGAATTTCAGAAATCAGTCGCCTCTTCTTAGACGCTGGTATTATTTGTGTCAATAGCTTCGTGAGTCCAACTCATCAAATCAGAGATATCGCCAAACAAATCATAGGAAATAAGGACTTTATCGAAATATATGTAAACACTCCGCTACATATCTGCGAACAAAGAGACGTAAAAGGCTTGTATGCCAAAGCCAGAGCTGGAGAAATTAAGGGCTTTACAGGTATTGATTCCCCTTTTGAGGCCCCTCAATCACCTGATTTAGAATTACTTACAGAAAATCAGACTATTGAAGATTCTATCACAAAAGTGTTTAATTTTGTGCTCCCAAAAATTTCATTAACCTAGACAAAGGACTCAATGGACTATAGTATAAATCACCTTAAAGTTCTAGAATCAGAATCTATCTATGTGATGCGAGAGGTCGCTTCACAATTTGAAAATCCAGTACTGATGTTTTCAGGTGGTAAAGATTCTATATTAATGGTTCACCTGGCTTACAAAGCATTTTTTCCTGCTAAGATTCCCTTTCCTCTATTACACATAGACACTGGACATAATTTTCCTGAAACCATCAAGTTTAGAGATGAACTGGTAGAAAGAATAGGTGCCAAGCTTATCGTTGGATCCGTACAAGATGCGATAGACAAAAGGTTGGTGACAGAAGAAAAAGGTGTCAATGCAAGTAGAAATGGTCTGCAGACTGCCGTACTGTTGGAAAGTTTGGAAAAAGGAAAGTATGACGCCGCACTGGGTGGTGCCAGAAGGGATGAAGAGAAAGCAAGAGCCAAAGAGCGATTCTTTTCGCACAGAGATGAGTTTGGACAATGGGATCCAAAAAACCAAAGACCAGAGCTATGGAATCTATTTAATGGCAAGCATCAAATGGGAGAACACTTCAGAGTCTTCCCAATCAGTAATTGGACAGAATTAGATGTCTGGCAATATCTGGCAGAAGAAAAGGTAGAATTACCTTCTCTATATTATGCCCATGAAAGAGATGTTTTTGAGAGAGAAGGCACCTTGCTGGCAGATTGTGAATACATAGAAAAAAAGCCAGGCGAATCTGTATTCAAAGAGATGGTTCGTTGCAGAACGATAGGAGATATGACATGTACAGGTGTATGGAAATCAAATGCCAAAACAACTGAAGAAATCATAGAAGAAGTAGCCACTACCCGAATGACTGAGAGAGGTGGTCGTACAGATGATAAGCGATCAGAAACCAGTATGGAAGACAGAAAGAAAAAAGGATACTTCTAGACTAGACCAAAATAAGAAACAAGACATGGCAAACGACCACAATATAGATAGCGAGTTACTAAGATTTACAACAGCAGGATCAGTAGATGATGGGAAGTCTACCCTTATTGGAAGATTACTATATGACAGTAAGTCCATCTTCCAGGATCAGTATGAGCAGATAGAACGTATCAGTGAAAAGAGAGGAGAAGACGGTGTCAACTTAGCACTACTCACCGACGGATTAAAGTCAGAAAGAGAGCAAGGGATTACTATAGATGTCGCTTACAGATACTTCGCGACGCCTAAGAGAAAATTTATTATTGCTGACACTCCAGGACATATACAGTATACGCGAAACATGGTGACTGGGGCCTCTTCGGCAAATGTAGCCCTGATTCTTATAGATGCAAGAAATGGTGTTGTGGAGCAGACAAGGAGACATGCTATCATAGCTTCACTACTTCAGATACCACATGTTGTCGTTTGTATCAACAAGATGGACTTAGTAGATTATGATGAGGCTGCCTACAATAAAATCCAAGATGATTTTGAAAAATTTGCTGCCAAACTTGATGTTGTAGACGTCCACTTTATTCCTATCTCAGCATTAATAGGTGATAATGTAGTGCACAGATCTGATAAGACTACTTGGTACGATGGTCCAACGCTTATGTACTACCTCGAGAATGTACATATAGCAAGTGACGAGAACTTCATAGATTGTAGATTTCCCGTACAATACGTTGTTAGACCTTATAGTGATGAGTACCATGACTATAGAGGTTATGCAGGGAGAGTTGCTGGTGGTGTCATCAAGAAGGGAGATGACATCTTATTACTGCCTTCTGGATTCAACTCTAAAGTCAAAACCATACAAGGTCCTAATGGAGAGCAGGACATGGCTTTTCCTCCAGAATCTGTTACTATTCTGCTTGAAGATGATTTTGACTTAAGTAGAGGTGACATGATTGTGAGGCCAAATAATAAACCAGAAGTGACTCAGGATATAGAGGTAATGATGGTATGGTTCGATAGTGATAAAGCCCTTCAAGAAAAAGGGAAATATGGTGTGCTACATACCACTCAGGACGTAAGATGTGTCGTCAAAGAAATCAGATACAAACTTGATATTAATACCCTGCATAGAGTTACAGATCATGATGGAATTAAAATGAATGATGTGGCAAGAGTTGTACTCAGAACGACTAAACCATTATTTATAGATTCGTATCGAAATAACAGAATTACAGGAAGTCTGATCCTAATAGATGAAGGGACAAATAGTACCGTGGGAGCTGGAATGATTATATAAGCTTTGGGCAATGAGCCAATTTGCTATTTTAATGGATAACGCCAACGCTTAAAGCGATACCCCTCCTTATACTTATGATACATCACATAAGGTTCTAAATATCGGAACAGCATTACAGAAAAAGGGATCATAAAGTCCTTAGGTATTTTAGACATATTCGTCGGTATTCTATCAACTTCATTGAGTAAGTCTTCCATGGAATAACCAATAGCAGCCAAAGGCTTTTCACCTAAAATTTTCAGTCGTTGTCTTATTATTCTTTTTCTAAAAGGTGTGGCTAACTCCGCATACTTTTTCCCTATGTCCTTTGGCACGTCTGTTATGTTTTTATATCTCGCCTTGAACTGATTTGGATCGCCCATAATTCCATCTATAGGTGGCAAATTACTCCATTCTACTTCAGCTGTATTCACGCCTAAATAATTGCAAACTCTAGACATTTCTTTATCGGGATTACTAATAAGATGCTCGTAATTTATACTCAGGCTTCTTGTCTCAAATTTTTTGAATGCCTTAACTAGCCTTGAAAACCCCACTTCTATATCTAAATCATATTTATGAAGATTCCACTTGCCATGTCCCCAGGTGCTGACTATTGAGTTGAATATAGATAATGGGTTTCTCCAAAGAAAGATAAATTTTGCGTCAGGATCATTTTCTATTATTTCATTAACTATCAAATGATACCTGGGAGTTTTCTCTACAAACCATTTTGTGTCTGGATGAGTGCATTGCTGATGAAGCCTTTTGTTTAGCTTGAGTGCCTCTTGAAAATAAATGCCTTTACCTCCAAACAATTCTTGGTAGTGATTAAAAGCATCTACCGACTGTCGACCTCCATATATAGTGTATAGCCCATGCTCAGAATTTGTAATAGAAAATAAATGGAGTAGTAACCAATGTTCTGCAGTCGTTTGTACATTTGGAATCTTGACAAGCATTCGTTGCAATAGAGTAGAACCCGATCTTGGCAATGAAAAAATGTAGACTGTCCTCACTATGTTTTAATATATTTTTAAAAGATTAAACCCTAATTTCTGTTTAACCCAGAAAACTCCTAATATATTCTGAACAGATAAGGCTACAGCACTAGCTATCGCTGCACCTGTAACACCATAATGTGGAATTAATATTATCGAAAGTAAAAAAAGTATTACAACTGCTACAGACATATTCAGAGTAAAGAGCTTTTGATAACCAGTCATCTGCAATAATCCTCCTACCGATCCTGTACAAACATTAACAAATTGTCCAAAAAGCAAAATAATAAATGCCGTACTACCAATAATATATTCACTTCCAAATAATGACAATATCCACTCATCACACAACCAAAAAACGATCAGCATTGGGCAGGCAAAAAAGAATAGAATCTTTACACTTTTCTTTGCGATGGCTTCTACCTCTGCCATTTTTTTCTGCTCGAATAGCTCACTAAATCTTGGCGTAAACACAACATTGATTGCCACTAATACAATGACCATTAAAGTAGCTGCTCTGAAAGCTATTGAGAAAACAGCTACCTCAGAGTAGTCCATCCAAAAAGCAATTAGGATTGGTGGCGACCATTGCAAAATCAGAAAGAGAATACTTGTAGGGAAAATCTCTAAGGCTGTCCTTTTAAATTCAGTCTTCATATCGGACTCTAACTTATACTTAAGATTAATGCCATATGTAAAGAAACTTATCAGAGATATGATGGCAGCAATTATGCATACAAATACTGCGATGAGCGCTAATGACTCTACCGAATCTTCTCTCACAAAAAATACAGAAATCAAAAACCCTAGCGGTACGCAAATATGTAAGAAAAATATAGCTGCTTTATGATTCTTGGACCCTTGAAAACAATAAGCATGTATGATATTTATAGTAAAAGGTGTCAGGGATATTCCAAGATACTTGAGATAGACGGCAAAGCTCTTATCATCAAAGACAAATAACGAAATTGGACCTGATAACAGAAAGAAAAATAGACCTATTGCCAAGGATATGAGCACCGAAGTCAGCAAAGCTTGTCTATACAATCCTGACACCTTCTGGATATCGTTAGAGGTTCTGGCTATGGCAATATACTTTACCAGTGCATTATCATAACCTATTCGCGAGAAACCAGAAAGTACAAGTAGCAAATTAAACATCAGCAAGAATCTACCAACATCTTCAGAGTCATAATACTTAGCAAGCACAAAGTTAAGTGCAAAGAGAATTAGGCCAGCTACCCCATTCAAAGTGAGTGAGCTTGCTATAGCCCTAAAATCATTAAAAGAATGAGGTTTTCGCATCGAGGTGCAAAGTTAAAGTATTTTGGAACTGTGGGTAGACTGAAGGATAAGCCAACAAGAGTCTTTATTCTCTTCCAACTAGTGCTCCTTTATTATTCGCTTATACGAACTCACTAATCAACCCACATACCACAACCGTAGTCACAAACCAATAACTCACATGATACAATAAGAATTGTCTGGACTTTCCTGTCAATATACAGAGCATACCTATAATGGTCATGGGAAAGGTGATAGCATTTATAACTCCATGAAAGACACCATGTCCTAAGTGCCTGTGCTTATCTCCATATTGTGCCAGAAAATCTGAAGCGACTTGCTTAGCAGACTCATCACCACGCATAATATCTGTAAAAAATAGTTCGTAGAAACTTATTTGGTGAATGACCAAATTTGTATAACCAAATAACAAAAGAAAACTCATTGGATATAGAAAAACTAATCTTTTCCAACTTAATTGAAAGTCATCATTCTGAGGTATAACCTGCTTAGTAAATACACCTTGAGGATGATACCAAAGAAAAGCCAACGCAACTGGGATGAGTGAGATGATCGCTAACGCTAAGTGATTCAGTTGCATGAGAATAACTAATATATTAGCAACTAATTTTACTTACTCGCCGCTTATGCCTACCCCCTTCAAATTTTGTGGACAAAAACTTCTTAAGCATATTACCTGCCATACGTTTTGTAACAAATCTGGCAGGTATGCATAATACATTAGCATTATTATGTTGTCTCGCCAGTGCTGCCAGCTCTGAAGTCCAACAAATGGCCGCCCGCACATTCGAATGTTTATTAGCAGTCATCGCTACTCCATTGGCACTTCCACATATCAATACCCCAAACTTCACAGCTTTATCTGTGGATACTTGCTTGGCTACTGGATGAGCAAAATCTGGATAATCTACTGAGTCTGGTGCATCAGTGCCATGATCTATTGGCTTGTGACCTAATTCAATGAGCTTCTCCTTTAGATAAGACTTGTATTCATATCCTGCATGATCTGACCCAATGGCAATTTTCATAGTTATAACTTTTCTCTTTCGCTTATTTTTTCATGACGCTTGCATCATAGGGTGCCAACATATCTCTTGTTCGCTTAGCAAAATCAGCATCTCCCATATCTCCAACTTTATTTATAACATCTTGTACTCCACGTACAGCAAATCCGTAAAATTGTCTAAAACTTTCTCTATCTGAGGGATCCAAAGAATCGTAGAAGACCATTCGTTGATATAATTCTTCTGCCAATATCTCCATATGCTTACGAGCCTCCTCTTTTTCACCTGCTTCATTGAGTACTTCTATAAATGGCATTACACTATCATCGTACGGAAAATTATAATGTGGAAAAGCATCGAAAAACTTCTTTGACATTTCGGCAGCCTTTGTCATCTTACCTTTGATGGCCAATTCCTGACAAGTTCGCATCATCACGATTTTCATAGCTTGTAACTCTGCTGCATAACTCTCATCAATAAATGTCTCATGAGTATCAAAGTTACCCCACTTCCATTTGTTCATCACATTGTCATACACCTTATCCTCAGCAACCCTTCCACTTCCGTATATAGACAACTCCCTGACACTTCTTGACTTCACTGGAATCAATCTCAATCCTAGTCCTTCCATTTGCATGTAGTCATTCATAGCCAACAACTTGTCATTCTTACAAGTAACCGCAAAGTATATAGCTCGATCGTGGATATTTGAAGCTACTAAATCCATAACTGCAAGTTGATCTTTGAGGATATATCTGGCACTTTCTGGAATTCTAATATCTATCTTATTGGTCATGGAAGTATCTCTGATACTCATAAGGCCATTGCCTATCATCCGATTTCTATCTATTGGAATATATAGATTACGACTTCTAAGTATAACTTGATCTTGTTTCTGTGAGCCTATAAAAGCCAATTCTTGCCTTAGATCTCTAGGTGTAGCCAAGTCCATTAACCTTGGGTCGTCTGTACCACTCTCTGGGTTGTAGAAAAAGACTTGATTTCGTTTATTACCCCGGTAGGCTTCTGCCGGTATTGAAAGTTTGAGCGGAGCAGAGTCGTTAACCTTTCGTCTTAGTTTTTCAATGTACCAGTCTACTGCAATTAAACTTAGATTTACCACTCTGACATCCCGACGAATGTTTTCGACCTCTTGTGCATACCATAAAGGATATGTGTCGTTATCTCCATAAGTAAATATAATGGCATTCTCGTCTACAGAATTAAGAAAGTTTGACGCGTAATCTCTAGAACCATAATGTCCTAATCGACTATGGTCATCAAAATTTTGAAAAGCCATTATCGCAGGAATGAGTAAACCCAATCCTCCTGCCACAAGTGGCGACATCGCCCCGAGTTTGACCTTATTCTTGAAGAACCCAAATAAGCCAAGCACTCCTAATCCTATCCATATACAGTAAGTAAAAAAGGAACCTACTAATACATAATCTCTTTCCCTAGGTTCGTTAGGAGGCTGATTACTGTACATGATGAGCCCTAGTCCTGTTATCAAAAATAATATCATAACAGATGTGAATTCCTTAGGACGCTTTTTGATATGGAAGAAGAATCCCAATAACCCTAACAATAATGGCAAAAAGTAATACTTGTTAGTGCCTTTGTGTCTCTTCATAGAATCTGTCGCCGCATCCATATTATGTAATCGCGCTTCATCCAAAAATCCAAAACCCGATATCCAATGTCCGCTAGATACATCCCAAGGATTAAATCCTTGCTGAGCATTCTGTCTACCTACAAAATTCCAAAAGAAATAACGCCAGTACATCCAGCCCATTTGATATTTGAACATGTACTTCATGTTATAACCAAACCCTGGTCTGGTTCCGACCTCTTTACCCATAATCTGGCGATGCCATTGCTTATGCAATTCAGGCCTTGATCCTTCTGTATGACCTATCCTTGGAAGGAACATTTTATCTCGATCGTTGTAGATGTAATCCAACTTTTGGTCCACCTTGATATATTTATCACCAACACGGCCATACCTGTCTTCTTGTCTAAGGTCTTCCGGCTTTGCTTTAAAGTGTGGACCATACATTAAAGCTCTCTCGCCATATTGTTCCCTATTGAGATAAGGTAATACACGCATAGCATCACTCGGGACATTCATATTTACTGGCGTATCCGCATTAGCTCTTATGACGATGATTCCAATGGTTGAGAAACCTATGGCAACCATCATAGCGGCTACTACCAATATTTGAAAATGATACCATCTTTTTCTATGTGCCAGCCTCAGTAAGAAGGCAGCAGATAGTCCTATCAATAGCAAAGCAAAGATAAGTCCTGAATGGAATGGCATTCCCATATCATTAACCAATGGTTTCTCCAATGCCTTCCATAGTGTAGGAATACCGACGATGACAATCTTCTGGATAAACACAATGACTGATGCACCAGCAACAAAACTTACAATCAGTCCTAATGGATTGTGTTTCTTAAACTTTTTAAAGTAATATAGTGCACCAAGTGCTGGAAACGTTAATAAACTTAGTAGATGCACTCCAATTGATAAGCCTGCAACATATGCCGAGAGGACTAACCACTTGTCTGTTTTTGGAGAATCTGGCATACTATACCATTTAATCGCAGTCCACAGTGTAAGAATTGTAAAGAAAGTAGACATGGCGTACACTTCACCCTCTACAGCAGAAAACCAAATTGAAGAACAAAACGCCATAGATAGACCACCCACAATACCCGCAAAGGTTAACGCCATGTTTTGCTCAGGCGATGTTTCTCCTCCTGATCGTCCTACTAAGGCAAATTGTCCTAGCATTATTGTTATCCTTGCTATAAGAAATGCCCCCAAAGCAGTACAGATTGCTGACAACATATTGACCATAAAGGCAATGGTGGCAGGATTAGATGATACCAAATCTCCAACCCAGGCAAACATTCTACCTATCAACATGAACAGTGGTGCCCCAGGCGGGTGAACCACCTCAAGCTTATAAGCCCCTAATATAAATTCTCCAACATCCCATAAACTTCCTACCCGTTCTACTGAGAAATAGTATACAATCATGGCAACAACAAAGACAGTCCAACTGGATATCGTTTTTGCCTTTTTTATAGAATCAATTAGCATATTCTGCTCTATATCTTTAGTGAGTACTGTTTTACTTTCCTAAGTTTCCTTGTCTATATGATATATACCCAAGAATCCTTACGCTAAGTTAACAAATAAGCGATTAGACCATGCCAATTATCTACGAAAGTCTTCGTTTTTTAGAATTTGTTAAAGATATTACCCACATTATATCGCAATCCAATATGATTAACCGCCCCTGCTAGGTGATAATGACCGACCCCATAATCTATCTTGATTTTCTTAATACTGATGCCAAATCCAAAAGAAAAGCCACCTAAACTTCTAAAAATAGAAGACCTCAATTCTTGGCGTCTTAAATGATCATAGGCAAACCTTAGTCTAAAGTTTTCACGCTTTCCAAGTAAGAACTCACCGGAAAGGACTAAGTGTCTAAAGAAGTTATCGATATTTTTACTCAACGAACTTCTGAAAGCTTGTTCACCGAATATATCTGTAGTAATATCGAATTCAGGATCATCATACCTGATATATGGTTGATGTAAATGGCGTCCAATTACGGTAAGCCTGAAAGGTAAATGTTGTAGCCTTTTGGAAAAGCCTAGTTGTAAGTCAAATGGAAGGCTTCGTCTTGAGCTACCTAGTGGCTGTAATTCCGTGCCTATATTTCTGAGTACTAGTCCCCAACTTGTCTTATTGTCCGGCTTTTGATAATGCAAACCTATATCCACTCCAATTCCTGAATTACGGTAGCTTTCAAAATTGCCAAATAAAAACTTAATATTGACACCTCCCCGTATACGTTCATTGAGTTGGTATGACGAACCGACTACCAGGGCGACTTCGCTAGCTTCGAATTCGCCATTTATATTACCAAATGTATCGGTGGCATCGAAAGAGCCATAGTTAATATACTGAATGGCCGCATGTGCTAGAACTCGCCATTTTTTAACATAATGTCCATAAGCCAAATTACCGTTTGATATATCTGCAAAGTGAAAGTTATTATTGAAAGCAAGTTGATTATGCATAATGCTATCTGCTAATGCAGGATTAAGCTGCGCCAAGGTAACGTCACTATCTCTAACCGTTATTTGGGTACCACCTAATGCAGTGACTCTGGCACTTGTTGGCAATGATATAGCATCAAAAGCATCTCGCCCTCCAAGACCTCCTAATTGTGCTTGCATTACAACACTCTGAAACACAAACAATACACTTAATAATAGTTGGAATACTATTTTACAATTCATCATTAATCTTCTCTTTTGATATCGCCATCCTCAAGCGTCCATACAGTCGCACATACACCCAAACTATCGCATTCCATCTTTTTAATAAGTTCACCTGATTCGTTGTAATGCTTTAGTAGTCCATATTCATTATCTCCATTCAAAAACCGTCCTTCCCATTTCAACTGCCCATTCTCATGATATTCAGTAAATGGCCCATTCTCTTCATTATCCACCATAGTGACCACTTCTTTGAGTTGACCATTTTTATAATAAGTCTTGAGTGGACCCTGCATCATACCTGATATATAGTGCGCTTCCTGTAGGATAGTCCCATCATTAAAGTATACATTATAGGTGCCTACAATCAAGCCATCCTCGTAATATTCTTCTATCTCTGGCTTTCCATCAGAAAAGTACAAGGTTCTTCTTCCTGAAAGTACATCAGCCTTATAATGTGCTTTTTCCTGAAGTACACCATCAGTATACCGTTCGTATACCCCATCTTTTTGAGAAAGATCATTGACCTTATACTTTTCGCTGATTTTAGAATCCTCATCCTTCACCACTACAAAGTTGGATTCTTTACAAGCTGAGATAAATACCGACAAACTCACGATTAATATAACTCTGAAAAACATAATGCAATAACGTGATATTGAGAAGATTATTGACCAATTTGGACTTAATATTTAAGAATATCTTAAGACCTTCCATTAACTTGAGTCTTTACTTTTGAAAAGAAAAAATTTCGCTCTATGATCAGACAATTGCTCTTTATAGCAGCCTTAGCATTTATTTGCGCTGTTAGTATATCCGAATTATCCGCTCAAAAAAAGGTAGAAGAACACAAAATAATCATCATTGAAAAAGAAATAGATGATGATGGTAATGTCGTGGAGAAGAAAATAATCAAGGAAGGAGCGGACGCCAAGGCTTACCTTAAAGAGATGGAAGATAAGGGTGAAACCATACATAAGTGGACTACAAAAGATGGTGAGGATATCATTGTGGACGGAAAGTCTGCCAAGATGGTCAAAAAAGAGCAATACAAAATCAAAGTAATAGACGATAACGGTGAAGAGAAAGAGATGTTGTGGGATGGCGAAGGAGAGATGCCAGAAGAGATGAAAAAGCTAATGGAGAAAAATGATATCAAAATCTCCAATGAGGATAAACAGATTCGAAAGACAATAAGAGTCAAGAAGCAGGGCTCAGAAGGTGAGCAAGAAATGGAGTTTGATTTTGATGGTGAAGATTTGCCAGATGATGTAAAAAAAGAACTCGAAAAGCATGGTATAGATATCACAGAGCTTGATGGTGAGGGTGGCGAAAAACAAGTGAGGGTCATCGCTAAGGGTTCAAAAACAAATGGCAAAAAAGCTCAACTAGGTGTCAATATTGAAGACCATCCATTGGGGGTCATGGTTGCCGAAGTTGTAGAGGAATCAGCAGCTGCTGAAGCAGGTTTTAGCAAGGGTGATATTATTTACCAGATTGATAATAACCCTGTAAAAACCATAGATGAATTGGTAGGTCTCGTCGGAGTTCACAGTCCTGGGGATAAGATTAAAGTATCATTCCAAAGAAATGGCGAAAACATGACTAAGGATGTTATCTTAAAAGAAAGAAAAGAACTTTTCCCTTTTGGTACATGGGAAGCGGTTTTGGACAATAACAAAGAAAAAACTATAGAGATAGAAGTAGAACAAAGAATTATAAAAAAAGAAAAGAAGTAGCTTCAGCAGTACCTTGACTATAGTAATCTAAGAAGTCTACTAACTGATAATCACTGCACCAAATCTGGGCAAAGACAAAGCCAACTCTGAGATAAATAGGTTGGATGATTCAAGGACTCCCTTACATTTCAATTAAAGACTTTGAACTAGAACAAAATCTATGTTATCCCACACAACGAACTAGAACACTATCCTTTGAGCTTCAACATAAATAGCAATATTTATGGTCCCTAATTAAGGTATAGATTATCAAGAAATTATTGACAAGATATACATATGCGTCAATCAACTACCTTATGCTTAAGCCACACTAAGAAATTATATTTGTCCATATTTTAATCACGATATGCCTCACTCGGATTATTTGCTCTTAGAATCTATTAAAGTCTCTGACAAACAGATTCACTATCTAGAATACCATCAAGATAGAATCTTAAAGTCTAGTAGAGATTTATTTGGGGCAACTGTTCGCATAGACTTTGAACCCATTATAGCTGAAATAGAAGCTCTTCCTTCAATCTTATTTAAGTTGCGAATAACTTACAATGACAGCTTCTTTAAGTATGAATTCATACCCTATACCTTGCCAACAATCAACACCCTCAAACTCATCCATTCTAATGCGGTCAATTATGTATACAAATACCATGACAGGCATTTGCTGTCTAACCTATACAAAAGAAAGCAGCACTACGATGACATACTGATTGTGAAGCATGGATTTCTCTCTGATAGTTATTATTGCAATTTGGCATTTCTACAGCATGGTGTATGGTATACGCCATCTACACCCTTACTCAAAGGCACAAAGCGTCAGGCCCTCCTAGATCAAAATCAAATAATATCAAAGCCAATTCCGTCAAATGAGTTGTCCAATTTCAAATCTGTCTCTCTATTTAATGCTATGATTGATCTGGAGGAAATCATAGTACCAATATCGCATATTTTTTAAATTCCGCATCTACCTGTGCATAGAATATTGATGTTAGTATCTTCTCATCAGAAACAGCACTAATCTTAATATCTTCGTCACTGCGTCCAAACAGTTATAATTATGCCTGAATTTTGTCATCTCCACTGCCATACACAATACTCCCTACTTGATGGTGCCAATGATATAAGTAAGATGATGGCCAAAGCAGTTGCGGATGGGCAGAAAGCCGTGGCTCTTACCGATCATGGAAATATGTTTGGCGCTTTTAAGTTTGCCGCAGAAGCAAAAAAACATGGCATAAAAGGCATTCTTGGTTGTGAGTTTTATCTGGTTAAAGACAGACACATCAGATCCTTCAGTCGGAGTAAAGGAGAACGGGATCAAAGACATCACCAGCTCTTACTAGCAAAAAATGAAACAGGTTATAAAAACCTAATGAAGCTATGCTCATATGGCTTTACCGAAGGGGTATATCAAGGCTATCCAAGGATTGACAAAGAGCTTATTCTTAAATATAACGAAGGAGTGATTGCCAGCAGCTGTTGTCTAGGAGCTGAGATCCCAGCACTTATTGCAAAAGATAAATTAGAAGAAGCAGAGAAAGCACTCAAGTGGTGGTTGGACATATTTGGAGAGGACTACTATATAGAACTTCAACGGCATAGAGGATTAGAGAAAATTGACATCTATAATGATAATGGTCAAAAGACCTTCTCCAAATATTCTCAGGAAGATATCAATCAGATATTAATTGGGTTTGCCCAAAAGCATAATGTCAAATTAATTGCCACCAATGATGCACACTATCTGGAGGAAGAGGATGCGCCTATGCATGATATTCTTCTCTGTGTCAATACTGGTTCCAATCTAGAAGATACCAATCGATTTAAATTTCCTAGTTCTGATTTTTATTTCAAGAGTCAAAAGGAGATGAATCAGCTCTTTAGGGATGTGCCGTCAGCCATAGACAATACAATGGAGATTGCGAGCAAAATCGAAGAACTAGAATTAGCTAGAAATGTTCTGCTACCTAACTATCCTCTCCCTACGGGGTTTGATGACCAAAAATCATACTTAAGGCATCTTACATTTGCAGGTGCACAAGCCCGTTATGGAACTATAACCCCACCTATAGAAGAAAGACTCAATTTCGAATTACAAGTCATCAACAATTCTGGTTATCCTGGATATTTTCTAATTGTTCAAGACTTTACAAGTGCCGCTAGAGATATGGGAGTTGCTGTAGGCCCAGGAAGAGGATCTGCAGCTGGGTCTGCTGTTGCATATTGCCTTGGCATAACCAACATAGATCCAATTAAGTATGATCTCCTTTTTGAGAGATTCTTAAATCCAGAACGGGTATCTATGCCCGATATAGATATTGATTTTGATGATGAAGGTCGTTCTAAGGTTATAGATTACGTTATTGATAAATATGGTCAGAATCAAGTTGCTCAGATAATCACCTATGGTACAATGGCAGCTAAGTCATCTATCAAAGATGTTGGACGTGTCATGAATATTCCACTTGGAGAAGTAGAAAGAGTGACTAAGTCTTTTCCACTACACCTTGGCGCAAGTCTCAAAGATGTGATGGCCAAAGGAGATGTAAGTGCAAAACTAAAAGGCAACTTAAACAAAGAAGACCTTAACCGAGCTTATCAGTTTAGAAAAATCGCAGAGAAGAAAGACCATATAGGAGAAATGGTTCGCTCAGCAAAACGGCTAGAAGGCTCTATCAGAAACACTGGCATACATGCTTGTGGGGTAATCATCACGCCAGACGACATTACTAATTATGTTCCTGTAAAAACAGCAAAGGACTCTGATCTCTTAGTCAGTCAGTTTGACAATAGTGTAGCAGAAGATGCTGGGCTGTTGAAGATGGATTTCCTAGGTCTCAAGACACTGACTATTCTTAGAGATTCAGTCACCTTTGTCAAAAAAACAAAGAATGTCACAATAGAATTGGATGATATTCCCTTAGAGGATGAAGAAACTTATAAGTTATTTCATCAAGGATCTACTATCGGGATATTCCAATATGAGTCCCCAGGGATGCAGAAGCACCTCAAAAATCTAAAGCCCAATAAGTTTGAAGACCTCATAGCCATGAATGCGCTATATCGTCCCGGACCTATGGACTATATAGATGATTTCATCAAGAGAAAACATGGCAAGCAAAATATTACCTATGACTTGCCAGACATGGAAGAATATCTTGAAGAGACTTATGGTATAACTGTATATCAAGAGCAGGTGATGTTACTTTCTCAGAAGTTAGCTGGATTTACCAAGGGTGAGGCTGACATGCTTAGAAAAGCGATGGGTAAGAAAAAGAAGAAGTTGATAGACGAGATGTACCCTAAATTTCAAGAAGGTTGTAAAAAGAATGGGCATCCAGAAAATGTCGTTTCTAAAATATGGAATGATTGGGAAGCTTTTGCGTCATATGCTTTTAATAAATCACATTCGACTTGTTATGCGTTTATAGCCTTTCAGACTGCATACATGAAGACGCATTATCCTGCAGAGTTTATGACAGCAGTTCTTAACCACAATAAATCAGATACATCTAAGTTGAACTTCTTTTTGAGAGAAGCGAAGAGAATGAAGTTGAATGTATTTGGACCTGACGTGAATCAAAGTGGCATTAATTTTACTGTTAATGAAAAAGGTGATATACGTTTCGGGTTATCAGCTTTGAAAGGATTAGGAATCGGTCCAGCAGAAGAATTAATAAACGAAAGAGAAAATGAAGGGTCATTTTCGTCGATCATAGATTTAGTGAAAAGAGTGCCCCTAAGATCCATTAATAAAAAATCGATTGAGAGCATGGCATTTGGTGGAGCCCTAGATTCATTCGGCCTTCATCGTTCGCAATATTTTCATCCATCCGACAAGTACGATTCTTATATAGAGCACTCCATCAAATTTGGGTCCGCTTATCAAGGCCAGAAAGGATCATCCCAGGCTTCATTATTTGGAAATATGGATGACCAGTTATTATCTGAACCTACCCCTCCAGATTCTGAAGCTTGGAATAAGAATATTAGATTAGCCAAAGAGAAAGAAGTTACTGGGATATTTATAAGTGGGCATCCTCTCGATGAGTTCAGGATGGAATTAGAGAATTACACCAACTATACTCTTGAGCAAGCAAATGAGATTAAAGGATATCAGCTAAAAATGGGTGGTATAATCGCTGCTGCACAGCATGGTGTATCCCAAAAGAATAATATGGGTTATGCTAGAGTAACTTTGCAAGATTATACTGGATCATTCGAATTTGGCGCTTATAGGGAAGACTATGAAAAATACAAGGAACTCTTGCAGCCAGGCTATGTCCTCTATATAGAAGGTATATTCAAAGCTGGCTACAGCTCGGACAGATTTTTCTTTAAGATAATTGACATCCGTCTAATGGCTTCTGTCAGCGAGGATCTTACAAAGTCACTTACAATTAGAATTCCTCTAGAGGTTATCAATCAAGAATTTATTACTAACTTAAAAGGCCTATGTGCACAGCATAAGGGGAAACACAAATTGCATATGCAAGTGTTTGACTTAACAGAAGGAGATGACAATGATCACGATATAGATTTCGATGCAGCCTCAATAAAAATTGACGTCAATTCAAATCTGATAAATGAGATCAGGCAATTAGGATTGAGCTATAAGTTGAATTAGGCTTATCTAACTAAAATAAAAAGACCACTAATCAGATTAGTGGTCTCATCTCTATTAATTTGTATTTTTCATTAACTCTCTGAAGAAAAATATTTCATAAAACTTTTGGTTTCCTCTACTCTATCTTTAGCTTCTTGCCAGTGCACTTCTTGCCAAATATCCAATTCTGGCAAGCCTTCATATTGTGAATTGAGTCTCGCTAATTTATAGCCTAATTCCACTTCTGCTTCTAGTGCTTGCATATATGCATCAGACCTCAACTCTTGTATCATACTTTCTGGATAATACTCTATTAACTTAGCAAGCATCTTATACTTAGATTCCAATGAGCCTTTTGTCTTAAAGCCTTTGTACACTTCCAGCAAAAAATCAGCATTATCTTTACTAATTTTTTCTAAAAAATCAGTGTGGCGAATCATATGCACAGTGCTCATAAGTCGATAGCCATTCAACTTTTTACTTTCTTCGTATTCAAAAACTGTTGCCTTATAATTTTCAATCCATGGTTGTGAATCTCTATCAGTCATGTTAGTCCGCACTTGTGATACAATTAAGTCTTGAAGTCCAGATTCATGTACAAAATCTTTAAAATTTTCAGCATCATTTTTTCCAAGATAGTTAGATTGTAGTTCTTGATTTAATTCTGAACATGAACTAACTATACATAGAACAGAGAACATGAGGAGTATTGGGAAATATTTCATAATAATTATTTTAATTATAATTAAGTAATACTAACATTTGCCTACTAAATCAGAAGAGTTAACTATGTGAGTAGACGAAGCTGAGTCATCATAATCACTAGTATAAACTTGAATAACTCCAGTTCCTGATCCATCGCAATTATACCCAACAGTAATATGTCCACCTGGTGGACCTGCAAGAGAACACTCACACCACTCAGCAATGAGCGGAGTACTTAATACAAGAATGATTAAAGTCGTTTTAATATTTTTCATGATTTTAATTTTTATCAAAAAAAAAAAAAAAATGACATATGCAACGAATACCCCATTCAGAGTATACGCTTTATTATCTTAGGGGAAATACATTTGTCTACTTCCCAGCGTCATACTTTTAGTGCATCCTTGATTTCTTTCAAGGTATGACTCGCCTTATATCCTTTAATAATGTTGATCAATTGTCCGGTACTATCATAAATAGCAAAGTATGGATAACTAGACATTTGTAAAGAATGATGAAGGGCTTGCTCTGGATCTACAATTATCTTTTGGGAGTCACTAATTGCTTTGAAGGAAAAAATTGCTCGTTTGTCTCTTATACGTTCGAAATTTTTATTCTCATATAAATAGTAGTGATCTATCAAATCTTTATTGTCTTCAAACCAAGGTTGCAAGTCTTTCATAGCTTGTATGCAAGGTGGACACCATTCTGTCCATGATTCAATGACAATGAATTTATTGTTGAGACTTATAGATAAACTATCTAGTGTGTGATCTAAAAATTTGAATTCTCTTAAATTTAAATTTGCTGTAGGACTTAATTGGATCTGGCTTTGCTCCAATTCAAACTTTGCAAACTTCTGGTCAGATTTGTTTTGCCTCTGATGTAAAGCTCCATGAATACCAAAAACATAAGTATACGTAAGTGAGATAAGAATGATCAATCTTAGCAAGGATCTCTTAAGAAAGGTCGTAGCCAATAGCACTGATAATGCAAATGTCATCGGCTGGTAAACAACATTTATAATTCCTATCTTAAATACTAATAACAAATAGTACAGAATAGGCAAAGAACAATGAAGCCACTTCGATCTTACTAAACCCAAATCCGAATGGAAATAGGTGATAAGGATTGTAATAGTAGAAGCTGCAAAATAATTAATAGGACCCCTATTACTTGCATCCAATAGTAACACACCCCATACAAAAGCAATTGTAAATGAAATTAAAAGATTGCAAGAAGTTCTACTCATTTATCTTTTGAGTACTTATTTAACAAGAGCCATCACACTCACATCCATAACCATCCTGTCCAGTACACGATCCTAGAAATAAGAATCCACAGCCTAAATCAGTCTCTTTGCAGCAAGGTTTGCTATTTGTATTATCACAAGATGGGATAGCACAATCTGCAAATGCTCCACAAAACCACTTGCAATCACAATCATCTGGATCGTCATCCTCTCTAAATTCTAAATTAGAATATGATTCACTCGTAAGTTGGTCTTTGATATCATCTATACAAGTATGACAAATCGAAAAGTTAGATTTCCATTTAGTTGGAAGTGGTTGTAAACTTGCCGTCAACATGATATAATCATCTCGCTCCATAACGTTTGCCAATTGCAATCCTAACTGCAAGAGTTCTTGCTTTCGATTATTAATAGAAGTGCCACTTAAATCTAATTCTCTCTCCAATAGATTCAGAATTTTATCAATTTCATAATCGTTTGATTGAACATTTTGCGCTAACTTGATTCTACTTAACCAAACCTCATTCTTTTCAACTGTATTAAGTTTCATATAATCTCGCTTACTTAAACGATATAGAGAATCATTCAGAGAATCATTTGATCAAGAACTAAACAAAAATAAAACTAGAATAAAATAGGCTAAAGTCGTTTTAATATTTTTCATGATTTTAATTTTTATCAAAAAATAAAAAAATGACATTTGCAAATAATATTTTTATTCTAATCACACTTTAAGTGATTATGACTTCAATTTGGCCTTTAAGTAGAATTAATAAATACATTTTTACGCTATTAGACTTCCCCAGATAAGTAGACATTAAGATAAGTTAATTGGCATCAATTGTTTA
>CAZMMQ010000039.1:0-33080 GCA_964567435.1 uncultured Saprospiraceae bacterium | reverse complement strand
TTTCGCAAGTGGATTCACAAGCTCCTGAATTTTTGATGAAACCTCAGGACATCACTGTAAGCTGTCTCAATGAAAATGGCAATAACCCCGAGCTCAATGCTTGGCTACGTGCAAATGGAAACGGCATGGCCATCGACCAATGTGATACCAACGTCACATGGACTAGTGTAGAAGGGACCACCACTCCTTTGTGCGGACATACTTTCTCACGAGATTATACTTTTACTATTACAGATGACTGTGGTAATTCAACTTCATCTGTTGCTACATTTACAATTATAGATGATACACCTCCATTGGTCAATGTACCAGTAGATAGAACGATAAATTGTGTGCCAGCTACTATTGAATCTACTATTGAAGGAATACTGGCAGTTGGTAATGGAGTAGATGTATGCTCTGACAATGCAGAAGTAGAGATAGAATATATACTAAGTAGTTTCGAGCCTCTATGTGGTGGCACATTCAGAGAGACTTATATTTTTACAGCTACTGACGAATGTGGAAATATGGCCACTGATGTATTTACGATTGAGGTGCAAGATATAGCAGTGCCAGCTATAACTAATGCACCAAGGAATCTTCCTTTGGAATGTGGAGATGAAGACAATCCCACGCTTATAGCAGAATGGTTGATGCAGGGTGAAAGTGCATTTTCAGATTTATGTGGAGATGATTCTGATTTAATAATTACTAATAATTGGGATGGAAATCTCACAGAAGGCTGCAATCAGAATACTGTAATTACTTGGACAGCTGTAGATGGTTGTGGAAATTCTAGAACTTTGACAAGACAGATATTAGTTCGTGATAGAATTAATCCCGTTTTTCTCAATTGTCCATCTGACTTTACCGTTAACGCAAATTTAGCACTATGTGGCTCTGATGTCGTCTTTTCTACACCAGTAGTTTTTGATCAATGTTCTGATGCTTTGATAGCAATGCAGACTACAGGGCCATCTTCTGGATCCACCTTTCCTGTGGGCACAACAACTATAACTTTTGATGCAAGAGATAATTGTAACAGATTAGCAAGATGTCAATTTGATATCACAGTAGTAGATTCAGTGGAGCCAAGCTTATCATGTCCTGCAGATTTTGAAGTTTGTACAGAATCAGGAATTTGTACTTGGACAGCTGATGATGCTGTAATACCGCTTTCAGCAGATAACTGTGATATGATAACATTATCCGTGGAAGTGTCAGGTGCTACTACTGCAGATCAGGCAGGTACCGCAGAAGATATTGTCTTTTTACTTGGCGATAGTGATGTGTGCTATACAGTAACAGATGGAGTTGGGGGAACAATGGAATGTTGTTTCACTGTTTCAGTCACTGATTGCGAAGATCCAGAGATTACTTGCCCTGCAGACCTAACTGAAGTATGCACAGAAATTGGTTCAGGAATAGAACTTTCAGCTTGGCTTGATTCTGCAACCGCTACAGATAATTGTGATGCAAGTGAGATAATGACCTTAGAGTTCAATACAATCTCAGGTTGTGGAGAAGCAAATTCTACTGTCTATCAATTTACAGCTACGGATGATGTTGGCAATCAAACTTCATGTACTGCTACTTTTACCATAGAAGATACAACGTCACCAGTTATTACAACTATGGCAACAGATGGAGATTCGGATTGTGATAATGCCAGTGCTGACCTTCTAGATTGGCTGAACACATTCGGAGGTGCTGTGGCAGAAGATGAATGTGGTGAAGTTGCTTTTTCACATGATTTTGTAGGGGGAGCTACTGTAGGATGTTCTGGTGTAACTTCTGTAAGTGTCACTTTTACTGCAACTGATGAATGTGGGAATACAGCAACAACGCAAGCAAGCTTTAATGTTGATGATAATATTCCACCCACTTTAACTTGTCCAGCAGATATAACACTAGACTGTGGTAATCTGCTTAATGACCCAGTGATTGACTTATGGTTAGCATCAGTCACTGCTACAGACAATTGTACTGAAGTAGAAATAACAAATACTTATCCTGCAGTATTTGATGGAGATTGTGGTTCTACTGGTATGCATACCGTTACTTTTAATGGTACGGACGGTTGTGACAATACCTCTAGTTGTATGGCCGTCATTAATATTCAAGATATGGAACCGCCAGTATTTTTGATACAGCCAGAAGACCTTATTGTAGAATGTGGGCCTGGAGCCATGGACCCATCTGTATGGCTAGCAGATAATGGTGGTGCCTCCGCGCAAGATCAGTGCGATGCTGATTTGGTGTGGACTATTACTGAAGGTGCCAGCTCATCAGGATGTGGTGATTCAGAAAGTATAGAGTATATTTTCACAGTCACAGATGACTGTGGCAATGCATCTACTGCAACAGCTAATTATATTTTTGAAGATACTTCAGCACCTACAGTTATACCTCCAGCTGATATTACAGTAGAATGTATGAATGTTGCAACCTCATTAGCCGATTGGCAGGCAACTGCTAGTGCTTCTGATGATTGTGGAACTGGATTTATGTTCCAAGCAATTCTATTTAATTCCATTTCTGGTTGTGGAGAGTCCATGACAGAAGTATATCAGTTTACGGCTACGGATGCCTGTGGCAATCAAGGTACTGCGCTAGCTAGTTATACTGTTGAAGATACTACCATCCCAGAGATTACTTGCCCTTCAGATTTGACCTTGTCATGTGGTTCTGTAGCAAATGACTTGTTAGTTTTAGAATGGCTGGATGCTGCTGTAACATTAGATTTATGTAATGACGTCATGGTGTCAAATGATTTCGATGGCAGTTTGCCAGCAAATTGTGGGGGAGAAGTGTTGGTCACTTTCACTGGTACGGATTTATGTGGGAATACAGCTGACTGTACGAGTACTTTAGTTATGGATGATACAGTTATTCCAGATTTTGTCAATTGTCCAGAAGACTTAACTATCAATGTAGATGTAGATGAATGTGGAAGCAACCCAATAATTTCTACACCAGTACCGATAGACAATTGTGATGTATCTGTAAGTCAGACTATGGGTCTTCCGTCAGGATCTGCATTCCCCGTAGGAGTAACAAACATGGAGTTTGTGGCCACTGACGAATGTGGAAATACCATTTCTTGTACTTTTAATGTAGAAGTCATTGATTCAGATGAGCCACTAATATTGTGTCCAAGTGTCCCAATTGATGCTTGTGTAGATGATGGCACTTGTGTCTGGACTAGCTTGGATATCGGCCCTACACTTGGTCAAGAAAATTGCCCTGATTTTACAATTGCATATACGGTTGCAGGTGCGACTATTGCTTCTGGTGCTGATAATGCTAGCGGAACGATATTCGAATTAGGGGTTAGTACAGTTTGTTATACAATTACAGATGACTCTGATAATACCTCTAGTTGTTGTTTTGATGTGTCGGTTGTTGATTGTCGGGAGCCAGAAATAACTTGTCCTGCTGACATTACTGTAGAATGTGATGGCGATGGAAATGCAGCAGACCTTGCCACTTGGATAGGATCTGCAACTTCTATGGATAACTGTTCAGCTGCTCCAGTAATTACTTCAGCAGTATTTAATAATATCAGCGGTTGCGGTGGCTCAGAAGGCATCGTATATCAGTTTACAGCAGGAGACGAGGCAGGTAATACAGCTAATTGTAATGCGACATTTACTGCGGTAGATACAACCGTTCCAGATATAACTACTGCAGCCACTAATCTTATCGTACAATGTGAAGCGGGTGCTGCAAATAATGCTGCCTTGCTTGCTTGGTTAGGTGAAGCGGGAGGAGCGGTTGCTACTGACCTATGTTCTAATCTGAACTGGTCTCATGATTTTGATTCAGACTTAAGTAACCTCTGTGGATTGACTGGAGAAAGTACAATTACATTTACTGCAACAGATGATTGTGGGAATACAAGTACTACTCAAGCCACATTCACCATAGAAGATACCGTGAGTCCAGTCCTAACTTGCCCACTGCCAGTAATTCTAGCTTGTAACGATCCTGCCAATGATGCACTGATTACAACTTGGTTGGAGTCAGCTTCTGCTGTTGATGCTTGTTCAGAAGTGACTATTACAAATTCTTATCCTGACATAGAAACTCCTGATTGTGGAGATGCTGGTTTAACTACCATTACATTCAATGCTTTGGATGATTGTGAGAATGCCAGTTCCTGTGAGTCGACAATTACCATAGAAGATATAATTGCCCCAACTTTTGAGATTGCCCCTGAAGATTTAATTCTTGAATGTGCAGATCCAAATAATCCAACCTTGATTACAGCTTGGCTGGATAACAATGGTGGTGGTCAAGCAGCCGATGACTGCAGTGCAACTACTTGGTCGAGTATAGCCTCAGACCCTATACCTGCTTGTGGGAATACTTCTACAACGCCTTATGTTTTTACAGTAACCGATGCTTGTGGTAACAGTTCTACAAGATTGGCAAATGTTATAACAGAAAACACAACAGTACCTCTGGTTACAGCACCAGCAGATATGATAGTAGAGTGCGATGGACTAGGTAACCTGACTGAGCTGAATTCTTGGTTGACTTCAGTTACAGGAGACAGTGAATGTGGAGATGTTACAACTAGTCATTTTCTCAATAATACGATATCCTCTTGTGGAGGAGGGAGTGAACAAGTTTATCTTTTTGAGGTGACAGATGATTGTGGAAACCAGAGTACAGCTTTGGCTTCATTTATAATAGAAGATACTACTAACCCTACACCTGTATGTCCGTCAACTTTGATTTTAGAATGTGGAGACCCTGATAATGACTTAGCAATAGCAGCTTGGTTGTTGGCTGTGGATATTTCTGATGCGACAGGATGTAGTTCATTCAGTCTAACCAATAATTTCAGTGGAGCCTTACCCGGTTTCTTATGTGAGACAGATCCTGGTGTTATAGTACAATTTACTGCTACTGATGATTGTGGCAATAGTGAAACTTGTCAGTCTTTGATAACCTTAGATGATACTCAGCCACCCGTTTTTGCAAATTGTCCTACTGATATAACAGTTAATATAGATCCTGATCTATGTACTACCAATGTTGTGTACAGCCAGCCTGTAGCACTTGACCAATGTAATGTAGATGTAGACGTAAGTCTCACTGCCGGTATTGCAAGCGGTACTACTTTCCCAGTAGGGGAGACAACTATCGAGTTTACAGCTGTAGATGAATGTGGTAATTCTGCTACTTGTACTTTTGATATTTTAGTGGTAGACTCTGCCATTCCAAATATTTCATGTCCTAGCAATAGAGTAATAGTCTGTGCCGATGATGGAACTTGCGAATGGACATCTGATGATCAGACTAACGCTATTTTTTCTGACAATTGTTCTTCTGATGAGTTTATCGTTACTTATAAAATAGATGGTGCTTTGAGAGCTTCATCAGCAGAGACAGGAATAAATAGTGTGGAAGCTGATGGAATTGTATTTCCATTGGGTGAGAGTATGGTTTGTTATGAAATTACAGATGCAGCTATGAATTCATCTTTCTGCTGCTTTGATGTAATTATAGAAGATTGTGAAGCACCAGAGATAGTTTGTCCCGACGATATTACCGTCGAATGTGATGGTCTTGGAAATACTACTGAGCTAATGGATTGGTTAGATTCCATAGAAGGCTCAGATAATTGTATTGCAATGCCTTTATTAAGCAATAATTTATTCAATACAATAAGCGCTTGTGGAGCAACCGATACAGAAGTATACGAATTTTCAGCAATAGATGAGTTTGGTAATACTTCAGTATGTTTTGCTGAATTTACCATAGAAGATAGTACCTCTCCAATCATTTCTACAGCAGCATCTAATCTGACAGTTCAGTGTTCGGGTACGGGTAATAGTGCCACCTTGTTGGCTTGGCTCAATGATTCAGCTGGAGCAGTAGTAGATGCAGAGTGCAATGCAATCAGTTGGACACATGATTTCACAATGCCATTAGGCGAATTGTGTGATGGAAGTTCTAGTACTACTGTCACATTTACTGCAACTGATGAATGTGGTAACACGAGCACAACCCAAGCTACTTTTAGTATAGAAGACACAACGATACCTACACTTACTTGTCCTATTGGTATTACGATCGAATGCAATGATCCAATTAATGAAGCAATTATAGAAGTTTGGATCAATGCAGTCAGTTCCTCAGATGAATGTTCTGAAGTAACAGTTATAAATAATCTTGGCACAGACTTAACTGATGACTGCGGAGAGACTGGTATTCATACGGTAACTTTTATTAGTACAGACGACTGTGGAAATAGCTCCTCCTGTGAAAGAACTATAACAATAGAAGATACAACAGCTCCGATAGTTGAAGTGCCAGCACAAGATTTAATATTGGAATGTTCGGATGCTAATAATACTGTCTTAATTGCAGACTGGGAAGAGAGCATAGGAGATGCAGTAGCTTCGGACCTCTGTTCTGATGAAGATTTGATTTGGAGTATATTGGCACAAAGCTCAGCAGATGGATGTGGTGATAGTGGTACTACCACATACACTTTCCAGGTTGCAGACAACTGTGGAAACACTGCGACTACCTCGGCCTCAATAATTATAGCTGACACTACGCCACCTGTATTAATTGTGCCGGAGGATCAGGTAGAAGAATGTGGTGCTATAGTTGTAGACTTGTCATCATGGCTAGATGAAGTTAATGGTTCTGATGAATGTGGAGAGCTGACCTTTATAAGTGCGTTGTGGAATACGAGCAGTGCTTGTGGTGGTGGAGAGTCACAGACTTATCTTTTTACTGTAACAGACGCTTGCGGAAATAGTACTACAGGACTTGCAGATTATGTAATAGAAGATACAACAATTCCGACGGTTACTTGTCCTGAGACTTTGGCTCTGACTTGTGGCGATGATAATAACGATCAGCTAATTCTCAATTGGCTCAACTCAGCTATGGCTATGGATGCCAACGACTGTAGTGACTTTGATATTAATACAAATTATCCTACTCAATTGCCTCTGTTAGATTGTGCCGGAGGTATGGGCATAGATATCACCTTTACAGCTACAGATGCATGTGACAATACATCAAACTGTATGTCAGAAATAACTATGTCTGATGATACGCCACCAGTTTTCACAAACTGTCCTCTAGATATAATTGTCAATGTGGATGTAGATCTTTGTGAGACTAATGTTATTTATAGCCAACCCGTAGCTTTGGATGATTGTGATGGCAATGTAAGCGTTGTGCTGACTAGTGGTATTGCTTCTGGAGCCACTATCCCGCTTGGGACGACGAGCATCTTATTTACAGCCACGGATGATTGTGGTAACAGCTCTACATGTACGTTTGATATAACCGTAATTGATAGTGATACACCATCTATCAGTTGTCCCAGTAATGCTGTCAATGTATGTACAGATGGTGGCTTATGTACCTGGGAAGCTACGGAGTTAAGCAGTGCCATCTTTGCTGACAATTGTGCGACCTTAGGTTTTGATGTAACATATGTAGTTACAGGTGCGACGGAGGCTACCTCCCCCTTGGCAGGTATCAATGATGTCGATGCAGATAATATCATCTTTAATTTAGGTGTAAGTGAAGTATGTTATACAATCACAGACGAAGCCAATAATTCAGCCCAGTGTTGTTTTGATATAAATGTAGAAGATTGTGAAGTGCCTATAATTAATTGTCCTGAGAATAGAACTGTAGAATGTGATGGGATGGGTAATGAGAGTGATCTAACTGACTGGATATCATTGTTAGAATTTGAGGATAATTGTGACTTTGACTTAGGCTCATCTACCTTAGTCTTCAATACAATAAGCGATTGTGGAGGCTCGATGACAGAAGTGTATCAGTTTACCGTAGAAGATGATAATGGAAATGAGTCTACTTGCTTAGCAGAATTTTCCATTGAAGATTCTACTGCTCCTGTAGTTGTTAATAATACACCATTCGCCACAACCGTGCAGTGTGATGATGAAAACAATACTACAGACTTTATTGCATGGCTGCAGGATAATGGTACGCTTTCAGAAGTTACTGAAGCCTGCAGTGACTATGAGTGGATGAATGATTACGAACCCAATAGTGATGAGCTTACAGGTTGTAATGGTGTAGATAGATTTTTTAGAATTGATGTCAATTTTTGGGTTGTAGACGAATGTGGTAATGTAAGTAATATGGTAGAGAAGAGATGGAGAATCGAAGATACCACAGATCCTGTTCTGACATGTCCGAATAATATTGTATTGGAATGTGATGATAGCTTGAATGATATAGTTATTAATAATTGGCTTAATACGGCTAGTAGTGAAGATGCTTGTCAGGGCATCATTGATGTGACAAATAATTTTGGAGAAGTGTTTGTAGATGGCTGTGGAATGACAGTTGTACATACTGTTACCTTTCAGACTTTTGATCAGTGTGGAAATGGAGATTCTTGTGAGAGAACTATTACTATACAAGATACTAGTAGTCCAGAAATTGACTTAGAAGCTACTGATTTGATTCTCGAATGCACAGGAAATGACAATGAAACATTGATAGATGACTGGGTGATGAATAATGGTTTTGCGGTAGCAAGTGATGGATGTTCGGATGAACCATTGACATGGAGGATATTGAGCCAAGTTGTATTGGCCAATTGCGGAACTACTTCTTCTAGTCTTTACACTTTCCAAGTTTCAGATAATTGTGCCAACACTGCGACAACACAGGCGTCAGTGATAATAGAAGATATTACAGCTCCGACTTTGATTCTTCCAGAAGATCAGATAGAGGAATGTGGTGCAGTAGTCGTGAGTCTTGCGTCATGGTTGGCTCTCGTGGATGGTTCGGATGAATGTGGTAATGTGTCCTTTACTAATACTTTATGGAATACAATAAGTGACTGTGGAGGAGGTGAGACTTTGACCTATTTATTTACAGCTACAGATATTTGTGGAAATCAAACTACTGGCTTTGCAGATTATTCGGTACGAGACACAGGTCCACCGACGCCAGCCTGCCCTGATAACCTAGCACTAATATGTGGTAATGATAATAATGATCAGATCATACTTAATTGGCTAAATGCAGCTACGGCGGCTGATGCAAATGATTGTAGTAGTTATACAATCAATACTGATTTTCCTGGACAATTTCCTATCCTAGACTGTGAAGACGCTACGGGTATAGACATCACTTTTACATCAATAGATGACTGTGGCAATTCTTCTAGTTGTATAGCTGTAATTACGATGTCTGATAATGCGACTCCATTCTTTAGTAATTGCCTACAGGATATTATTGTCAATGTTGATGTGGATCTTTGCGAGACTAATGTTATATACAGCCAACCCGTTGCTTTAGATGATTGCGATGGAAATATAAGTGTTGTGCAGACAAGTGGTATAGCTTCTGGAGCCGCTTTCCCACTTGGGACGACAAGCATTTTGTACACAGCCACGGATGATTGTGGTAATAGCTCTACATGTACATTTGATATTACTGTACTTGATTCTGATATTCCTTCTATCAGTTGTCCGAGTAACGTAGTCAATGTATGTACAGATGACGGTATATGTACTTGGGAAGCAACAGAGTTAAGCAGTGCTATCTTTGCTGATAATTGTGCTGACTTAGGATTTACAGTGTCATATACTGTTACAGGTGCAACGATGGCGAGTTCTCCATTGACTGGCATCAATGATGTAGATGCAGCTAATGTTGTTTTCTCTCTGGGAGAAAATGAAGTATGTTATACAATCACAGACGAGGCTGATAATTCAGCCCAGTGTTGTTTTGATATAATAGTAGAAGATTGTGAAAATCCTACTTTGACTTGCAGTGATGAACTTAATGTTGCTTGTGGAGAAGAAGACCTATCGAGTTGGTACAATACAATTGCAGCTACAATGATGGATAACTGCGATGCCAATTCTGCTTTAGCTTTAGATACTTTGTTGCTCACAGATATCAGCAGTTGTGGATCGTCGATAGAACGTATTTATATGTTTGTCGTAACCGATGCAGCTGGGAATACAAGTTCTTGTCTAGCGACCTATGAAACAGATGATACTGAGTCACCAATTATAGTAGACGCCGAAGATTTAGTGTTAGAATGTGCAAATGGTAGTCAGAGCACAGCACTACTAGCTTGGCTTAATGCAAACGGTGGAGCATCCTTAGTGGAAGATAACTGTAGTAGCGAAGTTGTATGGACAAACGACTATACAGCGGATCTAATAACAAGTTGTGGAGCAAATGGCTCAGCTTTGGTCACCTTTACAGCTACGGATGAATGTGGCAATACCAGTACCACTCAGGCCAGTTTCATAATAGAAGATAATATACCACCTGTCCTAACTTGTCCATCTAGCCTTACTTTGGAATGTAGTTCAGCTATTAATGATGTAGTAATTACTAACTGGTTAGGCAACGTCACTAGTGAAGATGCTTGTCAAGGCACTTTATCTATATCAAATAATTATGAAGAGGTGATTGTTGGTGATTGTGGAGCAACAGGTATACATATGGTGACCTTTACAACTGTAGACGCTTGTGACAATATTTCTACTTGTGACAGAACTATTACGATAGTTGATACTACACCACCGACTGTGGAGTTAGTGCCACAAGATTTAGTATTAGAATGTTCTAGTGCAGATAATGCCGAGCTTATAGCAGATTGGGAGTTGGTAAATGGAGGTGCAGTCGCATCTGATACTTGTTCTGATGAGGACTTGGTATGGACTATAACAAATGAGTTGTCTCTAACCACTTGTGGATTAACTGGTACGACTCTGTATACTTTCCAAGTAACAGATAACTGCGGTAACACAGCAACAACTCAAGCTTCTGTAATTATCGAAGATACTACAGTGCCGACCTTAATTATTCCAGAAACTCAGGTAGAGGAATGTGGTGCAATCGTTGTAGATGTAGCAACATGGTTGGACGAATTAGATGGTTTTGATGATTGCGGGGAGGTAACCTTTAGCAGTATCCTTTGGAATACAGTGAGCGGCTGCGGAGGTGGAGATACTCAGACTTATCTCTTTACGGTGACAGATGCCTGTGGCAATCAGACGACGGGCTTTTCAGATTATATCATAGAAGATACAACTGTGCCGACGCCAGTTTGTCCACAAAATCTTTCATTGATTTGTGGCAGTGAAGCAAATAGTGTGCTTATCCTTAATTGGCTAAATGCGGCTACAGCAACAGATGAGCATAACTGTAGTGCTGTCAACATAATCAACGATTTTCCAAATGATCTGCCATCGTTGGATTGCAATGGTGGAATGGGTATAGATATTACATTTACTGCAATAGATGCATGTGGAAATTCTAACAGTTGTATTGCCACTATTACTATGGACGATGCAGAGGTGCCAGTATTCAGTAATTGTCCGTTAGACATTACGGTAAATGTAGATGTGGATAGATGTGAGAGTAATGTGGTGTATAGTCAACCTATTGCTATGGATAATTGTGATACAGGTGTAGAGGTGGCCCTTATAGAAGGTATTCCATCTGGTAATCCATTCCCACTAGGCATGACGACCTTGACTTTTGAGGCAGTAGATGATTGTGGTAATACATCATTATGCAGTTTTGATATTACAGTAATAGATAGCGATGTGCCATCAGTTAATTGTCCTAGTAATGATGTCGTTGTTTGCACTGATCCTAATACATGTACTTGGTTATCTACAGAACAAACAGATCCAATTTTTAATGACAATTGTGATGGCATTTCATTGACATATGCAGTGAGTGGCGTCACCAATATTACCAGTGCACCAGACGTAGTGTCTACACTACAAGAGGACGTAGTAGTGTTTGATTTGGGTACGAGCAATGTAGTATATACAATTTCAGATCCTTCTGGAAATAGTTCTACTTGCCAGTTTGCGGTAGTAGTTGAAGATTGCCAAAACCCAGAATTGACCTGTGCTAATATCAGTGATGTGGCTTGTGGAGAAGAAGATTTAGATGCATGGTTTAGATCTATCTCTGCCACCGCACAAGATAATTGCGATATAATTGCTGACTTGGTTGTTGATACTTTATTGTTGACAGATTTCAGCAGTTGTGGGAATACGTTTGATAGAGTCTATTTATATCAAGTGACAGACCAAGCAGGGAATACTGCGGCCTGTGTAGCATCATACGAGACGGATGACAATGTTGTGCCAGTTATAACCGCGCCTGCACAGAATCTAACTTTAGAATGTGTACAAGGACTCGCCAGTACTCGATTGCAAGCATGGCTGAATAACAATGGAGGTGCTGAAGCGACTGATGACTGTAGTGTACCTATTGTATGGACAAATGATTTCATCTCTGGTTTGATGCCAATTTGTGGCAACACAGGTGAGGTGCTTGTGACATTTACAGCAACAGATGACTGTGGTAATAGTAGTACTACAAGTGCTACATTCAGAATAGAAGATACGACAGAACCTGAGCTGAACTGTCCTGATAACATTACTCTTGAATGTACTGATGTCCTCAATGATGTAGTTATAGCTAACTGGCTGAGATCGGTATCAGCAGAAGATCAGTGTCAAGGTACGCTGTCAGTCAGTCATGACTTTTCAGATGTGTTCGTTGATGGATGTGGGATGACAGGTGTCCATACCGTTACATTTACTGTTGCTGACGACTGTAATAATCAAAGCACTTGTGAAAGAACTATTTCTATAATAGACACAACTGTTCCTGAGATAGTGATGGAAGCTGAAGATTTAATTTTAAGTTGTGGTTCTACTAATTCTTCTACAGATATTCAAATTTGGTTAGATGAGCAGGGAGGTGCTATGGCAGTAGATGGCTGTAGCGATGAGCCTTTGGTATGGGAGTATGAATTAATATTTACTGAGGAAGGCTGCGGAGGTTTTGAAGAATCTACATACAGATTTATTGTAACAGATAATTGTGGCAATACGAATCAAACAACCGCAATGGTAACACTAGCAGATGATACTAGTCCTGAGTTTGTTCAAGGTCCACAAGATCAGTTCATAGAATGCTATCCTACAGGAAATGAGGTGGCACTCAGAACTTGGCTGAATAATAATGGGAATGCAGAAGTTGCAGATGAGTGTTCTACTTTATTTACGTGGGAGTATGACTTGATTAATCTCATTGATAATTGTGGGAATACGAGTCAGCGAGATTATAGATTTACGGTGACTGATGATTGTGGTAATAGTTCTTCGGCAGAGGCATCTTTTGTAATCACAGATAACACAGAACCAGAAATTGTACAAGAGGCCAGTAATATTAATGTAGAATGTAATGGTGGAAGTAACAGTGCACAGATTCTTTCATGGTTGAATAATAATGGTGGAGCAGAAGCAACAGATAGATGTGGCGATTTGACTTGGTCTAATGACTTTGGAACAATCATTTCTGATTGTGGAGATACGGGAGGTGTTACAGTCACTTTTACAGCGACAGATGATTGTGGTAATACTTCTACGACAACAGCACAATTTATTATCAATGATGATACCACACCTATATGGACGATAGCACCACAAAATTTTGAAATAGGATGCGATGGCTCCGATGATCCTATGGGTCAAGTTATTTCATGGCTCAACAGAGCAGGTGGCGGCGAAGCATCTGATGATTGTAGTCTCGTATCATATACCAATGACTTTAGTATAGTCAATCTGGAATGCGATCAACAAGGTGGAGTCCTTGTGGCTTTTACAGCAACAGATGCTTGTGGTAATAGTGCTACTGAAACTGCAATGTTATTTATCACCGATGATGTCCCTCCCGCAATTACTTTACCTGCACAAAATTTGACTGTTGAGTGTGACGACGCTGGTAACGAACAAGCCTTGATGGATTGGCTAGAGAATCATGCGGGCGCAGAAGCAGAGGATGCTTGTAGTACTGATATAATATGGAGTTATTCTTTGAGAAGTGAATTGCTGGCTTGTGGCAATACTTCCACCAGAATATTTGATTTCACGGCTACTGACGCCTGTGGTAATATATCTGAAGTCACCTTTGCAGCATTTATAATAGAGGATACCTCAGTGCCAACTTTTGTTTCATTTCCACTTAACAGAACCGTAGAGTGCGATGGAGAAGGCAATGATGTAGAAATAGAACAATGGTTAGATTCTAACGGTACAGGTATAGCTGATGATATATGTAGCACACCTGTAACCTGGACTTATGATTTAGTGATGGAAGAAGACAGTTGTGGAATTACTGGAATACAAACGTTTAGGTTTATAATAACAGATGGTTGTGGTAATGAGAATTCTGCTGAGGCAGACTTTATTATAGAAGATACAACCTCACCAGTAATTGTTGGAGGTGAGGATATGAATATGGAAGAATGTGATGATAATATTACAGGTAATATCTTAGACTTTGATTTCTGGCTAGAATCTAATGCTGGCGCAACAGCCACGGATGTATGTAGTGAGGTCGTCTGGACGAATGATTACGATCCAGCAAACTGGGTGACAACTTGTGGGGCGACCAGATTTGTAGACGTCACCTTTACGGCAACAGACCTTTGTGGTAATAATAGCAGTACGACTCACAGATTTGGTGTAGGTGATGTAACACCTCCGGTCTTTGTTAATTGCCCTAGACCACCAGTCGTGACTGATGCACCTAATGGTTGGTGCAATGCTTTTGCTAATTATTCTTCACCTGTCGCAGAGGATAATTGTTCTGATGTGACTGTGACCCAAGTAGACAATACTGGATTATTGTCAGGGGATTTATTTCCTGTTGGATTGACCATATTGACCTTTGTTGCAGAAGACGAATGTGGTAACTCGACCACTTGCGAAATGAAAGTTATTGTCAATGACTTTACACCTCCATCTATTACCTGCGGAGAGAATTTCGAATTAGTAAATGATCCAGAAATATGTGGAGCAATAATCAATAATATTGCACCACTAGCAGTAGAAGATAATTGTATTAATCATACCTATGTCACTTATACTATCAGAGATGCCACAGGAGATATTTTGACAGATGGATTTGAAGACGCGAGTGGACAGCATTTTCCTGTTGGGCTATCAACTGTAGAATATACAGTTGCTGATCATCCTTTGCTTTTAATCTCCGAGATTATTCAAAATGATCTTACTAGTGGCGTTGAGATAACCAACTTTGGTTCTGCGACACTAGATATATCTTGTCTGGATGTAGTCCGTGAAGGTGCTGACTCAGAAACTCATAACGTACCTAACGGTACTCTTCTCGGTGTAGGAGATGTGTATACACATAATTTCACCCCGATTAATTCAGTCTCTGCCGCAGGTTATTTTATCTCTTTTGTGGGCAGAGTAATTGATGGTGTCTCCATAAATGGATATAGCTCATCCATCTATGCATGGAGTGGTAATCTATTTGGAGAAAATGTAAGTAGGGTAAGGCATAGTGACAATGATACCGATGACGACTTTACAGTGACGTTTACTTGTTTTGAAGGGTCATATGGATTATTTAATCCAGGCTTGTCTAGGATGACAGACAATGGATCTACCGTTGGGCTACAAGAGAGTGCAGCGAATGAAGTCAGTTGTAGTTTTACAGTATCTGTAACCGACGACGAACCAGCGTATTGTGCTCAGTATGATACGACAAGGGTCTGCATTGAAAATAGACTTATTGAAGCTCAGGCTTGTACTGAATTCACTTTTAATATTCCGCCGGGTATCGATGTAGGGGATATTAATTTATATGATTTAGAAATCACACATCCAGAAGTCAGTGATTTAGGTTTTACTTTGATGTCACCGGCTGGTGAATACATCACCTTGTTTAATAACCTTTGTCCTGCGACGGCCAACATTGATATTACCCTTGATGATACCGCAGATAGATTATTATCTAATCTTGATTGTAGTCCATTAGGTGGAGATACTTATAGGCCATTAGAGTCATTCAGTAATTTCTTTAATGATAATGCAGGTGGGACATGGCGCTTAAGAATCTCTAATGATGGAAGCATTGCTGGTGAGTTAGTACATGTATGTCTTGAAATGCTAGAGTTGGTTCCATATACGCAGACAGATGTTGTGTTAGAAAATGATCCTGGCGAATGTGGTGCACTTTTCCAATGGCCACATCCTCAGATCAATGATAATTGTGGTGTAGCTATGATGACGGTCACCTTAGAGAGTAACGCTGTTGGCTCACGTCCATTTACAAGTGGTGTCAACCCTGGGACTGATATAGCTGAAACATTTGAAGTAGGTACGACTCAGGTTATATACACATTGACGGATGGAATAGGTAACAAGTCAAGTTGTGGTTTCGAAGTGACAGTAGAAGATAATGAAATACCAATTATTGCAGCCGCCGCTTGCCCTGATCAGGTCATACAGCTAGCCGCCAATCAGTGCTTTGTGCCTGTGTCAGCGTTAACCCTGCCTCCAGTACTTGAAAATTGTCCTACCGGCAATATCAGTTTTACGCCAACAATCAATCAAGGGTTCCCAGCAGGTGTTTATCCATTGACTGTAAGTATCGCAGATGGCGCTGGAAATTTCAACTCATGCTCTATGGAAATCACTGTATTGCCGTTTGAGCCACCTAATGATCAGATGGTTTGCGTTGGACAGATTAATTTAAGTCTTGATGCAGATTGTGAGGAGGAGATAGTGGCAGATATGTTATTAGCACCAGGAGGAACTCACGGCTGTACTGATGATTATTGTGTTACAGCCCTTGATGAGAATGGTGATGAGATACCTGGCGCTATAGCAACTCAAGAGCACGTAGGACAAGTATTAACAGTTCGTGTATGCACAGACTGCGACACTGGCAACTGCTGCTGGGGTAATGTCCTGATAGAGAATAAGCTAAGACCAGAGGTCGATTGTCCTGCGCCAGAAATTAGTCTGTTCTGTAATCAGATCTTTGAACCTTCTTCAGTAGGAGAGCCTATTTTGACTACTTGTGAGCAGGAGGTGTTTTTCTCCTTTGAAGATAATTTGATGATTGGGGATATGTGTGACGATACACCAGGTACGTTAGAAAGGATATGGACAGTGACTGATGAGAGTAATAATACAATCACCTGTGTTCAGAATATTACCATAGAGCAATTTAATCTGGAGGATTTAGAGTATCCTGCGGATACAATCTTAACTACTGCGGATGTCACTTGTGCAGATATAGCCTTGGATGCTAGCATGACACATCCTGATCATACTGGTTATCCGTCATTGGGAGGTACACCTATATATGAGACAGGCGATGGACTGTGTAGTCATTTTTGGAATTGGGATGATCAGTTACTAATGAATTGTGAGGGTAGTTACGAAATTCTCAGACGATGGCTGATTCGAGATATGTGTGATCCAATTGTCTCAGGTGTCAATCCAGTAGAATATTATCAGTCTATTAAGGTCTTAGATAATATGCCGCCAGTGATAGAGGGTTGCCCTGAAATGAATATCGTAGCTAATGCCGATTTTGATTGTAGCACAGATATTTTAGTGAATGAGTTATTTCCTTCATTCGAAGAGATTTGTGGAAGCATAAAGGATACACTTATAAGTGTATCTCCTGGAACTGTTCAGAATAAAGATGGCCAATTCTTTTTAACCAATATGGCGCCTGGGGTGCATACAGTGAAGTTGACAGTTAGTGATCAGTGTAGTAATACCAGCAGATGCGAATTTGATATCTCTGTAGAGGATAGATCCGAGCCACAAGTTATTTGCGAACAAGATTTGCATGTGGCATTGAATAATCTTGGTGTAGCAGAAGTGCCTGCTGAAGTATTGGATGATGGAAGTTTCGATAACTGTTCTCCTATTCAGTTACAGATTTACAGAATGGATAATAATTGTGATAATGACACAGATCTGAATCCTGGTCCTTATGTAACTTTTTGTTGCAACGATGTGAGTGACGAACCACAGCAGGTTTTCCTGAGAGTTTGGGATGATGCGGATAGAGATGGTGTGTTTGGTTCAGTAGGTGATTTTTTCTCAGAGTGCATGGTTCGTGTATATATATCTGATAGCACAATTCCAGACTTGACATGTCCTGATGACATAGTCATAGATTGTAATCAGGAGCCTACTAATCTTAATATTACTGGCAGACCGAGTATTGGCTCAGCATGTACATTTGCCACAGCAAGCTTCACCGATGATGTCTCTAATCTATCTCATTGTGCAACTGGGTCGGTAGTGAGAACTTGGCAGATTGAATCTCAGAATATAGTCTGTGAACAAATAATTAGGATTACACCTGCAATGCCATTTACAATAAATGATATCGTTTGGCCTCAAAATTTTGAAGGAGAGTGTACAGATATGAATACAGCAACTGAGCCTATTATATCTGGTGTAGAATGTTCTCAGATTGGTATAGATATAGAATCAGATACGTTCTTCTTTGAAGAGGCAGCCTGCTATAAGGTTATTAATTCTTGGACTGTCATTGATTTATGTCAGTTTGATGCAGCTGTAGACCCTGATTTTGGAAAATGGACACATCAGCAAGTGATTACTATAACCTCATCAGATCCACCTACGCTTACAGCTTGTGGTGATATTACTGTTAATGTAGACTCAGAAGATTGCATGGTTAGCAGTGCTAACATTAGCAATTCAGCACTGGTAAATGGATGTTCACTCAGTCAGAGTTTGGATTGGACCTATATGGTAGATATTGACCAGGATGGCTTGTCCGATACCTCAGGTACACTTACAGGACAAGATGTGAATTTTGATATTGATAATTTAATCGGTGGTCAAGCTACAGTAGACTGGGTAGTGGTAGATGGATGTGGCAACATTAGTTCCTGCACTCAAAATGTAACTGTCCAAGATGGAAAGGCACCAACGGCTTTATGTCATAACTTGTCAACAGCAATTATGAATAGTACTGGTACTGCTACAGTGGATGTGACTGACTTAGATGCAGGAAGCACAGATAATTGTACGGCACAAGCAGATTTACAATTAAGCTTTGCGGCAAATGATATAGTAACTAGTCAGAATTTCAATTGTGATGATCTTCCAGATGGGATTTCTGCTGAAGTACAAGTTACTGTCTATGTGACTGACGCTGATGGTAATCAATCTAACTGCGTCACCATAGTCAACCTACTTGACAATAATGATGTCTGCACCAATGAGGCTGGACAGCTTATGGTTTTGGGTGGACAGATTACTACAGAATTGGGAGAAGCGATAGAGGCGGTAGAGACAAGACTAGAGGCAAGTTCTCAGGTTATGAATGATATGGGAACCACAGATGCCAATGGTGAATTTATATTCGACGGGTTACCGACTTCTATGGACTATAAATTGGTGCCATTCAAAAATGTCGACCATGATAATGGTGTTAATACCATTGATATCATTCATATGCAACGACATGTACTTGGTGTGGAACGACTAGATAGTCCTTATAAAGTTATAGCATCTGATATCAATAATGATGAAATTACTAACGGGCTTGATTTAATACAACTCAGGAAGTTTGTTTTGGGATCTGTCGATACTTTCTACAATAATACCTCATGGCGATTTGTTAGTGCTGAGCAGATACTGAGTGATACTTTGCATCCTTATCCATTGGAAGAAGTCAGATATGTCAATGATATATCTAATATGAATAGGGAAAATGATTTTATAGGTGTCAAGATTGGTGATGTGGATAATTCATTGACCTTAGGCCTTAATCAGGATCTTCTTGATAGTAGAGCTAATACATCGATATACTACACCTTGCAAACGACAAGTGTCGAGCATGAATACCTCATACCTATATTTACGAAAGATATCGGTGTGATTTATGGATTTCAATTTAAGTTAAAGCTAAATAAAGGAAGTATTGTAGATATTCTACCTGGAAGCGTGGATATCGTTTCAGAGAATTATTACATGAGTTCTAATAGTGAAATTTCTTTTAGTTGGAATGGCGATAAAGGCGCAGTAAGTGATAGGACGATACCATTATTTTATCTCAGCGTCAAAGGCCTTGAAGATGAATCAGTCTCATTATCACTGATGAAGGAAAAGCCAGTGGCTGAGATGTATATTGGCGACTTATTGTCCAAGAAAATACCAACTCTATCATTGTACGATGGAGATGAAAAAACGGATTTCATTTTGTATCAGAATGAGCCTAATCCATTTAAAGAAGAAACAGCCATTAAGTTCTACCTACCTCAGTCTCAGCGTGTGACCATTACATTCTATGGACATGCTGGTGTAGAAATTTTTAGCATCGATGATAATTACGAAAAAGGAGAGCACATCATTAATGTTACTTCTAGTGAATTGGGGCATAGTAGTGTGGTATATTATAAGCTTAGTAGTACATTATATGCAGATACAAAAAAGATGATAATTATCGATTAGATAGTGTCATCTTTCTGGTCAATTCTAAAGATAAGAGAGGCTCACAATTAAATTTGCGAACCTCTCTATTATTGAGATAAAACCAAACAGTCACCTATTTGATTTTCTTTTTAAACGAGGAAAATTATTCAGTAGATCTTGTATAAGCAAAACCACCTCCCCTATTGGTATCCCATGAAGTGAATGTCAATGATAATATGATATTATCTTGATCTAATCTCATAACTAAAGGTATGCCTAGAACTCTTTGAGGACTGCCTACAGCACTTCTGAAAGAAGTAAAAGTTAAGGTACTTGCATCAGCTATATCACCAACAGCCCATGAAGTGCCTGCTGGACTTATATCGTTGTTAGATGCGCTTTCACTTATGATATTGAAAATCTCACCTCCTGCAGTGCTCCTTGTTATCCAAACATTCTCAGTTATTCTGTCCTGATTAGTTTCAGCATTATGGTCTGTACCAGTAGCTTTCGAGAATGATATTTCTGACCCCGTCCATATTCGAGCATTTACCTCTCCACTACCACCCATTGTTGGCTCTTCCTCTTCTTCGCTGCAGGCTACTACGAATACCAATCCTAACAGCAATAAATAAGTAAAATTATTCATAAAATATCTTTATTAAGTAATATAATAAACTGAATTTTTGATTGTTTGCAACTCATTCATTTGGTAATTTCTTTTTATTCAATGATTAACGGGTAAGATTGATCTTGCTAATTATTCTATGATTTTGTCCTAAGTAATATATTCCATCAGCAATTGAACATAGATTAATAGAGTTATCCTTTATCGTCAATTGGGTTAGCCAATTGTCAGACATATTGTCGTATGGAAATACCGAAATGATACCATTGACCAATTTAATAATCTACTCCATCAGAGGTGTATCTCTGACACCACTGTGCATTGCCGCAATCATCAGGCTCATGCAACCCAATAACTATCTCTTTGTAACCAGATGCCATACTTTTAATGGCCGCCAGATCCAGGAGTGCTCTGCTCTGTTACTGGAAAAAAAGAAGTTTGGTTGCGTTGTTCTTGATGTCGATACCACATAGTGATTCTTAATTGGTTAGGTGCCTTTAGATTCGTGTTGTAAGGAAAAGATAAAAGTGCGCCATCACCTGGCATTTCAATTCCATCACCAGATTTTCCTCCGAATAAGGTCACGCCTGTATTTTCTATAATATGGTTAAAGGCAGAATTGTCCTAGATGTTCCCATTGTCCATTGTCAGATGAAAAATTAGATAATCATTGATTTGGGAGAATATAGAATAAGGAAGAATTGCTAAGAGAATTGCGATTGGATATTTAACGCATTATCTACTGGAGCACTAAGATGAATATGTTATTGAGAGATAAAAGATTTTTGGGCTATAAAATTGACCCAATTGTCACTGCTGACTCCCATTAAGGTAAATGTGTAATTGCTACCTAATTCTAGAGACTGTGGTTGACCTTCTCTAGTGACATTAAATACCACATTATCCAGAATGTAATATTGGAAGCGCCTCTCTTCTGTATAAGTTCCTGAGAAGGCATTATCATCACTGTCACTTATCACATGAAAGAAGATGTTGTTTTCTCCTAATTCACTTTCTGTCCACGTAAAAGTTGGCTCTAATGGAGTGGACAGGTCTACTTGACAAAAGTCAGGTGAGAAATCCGTAGGCTGGTCATTTGTTTTGAGTTTGATAGCCTTACTGTACCATAGAGTGTCACCATTTATAAAGGAAACCCTTGCCCATACATCTCTGTCAGGTTGAGGTCGCGGGTATCTCAATAAAAATCCATTGAAGAGTGGTTCTCTGTCTGTCTCAATGACATTATAGAGTGATAGATCTAAAGGATTTGCATCAGCAGTATTAGTCTCATAATATCTGAAAGTATGTGCTTCTAATTCAGGGTATAAGAAGATATTGAGTGGGAATGCGGCATCCTCCAAAAAGTCTAGTTGTCCACCAGCAGCACAAGCGACCAATTCATTGAATGGCGTTAGCATGGGATTATTATCAATATGGTCCTGTAACGTAGCTTCTGACTGATCTTCTCTACAACCAACAAGAAGTAATAAGATAATAAGTATATAGTTTAAGACTTTCATAGAATTCTCTTAAACTAAAACTCTAACTGTAAAGATATAGTTGAGCTAAGTGATAGATTTTTACACCTTTTGTCTCTCAAAATAGGATTCTGTTTGCAGTAGGCTTGGGTTTTCTGGCTATATTAAAGGAATGATTCTCAACTATTTATTAAGGCTATCTTGCTAATCTATAGAAATCATGCAGAATAAAAATTTCATCAGTTGCTCTCTTTCGATAGTAATCATGCTTGTAAGCATAGCTATGTATGGATGCAGTTGTTATGCGCCTCCTTCATTTTGTAAGCATGCGCAAGTTATCAATAGTAGAGGCATGGAATTTATTTTTGTAGGATCCATGATCTCCTCTCAAGAAATTAGCCAAGAGGAACATGCATTTCAGTACAGAATAGAACGTGTGATTGGAGGAGGAGTTGTGGAAGGCCCTTCGACTTTATTTACCAATCAAACTTTTGAGAATACAGATAGTACGGTCTGGATACTAGGAGGGACAGCTGATTTGTGTTTCAGGTGGATAGGTGAGCGGGCTATTCTTGCCGTCGAATACATATCGGATGCTGGTTATAATGTCAGCGTTTGTAGAAATGACTTCCTCAAAATAGATGATGAAGAAATGGTTGAAGGAACGCTGCTGGATAGTTTGGAGACTATTAAATTATCTGTAGACGATGTAGAGCTTTTAGTCAATGATGGGAATTGTAGGGTACGAACAAGTACAAAGGAGGTGGAAACCTTGAAGAAAGATGTCATTGTAAGCACCTCCTCTTTTACCAATGAGATTGTCATCACAGCCAGAGATCTAAGCTTGCAAGGCTCTCCATATCGTATTGCTGATATCGATGGAAGGCAAATCACAAAAGGTAATATAATTGGAAAAGAAACCTATGTTGATCTACCATCTATCTCCACTGGAATCTATTTGGTAAGCATTTTTTACAGAGAAAGTAGGGTTACTTTTAGGATCTATAGAGGATAGAAGTAACATTTTTCAGTTCGATCCCTGCGAAGCGAAGTAGACAGTTCTCCGTTCGCAAAGAGAATGGTATTCTGCTGGAGAAAGATGTACCAACACAGTCCGAGAACAAAGCAATCCCCAAAAGGTCAACTGATAGAAACAAAAAAGGCCCGCATTTGCGAGCCTTCTATCAAATCAGATTCTAAGAATCTTAAAACTTTATCGGAATTCTAGCTCTTGTCTTTTCCCAAGCGACAACTAAATGCACTTCATTATCTGATTGCTTTTCGAAAATGATATTAAGTACTTCCAAGTCTTCACTATCCATCTCCACCTTAGAAGTGTACTTAAGTACATCCTTAGATTCATCTCTGTTGGCATGTCCCCAAGAAGGTCTATCAGTATTAAAGATAAATTCCCACGTGTCTTGATTGATCATTGCATAAAGATTGTAACTGCCTCTTTGTAGCTTTTCTCCATTGATAGTTACATCAGAATAGAAAGTCACTTCTGTGGATTCATTAGCGCCTACTCTCCATAGTTTTCCATACTCTAAGATCTCACCGAATACCGTTCTTCCTTTTTTCTGCGGTCTTCCATAAGTTACCTTGATCTTAGGATCAGCGTTTGCCAACTCATCTCCAGAGAGATAATTTTGGAAAGCAGATCCACTTGGATAGTGAACTCGATCCATAGGACTGACATCCATATCTTCAAACTGTACAGGATTCATACCAATTGGCATTCTGACTCTGGTCTTATCCCATTCCATTACAAGGTGGGCCATCTCATCATCTATTCTTTGGAATGTCATTGAGAGATTTTCACTAGAATCATCCAGTGCTTCTGTCATCACCTTCACTGAGGCTATAGTTTGCTCTTGATCTCTTTTCTCTGAACCCCATATATTTCCTTGTGTCGAAAGGTGGATCATCCAATGGTCTTTTGCTGGTGTAGCTGACATGGTATAGGTGCCTCTGGGGACTGTGGTGCCGTCAATGTCTACTGCATTATATAGGGTTAATTCAGTTGCCTCATTTGCCCCTAATCTCCATTCCGCACCGAATGGAACCAAGTTGCCAAATATTTCTCTACCCTTCATGGAAGGTCTGGAATAGACAATTCTCATTTGAGGACGTTTGTTTCGATCTTCTCCAGTCAGGTAATTTCGCCATGCAACGTTTGCTGGATAATAGGCCATGTCCATTGGACTCTTATCAATATCAGCCCATTTTGAGTCTCCTTGTGCTTGTATATCTACAGAGGCAAATGCCATACGACAGCATGTAATAAGTAAAAAGAATAACTGTTTCATGTTGTTGTATTGCTATTGTAATTATGAATTTTTTGTAAAGACCGCGAAATTATAATGTTCTATTCCAAACTAAGTTTTTGTAAGCGGACCCATTTTATATTAAATAACAGAGAGCTACAAATGTTTAGACCCCAAGGCAATAATGTACTTTCTAATCGATATAACTTACCTTCGTTCCTTGATTATAAATAAAGTGATTATCTAATGAGTATACGTGTAAGATTTGCCCCCAGCCCCACAGGACCTTTACATATAGGTGGAGTCCGTACTGCTTTATATAACTACCTGTTAGCCAAGCAGCAAGGTGGTGTTTTTATACTGAGGATTGAGGATACTGATCAGACCAGGCTGGTTCCAGGGGCCGAAGAGTATATCAAAGAATCGCTTGAATGGCTGGGGCTGATACCAGACGAAGGGCCAGGATATGGAGGTAATCATGGACCGTATAAGCAATCTGAGAGAAAATCGTTGTATGCTAAATATGCCCTAGATCTGGTAAAGAAAGGCCACGCTTACTATGCTTTTGATACCCCTGATGAGTTGACCGCAATGAGAAAAGATCAGGAGGCGAAGGGCCATCATAGTGCAAAGTATGATGCCAGAATCCGAATGGAGATGCGTAACAGCTTAACCCTCTCTGAAGAGGAATCCAACAAACTTGTAGAGGCAGGAGAAGGCATCATCAGACTCAAAATGCCCTTCAATGAAGAGGTTTCATTTGAGGATAGTGTCAGAGAGAAAGTGACATTCAATACCAATGAGTTAGATGATAAAGTCATACTAAAGCGAGATGGTATGCCGACCTACCATCTAGCCAATATAGTAGATGATCATTTGATGGAAATTACCCATGTCATCAGAGGAGAAGAGTGGTTGTCCAGTACAGCGCATCATGTTCTGATGTATAGATTTTTTGATTGGACACCACCGCAGTTTTGTCACCTGCCCTTAATTCTCAAACCAACAGGTAAGGGTAAGCTTAGTAAACGAGATGGCGCAAAATTTGGGTTTCCTGTATTTCCGTTGCAATGGCATGATAAGAAGGAAGATGCAATATATGCTGGATTCCGCGAGAGTGGATACAATCAAAAAGCCTTGCTTAATTTCTTGGTGTTGCTGGGATGGAGTCCGGGTAATGATGAAGAGATGTTATCAGTTGAAAGAATGACAGAGTTGTTTTCGCTTGGGAAAATTGTCAAGAGTGGTGCTCGGTTCGATGTAGATAAATCTCTTTGGTTTAATCAACAATATTTAAAGTCTCAGTCAGCAGAAGCACTTCTGGCGCCTGTCAAAGCAGCCATGCCAGAGGATATATCTTCTCCGAGTGACGACTATCTCAAAAGTGTCATAGAACTCATGAAGGAACGTATGCAAGTGCACGCGGATGTGTTTGCTGGAGGTTCTTTTTTCTTTAATGCACCTGAAGCGTATGATGAGAAGCAAGTCAAAAAAAGATACCAACCAGATCAGAACTCTCACTTTAGTACTATCAGAACCATGATATTAGAAGAGGGTAATACGGCAGAAGGATTAGCAGATAAGATCAAAGGCTTTCTTAATGATAATAGTCTTAAGATGGGTGCCTACTTGCCGCTTTTACGTATAATGATATGTGGTGCATTAAAAGGACCTGACTTATTTGAAATTATTCATACTTTGGGTGCTAATGAATCTGCTAAGCGCATGGATGCAGCTCTGCCTCAGTTTGAATCAATAATAGCCTAGGCATAATACAATAATCAAGATAGAAGATTATGGCTAAGAAAGGGGGAATGCCTATATATGAAACCGTAGATGATTATATATCTAACCAACCACTAGCATCACAAGTCATATTAAAAGAGTTACGTAATATTATAAATGAAACTGTACCTAAAGCCATTGAGTTGCCTAATTATAAGGTGCCTACATTTGAGCTTGTTCCTGGAACAAGTAAAGATTACCAACTCATGATTGCTGGCTATAAAAAGTATGTAAGTTTTTATCCCTTTCCTACAACAATTACTGCATTTGAGGATGAACTGAAATCTTATAAGACTGGTAAAGGCTCCGTTCAGTTTCCAATTGGAGAGCCTCTTCCAGTAGAACTTATTAAGAGTATGGTAGCATTTAGGTATAAAGAAATCCAGGATGCTTAGGTGTTAGGATAACAAGAAAAATCATACTTAATTAATCGCTTTCAAGAACGGTTTCATATCCAATAAGATGATATCATCTCTCTTGCGGAGCTCTCTAAGAAACCAACCTTTGTGGCCTGCGCCGTAGATAATCAGCATGCGTTTGCCTTTGTATCTGTGTTTTTCTATCGCCTTCTCGATGTTCCAATAGTGGGCTATGTTGATATTGTCCCAACCACCTAAGCCAAGTTCAACGTTGAAGAGTCTATTATACTCCTGTAGAAAGACATCTTGTATTTCATCATACTCATTGGTGTGTATGAAGTAAGGGTCATTGACCTTATTGGTAGCTTTGTATAGTGAATCGGATTTTCTGTTGGCATCCTGATAGGCTTTCCAATCTGCAACCCGACTGCTGTCTTTACTTATGGCTCTCAATTTTTTTGATCTTTCGTCGGCCATCGGTTTGGTCCATCCTGCAGTAGGTATGATTTCAAAATCCATCGTCTTGCTAAGTGGGAACACCACGTCGGTGTACTCAGGAAAGCGCATCACTCGTGGCTCTGATATTGTGTCATCTCTGACAAATCCATTCATCGCCGCTTTCATTCTGTCAGGAGGAATCTCCGCAAGGATATAATCTGGCTTTATTTCTTTGATGAGTTTATCAAGGTAGGCTGTATTGTAATTACTGTCGGTGAGGTGGCCACTGTGGATGGCTCCCAAAACCAATACTTCATTTTTGTTTTTGGTTGGCGTAGGCGAGCAGTTGTAGAAAATTGCACTGGAAATTATAGCAGCAGAAAGATATAGCAGAAATTTCATAAGGTAATAATAAGTAAAATATTGTGCTCATCAAGCCTCAAGCATTTCTTTAAGCGCTTTTATGTTTAGGGCATTGATGAAATAATGGACATCAGGTGAGAGGATTTTGCGCTTAGCCTTAATGCTAAAATGATTCGTTCTTCCTAATTTTTCTATAATAATGGGATCTCCCCAATTTGAGAATGCTGTTTTGGCTTTTATATGTAAATATGAATCTAAGTGAGTGACTTTTGTTTGATATTTTAATGTTGAATTTTTAAAGCGCTCTAACATTTCAGGAATTGTGACATTGCTAATGGTGGTATTTTCACTCAGGTCTTGAATCTCTTTTTCTGTTAATTCTGGTAGTCCTCGATGTTTCAATTCTCTTTTGTAATAAAGGAAATAGAAGATTGCCATGGATATGCCAAAGAAACAGGAAGAGAATACAAAGCTCCAAAGATTAAAAATACCTTTGTCCCTATATTCTATGAAACTCATAAGAATACCGAATACGAGTCCATTAGTCAGTGCATGTGTTATGAAAAATTTTATTCCGATGATTTTATTGTTTTATTATAAATCTATCTAAGTGTGTTAATCTAAATGAGGCCAACCCTTATCCTTTGTTACACTAAAAAACTTTTCTCTGTCATAACGGAATAATCCTCCCCAGCCTCCAAGCCACATCTTTCCCTTATTATCTTCAAAGAAATTAAAAACACTTGATGACTCTAGTCCATCCTCTTTCCCATAATGATGATATTCTTGTCCGTCATATCTGTATACATAATCATGCTCTGATGAGAACCAGATATCACCATTGGTAGCATGATAGGGTAGACTGGCTTCGACTAAGGAAATCTTATCTGTATCAGGGAAGGGACTGAATATTTCATTGTCTAAGATACATACGCCACCAAACATTGTACTTATCCATATTCGACCATCTTTATCTTCCTTGATTCCTGAAACATTATTATCACACAGGCCATGCTCTGTAGTGTAATGTGTAAAGTCCTCACCATCATATTTTGTGAGTCCGAATCCATCAGTTCCAAACCAGTAATGCCCTTTGCTATCCTGTATAATGCTAGAGACCCTATCATAAGACAAAATTGTATTCGTGTCTGGCACTGATGCTTTAGGGAGAGGGAAATTTTTGAAGCTATGACCATCATAGGTGCTTACACCATCTAGCGTTCCCATCCAAAAGAGACCATCCTTATCTCGGTAGGTAGTCCAGATGTTAGTCCCTAGAGTCTCACTACCAGAGTCAGTATGTGAATATTCTTTCCCATCATATAGACTTAGTCCGCTGTAAGTACTTATCCAAATGCTGTCTTTCTCTGCAGGTATAAATGACGTTATCCTTCCTCCTGCTAGACCATCCTTTTCTGTAATGTAAACAAGTGTATCGCCATTATATTTTATCAGTCCATAGATACTAGTGCCGAAGTACATATTACCCTGCCTGTCCTCGTGTATAGCGAAGATGTATTGACTAAGCTGACCTTCAATAAAAAATAAAGGGTCGATATATGGTGTATTGGCTGTAGCCTGTATTCTGGGTTGAATATTATCTTGACTGATGCAGGCATACATCGCTAGGAGAATAGCTATAAGACTAATCAAAAAAATAGTTTGGCTCCTTGATGTGATCATAGGGATGGTATAGTTGAAATCATTAGGTTCAGTTGTAATTATATGTGAGGAAGGATTTCTTTACTAATTAACGTCAAGGTATCCCCAATCTGTTGTGTATTAAATTTTAAATTAAAAATGACATGGTTGACACCAATTTCTTTTATAATGAGAAGGTGTTGGAGTAGATTGTCAGGGCTTGTCCTAATCCCTAAGTGTATCGGAGTTAGTTTGATATTCTTGCCAGGAATTAAATCAATGTACAATGATTGCATAAATGGTTTCCAAGGCTGATTAGTGTTTTCTAATGATTGGTGCCAATCATTCATCATATGAGTAAGGAAGTAGGTGTTTCGGGGATAGTATAACCAACCATCGCCATTTTTGGCTATCCAATTCAAGGATTGCCCTGAGTGACCAGTAATGAGATATGGTGTTTTGATAGTTGTCTTTGGGAGGAGGTCTGCTTTACCCTCTGCGAAACCAAAGTCTTCTGATTTGTAAGTAGGGAAGTCAGCACTTAGCGCTTTCAAATAATTAAAGCTATCTCTGAATAATTCGTTTTTTGATGTTAAAACTTTACCAAAAGCTGGAAATTCAACTGGTCTGTCTCCTGAGGCCACTCCAATGATGATTCTTCCTCCCGATAAGATCTGCAAACTGTTAATAGCTTTTAGCGTATGTATGGGATGACGCAGCGGAAGTACAATGCTTCCTGTGGCTAATGCTATGTCCTTAGTGTGATTCATTATATGCGTCATATACACGAAGGGGTCATACATTTGGCCTGCATCCCCGAAAGTAGGATCATGTAAGGGAACATCTCTAAACCATAATGATTTAAAACCGAGCTCTTCTGCTAGTTGCGCCAGTTCTACTTGATTTTCCATTCTAGGCACTGACCCAGCGTAAGCCTCAAGTGGAAATACTAAGCCTAGTGATAGTTTTCCTTTAAGAGCAATTTTATTGAGCGACGTCATTACACTATTGTGTTTTGCAATACATCCTCAGTAGTTAAAAGCAGTTCGGTAATAAGCTGTGGATTGTAAGCATCATTATGTGCTTGCCCAAATTGACCAACTTTATCACCAAGATCATTGTCAAAGTATTTTCCAGTGACTTGACTGTATTGATTATCTGTTGCTAGCGCATATAGGATGTCACCGCCTTTGCTTGCAGGTGACCAATATCTGCCATAAGCTTCTTGTACCATTTGTGTATTGAGTAAAGAGCCGGGATTGACTGGAATAACTGCAGTATTACTTAATTTCTGACCAAGATCAATACTCCACATGGTCAGTGCCAGTTTGCTCTGAGCATAAGACAATTGATTGGATAGGGTAGCTTGTCCTCTGAGTGCTGGAATGGAAACTGTTTCTTGTGCTGCTGAACTTAAATTAATGATACGTCTGTCATCTGATTTATCCAAAAATGGAAGCAGTTGCTTCGTAAGCCAATAAGGTGCTAAGTAGTTTACGGCAAATCTGTAGTCGAGACCTTCATTGGTTTTTGTTTCCTTGGTTATAAATACACCAGCATTATTTATTATGATATCTAAAGCAATGTTATTTTTTTCTAAATAATCGGGTATGATATGTAGTGACTTTAATATTGATAAATCACAAATGATGCTTTGTATATTTTCCGCCTGTGTATGTAGTTCATCTTGGAGGTTCTTAAGTTTTGCTTGATTTCTGCCAACTAAAATTAGGTTGTGGCCAGCCTTGGCAAATTTTATAGTAGTGAGTTTGCCTATGCCATCAGTGCAGCCAGTGATTAGAATTGATTTCATATAATATATATCATAATGCTATTCTAGAATTTTTCACAAATGAGATTACCTGTATGCCTTTGGAGGTTGTCTGACTTGAGATAATTTTTCCCAAGCAGCAGCATATCCAAGTAACTTAGCTTCTTCAAATGGTCTTGCTATAAATGTAAGGTTAATTGGCTCTCCACTTTCTTTGTAACCCATAGGCGTGGCCAAACAAGGATATTGTGCCATTGCGGCATGACCTGCGTTATAATTATTGATAGAAATAATAGCATCTAAGTTATGCGTTGTCATAGGCTTCTCGAAGAAAGCAGTACCCTGTGCTAGATAATCTCTTTTGATCTTTTCAAATCGCTCCTTGGATAAGGTGTCATCCACCATTCCTTGGAAAAGCTGTTGACCATACGGTATTCTTAGTAGTGTATCTTTCAGATTGTAATTATAGAAGTCTTCAACAGTTCGTTCCTTAATATTCTCTGAGGCGTATTCATCTATATATTTAGGAAGGTCGATGAGCATATCTCCATTGAGGAATGCCCCAAAGTAGGAGAAGTCCATCTCTTCTGGTTCTAGTTGGACTACAGTTGCGCCAGTAGATTTTATTTTTTCTACAGTAGTGGCAAAGATGGAGTCTTCTGCCATTTGCTTGAAATACCCAAATCGCTGACTAGCTATATCAGAATTGTCTAGTGCTGATAAGTAGTCCACATTGGAAGGGGCTGTGGCTGTGGCAGTATCAGTAGCATCTTGCCCTGTCATAGCGGATAGCAGTATGGCATTGTCTACTGCAGTTCGTGTCATTGGTCCAGGGGTGTCAAGTGTGCTTGAAATCGGGACGATGCCAGATCTGCTGAGAAGACCGATTGTAGGCTTAAGACCGAATAGTGAGTTTTGACTGGATGGGGATAAGATAGAGCCTGACGTTTCTGTACCCACCGCAGCAGCAGCATAATTGGCAGCCATCGATGTGCCAGAGCCTGCACTAGATCCTCCTGTCTCGAATTGTCCTGCGCCATATGGATTTAAAGATTGGCCACCGATAGCACTGTAACCTAATGGACAGCCAATGCACAGGTAATATGCCCATTCGCTAAGATTTACCTTGCCCAATATGAGTCCGCCATGAGATTCTATTTGGTCGACGATAAAAGCATTCTCTGTTTTATTGTACTTTAAGGCTAGTGCTCCAGCAGTGGTTGGCATTTCCTTGGTGCCAATATTATCTTTAAGTAGAATAGGCATACCATAGATGGGATGCTTTTTGTCTTTGTCTCTGTCACATTGTTTGGCTTGATCAACGACCTTTGGATTAATAGATATAAGACTATTCAAAGAAAGCAAACTATCTGATTCAAATTTGAGGATTCTATAGAGATACCACTTGGTCAGTTTTTCGTAATTCAAGTGACTGTCCACTATCGCCTGTTGAATCTCAGGAATATTTTTTTCATATACATAATCATATGCACTCTGATAATCTTCTTCAGAAAACCCATCTAACAGAGTGAGAATATTATTCCATAGTGCTGGCTTATCCAATGTCTTCGATTGGATTAGTTTGTATTGCATTCTTCCAGATTCATGATCGGCATTAGCTGCCAGTCGCTCTGTTTCGTCATATGGTGTCCAATCAAAATGTATGGACTGCTTTGATGTTTTCTGACAAGCACCAAGCATTAAGATAAGATAAATTAAAATAGCATTTTTCATTAGGAGTTAATTGGAATTAAAGATCAATTTACAATGAAATGTATCATTTGTAAGGCTTTAGATTTTAATAGTACTAACAAAAATTGAATCCTTCAATGTACTTGCTATATCGTCAATGATTAAGGCTGAAAATTTTAATATTTATTCTAAGCTTATCTCATTACAACTCAAAAGTCAACTCTAACAACTACTATATCAGCATAATTATAACATATATTATTACTGAATAGCGCATCTAAGATGTACCATAAATCAACAGATTCACATAGATAGTAATGCTAAACTGTTATCGAAAATGGGCAGTTTACACATTTAGTATCTAGCTAATCGTACT
>CAZMMQ010000038.1:33292-33675 GCA_964567435.1 uncultured Saprospiraceae bacterium | reverse complement strand
CATCTGTAAATGTTCCTCCTGCCCAATCGAATGGTAGGTCTTCTGTACAGATTGTAGCTTCATCAAATAAGTCTATTGGTTCTGGTGAATCTGCGATTTCTACTTCACAAACAGTAGAACATCCTAATTCATCAGTTACAGTAACTGTATAAGTACCTGGAGCTAAATCAGAAATACTTGCACTCGTTTCATTGGTACTCCATAGGTAGGCAATAGCACCATTTCCTCCAGTACTTGAAACTGAAGCTGCACCATTATCCATAGCACACTCAGTGTCAACTCCTTCAGCAACACATTCAATTTGACAAGGTACTAGACCAAAGTCTATTGTCATATCACTATTGTCATCATCTGCAGTGCCTTTCTGCTGTGGCTCACCTGTA
>CAZMMQ010000038.1:0-33192 GCA_964567435.1 uncultured Saprospiraceae bacterium | reverse complement strand
AATACTGTAGATCCTATAGATAATAGTGGCACTAGACCAAAGTCTACTGTCATATCACTATTGTCATCATCTGCAGTGCCTTTCTGCTGTGGCTCACCTGTAGGCTCTGTGCCTGGCATCAATGTGATTACTGGTGAAGTAATTACTCCGTCAGTCATTCCATCTCCGTCAGTGTCCTCCTGAGAACCGTTATCATCTCCATCAGTCTGATCATCTGCAGTGTTTGTTGTTGTAGATGATACTGGCAATGAAGCTGGTGGTGTAAATTCTACCACATAGTCTCCTGGCAATAAACCATCGAAGAAGTAACTTCCTTCTGAATCAGTTGTCGTAGTCGCTACTACATTTCCAGCTGCATCTAAAAGTGTTATTGTTACTGTCTTCCCTTTGTCGCCTATGTTATCCTCTCCCGGATCTTGTACACCGTTATTGTTATCATCTGAGAATACTGTAGATCCTATAGATAATAGTGGCACTAGACCAAAGTCTACTGTCATATTTCCATTATCATCATCTGCAGTGCCTTTTTGATCATCTTCGCCTGTTGGCTCAGTTCCTGGCATCAATGTGATTACTGGTGAAGTGATTACTCCATCAGTCATTCCATCTCCATCTGTATCTTGTTGCGACCCATTGTCATCTCCGTCTACATCGTCATCATTTGTGTTTGTTGGTATTGATGAAACTGGTAAAGATGCTGGTGGTACTAACTCCACTACATAATCACCTGGCAATAGATTATCAAACACATAACTTCCTTCTGAGTCAGTTGTCGTAGTCGCAACTACATTACCTGTTGCATCAAGAAGTGTCAATGTTACAGTCTTGCCTTTCTCCCCAATGTTCTCTTCTCCCGGATCTTGTACACCATTATTGTTATCATCAGAGAATACTGTGTTTCCTAATGATAATAATGGTACTAGACCGAAATCGACTGTGTTATCTGTATTATTATCAGCAGCTGTCTGCTCGATACCATCATCGCCTGTTGGCTCTGATCCTGGAGATAATGTAATTACATTAGACTGAATTAGTCCATCAGTAAGTCCATCTCCATCAGTATCTTGTTGTATCCCATTATCGTTGCCATCAACTCCATCATCATTAGGAAAGTCATTAGTAGAAGATACTGGTTGAGAATCTGGTGCATCAAACTGTACGATATAATCACCTGGCACTAAGCCTTCGAACACATACTCACCATTTGAATCAGTTGTTGTTGTTGCAATCACTTGTCCTGTGTTCGCATCGACTAACTCTATAGTTACAGTTTTACCTTTTTCACCTAAGTTATCCTCACCTGGATCTTGTACACCATTGTTATTATCATCTGAAAACAACTGTGACCCTATTGCTAATAACTGTGGCTCTATTGGCTCATCATCTGCATCATCCTCATCATCTGGATCTTGGCCTGAATCGTTTGGATTGCCATCCTCACTTCCGATCATTCCATCTCCATCTGTATCCGGATTGTTGCCTGGCTCAGAATCTGTATCTTGCTGATCTGCTCTTCTTACTTCTGCTACATTGATGTAATCAACACCAGCACCTGGTGCTAATACTGTTGCATCAAATGTATAAGTCATAGATTCGCCTACAGCTATATTGGCATCACTCCAGTTTACCGCTGTCCCAGCGTTATTTACATCTCCATTCCCACTGATATTCGTGATGTTAGTTATACCAGTAGGCAGGAAGTCTCTTACGTCAACTCCTGTCGCATCACTTGGTCCTTCATTGGTTACTGTAATCGTATATGTGATCACATCTCCTATATTAGGTGTCGCATCACTCACTACTTTTACTAAATCCAAGTCAATCAATGGTATCAATCCAAAGTCAACAGTCATGTTACTATTGTCATCGTCTGCCGTACCCTTCTGATCTTCTTCGCCTGTCGGCTCATCTCCTGGAGTCAATGTGATTACTGGTGAAGTGATTACTCCATCAGTGAAGCCATCTCCATCAGTATCTTGTTGTGACCCATTGTCATCGCCATCTACATCGTCATCATTTGTATTTGATGGTGTAGATGAAGTCGGTAATGATGCTGGTGGCACTAACTCCACTACATAATCACCTGGCAATAGATTATCAAACACATAACTTCCTTCTGAGTCAGTTGTCGTAGTCGCAACTATATTACCTGCTGCATCTAATAGTGTTACTGTTACTGTCTTTCCTTTGTCGCCGATGTTATCCTCTCCTGGATCTTGTACACCGTTATTATTATCATCTGAGAATACAGTATTTCCTAATGACATCAATGGCACTAGACCAAAGTCAACTGTCATATTCCCATTATCATCATCTGCAGTGCCTTTCTGATCTTCTTCTCCTGTAGGCTCAGTTCCTGGTGCTAATGTGATTACTGGTGATGTAATTACTCCATCTGTTAATCCATCTCCATCTGTATCCTGCTGAGATCCATTATCATCTCCATCAACATCATCATCATTTGTGTTTGTTGGTATTGATGAAACTGGTAAAGATGCTGGTGGTACTAATTCTACCACGTAGTCTCCAGGTAATAAACCATCGAAGAAGTAACTTCCTTCTGAATCTGTAGTCGTTGTCGCAACAACATTACCTGCAGCATCTAAAAGTGTTACTGTTACTGTCTTACCTTTGTCTCCAATGTTATCCTCTCCTGGATCCTGTACACCGTTATTATTATCATCAGAGAATACAGTGTTACCGATAGACATTAATGGCACTAGACCAAAATCAATAGTCATGTTTCCATTGTCATCATCTGCAGTGCCTTTCTGATCTTCTTCGCCTGTAGGCTCAGTCCCTGGTGCTAATGTAATAACTGGTGATGTAATAACTCCATCTGTTACTCCATCTCCATCTGTATCTTGCTGAGATCCATTATCATCTCCATCAACATCATCATCATTTGTGTTTGTTGGCGTTGATGAAACTGGTAAAGATGCTGGTGGCACTAATTCTACCACGTAATCTCCAGGCAATAATCCATCAAAGACATAACTACCTTCTGAGTCTGTAGTTGTTGTCGCAACAACATTACCTGCAGCATCTAAAAGTGTTACTGTTACTGTCTTACCTTTGTCACCGATGTTATCCTCACCTGGATCTTGCACACCGTTATTATTATCATCTGAGAATACCGTGTTACCTATAGACATTAATGGTACTAGACCAAAGTCAACTGTCATATTTCCATTATCATCATCTGCAGTGCCTTTCTGATCATCTTCACCTGTAGGCTCAGTCCCTGGTGCTAATGTAATAACTGGTGATGTAATAACTCCATCTGTTACTCCATCTCCATCTGTATCTTGCTGAGATCCATTATCATCTCCATCAACATCATCATCATTTGTGTTTGTTGGTGTTGATGATACTGGTAGAGATGCTGGTGGTACTAATTCTACCACGTAATCTCCAGGTAGTAAACCATCGAAGAAGTAACTTCCTTCTGAATCTGTAGTCGTTGTCGCAATAACATTACCTGCAGCATCTAAAAGTGTTACTGTTACTGTCTTGCCTTTGTCTCCAATGTTATCTTCTCCTGGATCTTGTACACCGTTATTATTATCATCAGAGAACACAGTGTTACCGATAGACATTAATGGCACTAGACCAAAATCAATAGTCATGTTTCCATTGTCATCATCTGCAGTGCCTTTCTGATCTTCTTCGCCTGTAGGCTCAGTCCCTGGTGTCAATGTAATTACTGGTGAAGTAATTAATCCATCTGTTAATCCATCTCCATCTGTATCCTGCTGTGATCCATTATCATCTCCATCAACATCATCATCATTTGTGTTTGTAGGTGTTGATGAAACTGGTAAAGATGCTGGTGGTACTAATTCTACCACATAATCACCTGGAAATAAGTTATCAAAAACATAACTTCCTTCTGCATTTGTAGTTGTTGTAGCAACAACATTCCCAGCAGCATCTAAAAGTGTTACTGTTACTGTCTTGCCTTTGTCACCGATGTTATCCTCTCCTGGATCTTGTACACCGTTATTATTATCATCAGAGAACACAGTGTTACCGATAGAACCTAATCTAACTAGACCAAAGTCAATAGTCATATCACCATTATCATCATCGTCACTATCTTTTCCACCATTAGTACCTGGCTCTCCTGTAGGCTCAGAATCTGGTGTCAATGTGAATACATTTGAAGTAATCAGTCCATCTGTTACACCATCACCATCTGTATCTTGCTGAGTACCATTATCATTTCCGTCTACTTGATCATCTGCTGAGAAATCAGTTGTAGAAGAAATAGGTGCTGTATCTGGAGCTTCAAATTGTATGAAGTAATCTCCAGGAAGAAGATTATCAAATAAGTATGATCCATCGGCAGTCGTTGTTGTTGTTGCAACTACTTGTCCTGTATTAGCATCCACCAATTCTAAAGTAACAGTCTTACCTTTTGAGTCAATACCTTCTTCACCTGGATCTTGGATACCATTATTGTTATCATCAAGGAATACTGTAGATCCAACTGAAAGAAGTGGTATCAAACCGAAATCAATCGTATTGTCTCCAAAATTATCTGGTGATTGCTCTAGTCCTGGATCACCTGTAGGCTCAGTTGCTACACCAAGATTTATAACGCCTGATTGTACTAATCCATCAGTAAGTCCATCACCATCTGTATCCTGCTGCATTCCATTATCATTATCATCTGTCTGATTATCTGCAAGAAAATCAACAGTAGATGATACTGGATTGGTATCTGGTGCAATAAACTGAACGATATAATCTCCTGGGAATAAATTATCAAAAACATACTCACCTGTAGTGGTTGTATTAGTTGTAGCTATAACTTGACCAGTATTTGCATCAACTAATTCTAAGGTAACTGTTTTACCTTTTTCTCCTAAAGTCTGCTCATTGGCATCTCTGATACCATTATTATTATTATCTGACCAGATTATAGATCCAATAGATCCACAAGGTTCTACGTCTATAGTAACCGACTCAATACCTGTACATCCATCAGCATTAGTTACTGTAACAGTATATGTAGTTTCCGAAAGAGGTGAAACATTCTGTGTTGCTCCAGCTCCTAAGCCATTGTCCCATATATAGCTTCCACCAGGTCCTGCCCCAGATGCTTCTAAGGTGACTTCTTGACCTACACAATTGACATTAGCTCCATCTGTTGTTATCATTGCTTCAGGCAATGATTGTGGATTAATAACTATAGTTTCCAAAGCTGTTGGACAATCACTATCTCCCCATCTCACATACAAATCGTATGTTCCAGGCGCTAAATCTGATATTGTAAAACTACCTGAATTGTCAGAAATACTTTCAAACGGGTAAGAATTACCTCCATCTATACTAAAATCTATCAATGTTCTCTCTGGGGTATCAGAGAATTGAAATGTTATTGTGCCATTTTCTTCTTCACAAGTCTCGTTGGTACTTGAAATATTATTTACATCTGGAATTGGATCGGGATCTATTGTCACATTTCCAATTGATGTTGGACAATCATTATCTCCCCATCTTGCATACAATTCGTATGTTCCAGGCGCTAAATCAGATACTGTAAAACTTCCTGAATTATCTGGAATACTCTCAAACGGGTAAGTACTACCCCCATCTATACTAAAGTCAAGTGAAGTTCTCTCTTGAGTATCAGAAAAATTAAAGGTTATTGTACCATTCTCTTCCTCACAAGTCTCATCTGTAGCTGATGCAGTTACTGGAGGAAGTGGGAATACTTCAATAGTTACCACATTCGATGTAACTGGATCACAACCAGCTGCATTACAGCTGTATATAGCTCTATACTGATATAGGCCAGGGGCAGATAGGAAGCCCGATCCAGCCCTTCCATTAGCTGCCTCAACCCATGCTCCACTTGTCCCTACTCTTCGTTCCCATTGGATATTACAGTTGCCTACTCCTCCCGTTACAATTGGTGTAATATCAACTGTCTCACCTAAACATACGTTCGGATCAACGTCTGGTTCGAGTACAATTTCTAAATCGCAAGGTGGTGGACATTCTGTAGTTGATATAGCAACAGATCCAGCACCAAATGAATCTCCATTTCCTGGAGGAGAGCAAATAAATACTCTCAGTCTGTCTGCATTAGCTGCAGCGTTTATGTTCAAGACAAACAAAGAAGCTTCTCTTCCTGCATTCTGAGCAGTAAAAGTTTGATCTACTGTTCTAAGCACGTTGTTACCATTACGTGCCTCAACAACAAGTCTCACTTCTCTTCCGTCATCTGCCTTTTCATGTATCGGGACCTGAACACTAAAATCTCTGGCAATGTCTGAATCATCAAGAAGAATGTTTCTTCCGACACAGCCATTCAAGTGAAATTCTTGATCAAATTGGATCAAAGTCGAGGCGGAGTTAATTTGTGTCCTTTCGACATACAAAGCCATACTAGTTGCATCATTGCAACCATTAAGGTTAGAAATACAAACTTCATTATAACTACCTGGGATGTAAGCCCTGTAGATATACTCTTCTACAATTGAGTTAGAAGTTTGTTGTGCCATGACACCGTTCGCGGTTACGGATTGCCCACCTGCAGTAAACACTATACTACTAGGTAAGTTTCCTCCGCAGTCAAGGTCTTCTATCCAGACTTCGACATGAGTACCAATCATATCCGTAGAGGATACACTGACACAATTGTCGTTGTCATCGAGAAGTCCACGAGCTATGGTCTCAATTCTTACGTTATCACCACAAACTATCTGAGCTTGTGAAACAGAAATACTTAGGCAGGATAGCAAAACTAAACTGCAAAGACTTCTATAAAGTGAATTAATAAAATTGTTCGTTCTCATAAAAATATCTCAATAATTAGGTTTAAAAACAAAAATTAGGTTTCTTTTATATACAAACTAGCAGAGACCCAAATAGGCTAATGCCCAAGGGTCAGATAGATTATCATTAAAAAATGTATTTCTTTCTAATCCAGAATAATGCATTTCATTATGACTATAATAATCACAAGAGTTCATGCATTTTATCTGTACAATATTTGCGTCAACAGAAATTGTAGACTGCAATACTGACTTATCTAATAAGTCTTCAGTTCCTAATTGGTATGTTATACTTTGGGGAGTATATGAATTGTTATGGCTGATATCAGCCTTGATGAAGCTGTTGTGAGCTCTTTCAGGTACATCCAGTAAAATACTTGTAGATGCACTGACGGTAGCAGCAACAATAAATAAAAGGTGTTTGAACTTCATTCTTTAAAGTGTGTAGAGGTAGTTTTACCTCATATACCAGACAGAAGAGAGTCCTACAACCACTACACATCATCTACTGAGTGTATGATATGCGTCACTTTCATTATTGCAAACGACAAGTAGCTTGCAAATAGGACTAGTATTTTAGGAAAATAGAAGGATTTAAAGGCTTGAATAGTCCGATAAGTACAGATCGATCTTAAATGAGGGATATAAGCAAGACTAGAGAAACAAAACAAGCCGTGCTCGCATTGTATAAACTATAGGTTAGAATTTCTGAACAAATCAGATAATGACAATGAAAAAAATGACTGTAGTAATTGGTGCCTCACCTAATCCCACAAGGTATGCTTACAAAGCTGTGGTAGCGTTATCTAATGAAGGACATACCGTTTTTCCAATAGGAATCAAAAAAGGAATAATTAACGGTATTGATATTATAACAGATAGACCTAAAATTAAAAACGTAGATACCGTTACAATCTATCTATCTAAAAAACATCAACAGGAAGAATATGATTACATATTGAATTTGAAACCCAAACGCCTAATTTTCAACCCTGGATCTGAGAATGAGACCTTAAATCGACTTGCGCTAGAACAGAAGATTCAAACTGATCATGCTTGCACACTCGTTCTAGTAAGAACAGGCCAGTATTAGCATACTTAAGAAGATAGCCCTCTCCGTTTTAACTCATTTTTGACCAATCGAAGTTCTCTGCTTACATCATTGGTAACTGCTGTATTTTCCTTAGCCCTTCTGATCAGGTATGGAATTACATCAGAAACAGGACCATATGGCAAATATTTTGCCACATTATAGCCAGACTGGGCAAGATTAAAAGTCAAATTATCAGACATCCCAAAAAGTTGGCAAAAATTCAGATGTGGATGATGCTTATCCACTCCTAGTTTGTCAATCAAGTGTGCTTGTAGATAATTACTCTTGGCATTATGAGATGCACAAACTGACGCCACTGACTTATAATTCTCTACACAAAAATTGATAGCCTTGTTATAATCGATGTCCGTATCTTCCTTTGTAGCTTGAATAACACTTTGAATTCCGTTCTTTTCAGCGTAATCTCTTTCCTTGTCCATGTATGCACCACGAACTAATTTTGCGCCAAGCAAATAATTTCGACTCTTGGACCTATCAAATGCTTGATGTAAATCTGTCAGTTTATCATGGCGGTACATCTGATATGTATTGAAGACAATGACTTTATCCCTATTATACTGCTCCATCATTTGTTCTGCCAATGAATCAATGGTCTCTTGAAACCAACTTTCCTCTGCATCTATCATCACACTTACTCCACTGTCATAGGCCGCTTTACATATTGAATCTAGTCTATCAAAAAGCTTTTGCTTCTCAACTTCTTCCTTATTACTTAAATCAGATTTAGATTGCATTTTAATCAATAAATCATTGTCAGCAAGTCCAGTAATCTTAGAGACAACAATAGGAACAGAAACATTATTCTTTGCAAAGGAGATGGCTGCTTTATTCTCTTCAACAACTTTATCCAATTCTTCTTCAGTGGATTTTGACTCTGCCCCATAATCAAGAATTGTTTGGGCGCCATATTTATAGAGCAGTTCAATGTTTTTTTGAGCTTCAGAAAGTGATTCTCCTCCTACAAATTGCTTAAAGATGCTTGCTTTGATAATAGATTTAACGAATGGCAATCTCAACCTTAATGCAAGATTAGTTGCAGAAGAACCCACATTGACAAGAAAACCATTGTTCATCAAACTGAATAACAATCTCGTACGCTTAAGTTCCTGGTCAGACTTATAAGCAAATGCTTTCTGAGTGTTCTCAAAATCTAAAAATTCTAGTTCCGTTGTCGCCATTATATTTATAAATCAATTTAAAGTAATTTCTAAGGCAATAGTCCATTCCATATCCTCCATGATGCATCAGCTTGCAATTCCAACATATCAGAACCATTCATTGTTTTAGCACCCTTAATTGAGGCTTCCTTTAATAATTGTGTTTGTGATGGATTATATATTAAGTCAAAAAAATAGTGATTTTCATTAATAAAATCAAAAGGTATTTTAGGCTTATTGTTAGTATCTGGATACATTCCAAGTGGCGTCGTATTTACGATTAGAGAATAATTATTAAGCAGGTCATTTGATAATTCAGCATAGGTCAAATCACCTTTGGACCTTGAAACAAAAAGATGAGGGATATTTATGTCATTAAGCACCCATGCCACAGCTTTGGAAGCACCGCCTGTACCAAGAACCAAAGCCTTGAGTTCTTTATCGTTTCCTTTGTCTAAAAAAGACAACAAACTAGTCTTAAAACCAAACACATCTGTATTATAACCTATTGCCATACCCTCACTAAAATGAACAGTATTCACTGCTCCTAAACTACTAGCCTCATCAGATAGTTCATCCAAATAAGGAATAATTTTTTCTTTGTAAGGCATCGTTACATTAATCCCTTCTAATCCTATATCAAATATCCCTTTAACCTCAGTAATATCTTTAAGTTCATAGGCCAAATATTGAGCATTTATGTTTTCCTCATTGAATTTATTTTCGAAATATTCTGGTGAAAACGAATGCTTTAATGTTGTACCTATTAATCCAAACTTCCTCATTATTACTTACCTTTTCCTTGAAACAAAACTAAGGCCGTCTGGGCCAATATTTTCATATCTAATGACAGGGACATATTCTCTAAGTAATTAAGATCATACTTCATCCGCTTGAGCATTTGATCGATGTCTGACGCATAACCGAACCTTACTTGTCCCCATGATGTTATCCCAGGCCTTACTTTGAGCAAGTGACTATAAAGGGGTTCCCTTTCCAATATCTTATCAATAAAAAATTGCCGTTCTGGTCTTGGTCCAACCAAAGACATATCCCCAATCAACAAATTAAAAAATTGAGGGATTTCATCAAGTCTCCACTTACGCATAATACGTCCAAAAGGTGTAATGCGCGGGTCGTTTTCCGAAGACAACTGTGGTCCTGCTTTTTCCGCATCTACATACATGGATCTAAACTTGAGAATATTGAAAGCTTCGCCATCTTTTCCTATTCTTTCTTGCTTAAATAACAATGGGCCTGGTGAAGATAATCTAACTTTAAAAGCAACAAATACAAATAAAGGCAAACACAGTATAATTAAAACAATAGATGTAATAATATCAAAAAGACGTTTTAAAAATATTTCTGAAGGAGTCATAATTTGTTGGTCAATTTCTATCAATCCAACATCTGTGAGATGATTCATTTTGACCTTTCCTAAAAGCGCATCATATAGTTCTGGTATGACTTTCAAAATTATAGCATCTTTATATTGATATAATTTTTCTAGAATCATAGACAATTCCTGTTGGGTTGGACTTTCAAGTACTAATAAAACTTCTTCTATTCTATATGATTCCACTATTTTTGAAAGATCAAGTAATTGACCTAGATATGGTAAATCGGAATTATCTTCAACAAGGTTATTAGACACATTGACATACCCTAGTAATCTACAACCTAAAAGAGTATCTGATGACGTTAATTTTTGACACCAATTGAAGGCTAAAGGAGTGTCACCAATAATAAGAGTGTTATAAAATACTTTACCATTTTTCAATCGATATTTAGCGATAGTCAATAGAATAATTCGAGCAGTACCAGTTAATAGAAAATGAATACAAGTGAGCACTAAAAATGGATAGAGATAACTTGTATACTGATAAGTTAAATCATCCAACATCACCGTAAAAAACAAGAATAGACAACCTACTATTGTCAAAATAAATGTTCTTCTTAAAGTGGCTAATCTAGAATATCTATAGATATCTGTGTACTTATCAAAGACTGTATAAAGAATAACCCAACACAAGGGAATAACAAGTAACCCCAGATGAAGTCTATCGGATTTAAGCATGTCCAATATATCAATAGAAGGGTCTTCAAGTTGCCGTCTATAATAGAAGAATACAAGCCAAGACAGTGCTGCAGTTAGCAAGTCAAATAGTCTATATATTGAGAGTTCTAGTTGTCTCTGGTTCTTCATGCATGCTTCTGATTGTCAGCAAATTACACATTTAACAACCAAAATAGGTTTAAGCTAATTAGAAATGTAAAAGACGCATATTATCAATTAAAATGGTACCTGACTCGCCCATTCCATCTCCGGCAATCAGTATCTGAAATTCGTCAACTTGTTCTAGTTCTAAGACAATTGAAAGGTTCAAATATAACTTTTCCCAGCCCTCATTTGGAAATAAATTGATGGCCGCTTGTCGTACAGTTGTTGATCCTGAAGAACCAGTTATCCCTACAATGAATCCAACATCATTATTATGATCCAACTCCAGAAAAACCTCTCTATTACCAAAGTCATTAGTATTAAAAATAACATTCGATGCTTGCTGAAAAGCTGTGCTTTCAGAGTTCACATCAATCCTTCCTGCAAACTCTCCAAAAGGTGTCTCTTCGCTCATAACTATTGTAGAGCTCAAATCACCGTCCAAGTCGACATTTATTTGTGTCAAATCTTCGAAATCATCTCTAAAAGCTATAGTAGTACCATCTACATATCTGGTTTCAAATTCAAGAGGCACAGTCAATCCTGCCTGAAATGGTAGAACTAACTCCATACGGTCATAAAATGGATACTGATTGGCTACAAACTGTTGTCCACTTTCTCTTATCCCGGCAAATAGAGTGATGTCAACATCTTGATCGCCCAACACAGGTACAATTGCTGGTAATGGGTGAACACCCCGTGATACACCATCAATAAATACCCAAACATCAGTGATGCTATCATTCCTTGAAAGAGTGGAATCGTCAGAAGTAAATGTGATATCTTGTATATCAAGATACATTGGCTCTTCATTGAAGTTATCAACCAACATGCAAGACGTTATGGTCAAGGCGCTAAGTAGAGCAATAATTATTTTCATAATATTCTTCCGTTGTTTTGAGCTATGGTCTCTATCTGTTCTGCTAGTCGTAAAGTCTTAACGCCAGATGAGATATTGGCATTGTTATATGATTTTTCTTTTATAGAACTGCTAAAATCTATTAACTCTTCCAATATTGCATTGCCTTCTGGTGTTCCAGACGACTTTAGAAGGATATGTTTTTTCTCATTCCCAACATGCAGTTCCAAACTGTTTTTTGTCGGTCTATCTGTGAGAGAAATCACCTGACCTTCTTTCTTATGTAAATCCATCGCTAAATAGGCATCTTCTTGAAATATTCTAAACTTACGCATCACTTTCATACTCATTCTACTTGCTGTTAGATTAGCTACACAACCGTCTTCAAATTCGATACGACAATTACAAATATCTAATGACTCCGTAAAAATACTCACTCCTGTAGCTTTGATATCCGTAACCTTCACGGATTTAAGAGTCATCAGCAAATCAAGATCATGAATCATCAAGTCAAATATCACCGAGACATCATTACCTCTATTATTGAATTGTGCCAGTCTGTGAACTTCTATAAACTTTGGATTAGAAGTATGTTCCTTAACAAACTTATAAGCAGGATTATATCTTTCTACGAACCCTATTTGAGTAATAAGCCCACTTTTTGATTTTACTATTTTTTCTAATTCTTCTGCTTCTTGTATTGTAGAAGTTAGTGGCTTCTCAATAAAACAATGCTTACCTCTACTCAGTGCTTTATAAGCGATACTATAATGTGACGCTGTACTAGATGCAATGACACAAGCATCGACCTTATCTATAAGTGTATCAATCGATGAATGCAAGGTGATGTCTTCATACTGTGACCCATACTGCTCAGGCAAAAACAATGGATCATAGATCCCCATAATTTGGAAGTCTGTCTCTCTCAAGCATTTGAGATGAATCTTACCTAGATGCCCCAATCCAAAAAGTCCTATTCTTATCACTTGTTTGTCAAATACATAAAAGTGAAACATATTAATATCAAAACAAACCCTCCAATCACTATCTTAATCAAGTAATCCAAATGATTAGAAAATTTGAGCAATTCAGACGCATTTTCTGGGTGGAATTCATTGATATAAGCATTGCGTTTCTTTTTACTATAAAAAAGCGGTGAATCTAAGTATAACCCTTTATTTTTCAATAACTTATACTGTTTGATTATAACAAACCTCATATAGAAATTAACTACAATCAATAATAATACTAGAAGAATAATGACAAAAGAAATACTAGAAGACATCGTCTATTATAGGTATTTTGTTTCTTATTGCTCAAAGTTACCTTAATGTCTATGAAATTCGTGCATCTAATTATTGCAATTGCGTTTACATGCGTCCCTAATATCTTAACGTCTCAAACGCCATTAACCTATTATTTACCAGAAGTAGAATACAAATCAGATATTCCATCCCCAGAAAGTTATCTCAACTATCAAATTGGTGATTGGCACATTTCCCACGATCAGTTGTATCACTACATGCGAACGTTATGTGAGTCATCACCTAACTGTCATTTCGAAGAGTATGGGAGAACTCATGAAAACAGACCATTAGTGAATCTGGTCATCTCATCATCTGAGAACTTGAAGAACCTTGAAGAGATAAAAGCTGAACGAATGAAGCTTATCGATCCTAAATTAGGTCAAGTTTCCAACCTTAAGGACCTACCTATAATTGTATATCAAGGATATAGTGTCCATGGTAACGAAAGCAGCGGTGCTAATTCCTCTACCCTAGTCGCCTATTATCTTCTAGCAGGCCAGAGTGAATATTTGGAAAAACTTCTCGAGACTGCTGTCATTATTATCGACCCTTGCTATAATCCAGATGGATTACAACGATTTAGCACTTGGGCCAATATGCATAAGCATCACTCTCTTTCTTCTGATCCAAATGGCAGAGAATTTAATGAGGTATGGCCAGGTGGAAGAACTAATCATTACTGGTTTGACTTGAATAGAGATTGGCTATTTACCATTCATCCATCAAGTCAAGGTAGAATTTCAAATTTTCATAGATGGAAACCAGATATTCTCACAGACCATCACGAGATGGGCTCAAATTCAACTTTCTTTTTCCAACCAGGTATACCCAGTAGAACCAATCCAAATACTCCACAGATAAACCAAGATCTAACAGAACAAATAGGCACATTCCACGCATCATTCTTGGACAGCTTAGGTTCGCTATATTATTCCAAAGAAAACTTTGATGATTATTACTATGGCAAAGGAAGTACGTATCCTGATATCAACGGTTGCATTGGGATACTCTTCGAACAGGCCAGCTCAAGAGGACATCTAAGGGAAACAGATAATGGCTTGCTAAGCTTCCCTTTCACCATTAGAAATCAAGTAGTTACATCATTGTCTACCCAGAGAGCAGCCTTTGAGATGAGAGACAAAATACTTGAATTCAAGAAAGACTTTTATGCGCCTGCTAGACAGAGTAAAGGCAGTTTTGTATTCGAGTGTGATGATCACTACAAAGTAAAATATTTTGTAGAGATGCTTAACAGACATCAAATAGATGTTTACAAATTGGATGAAAAAATTAGCATTGAAAGTCACAATTACAATCCAGAGACAAGTTATGTAGTTCCTCGATCTCAGCCTCAATCAGCACTCATCAAGACCATTTTTGAAAGAGTCCATGAATTTAACGACAGTCTATTCTATGATGTATCTACTTGGACCTTACCGCTAGCACTAAATATTCCATCGGCATATACAACAAGAACAGTAACTCGTGGAGCCCAAGTCAAAGAAATCAAGTTTATACAACAAAAAATGAGTACTGACAATGTGTTTGCTTATGCTATAGACTGGTCTCAATATAATGCGCCTACTTTATTGTATCAGTTACTAAAAGATGGTTTAAAAGTTAGGGTTGCTAAGGAAGCATTGACTGCATTTTCAAATAAGGAGAGACGAGTCCTTAATAAGGGAAGCTTGATCATACCACTATCAAATCAACCAGTTGATAGAGATGAAGTGATCAAAAAAATATTTGAATACGGTAATCTATATCAGGTCAATTTGCTATCCATAGATACTGGTCAAACTTCGGAAGGTAAATCTCTTGGTGGTCCTCAACAACAGATACTGGACATACCAAAAGTTGCAATGATCGTTGGTGAAGGGGTCAATTCCTATGAAGCTGGAGCCACTTGGCATCAGTTTGATCAAAGACTACGTATGCCGGTTACTATGATTGATATTAGACAGCTTTCAAGGCGTTCTCTTGATGATTATAATGTGATCATAATGCCTGATGGTAGGTATCAAAAGGAAGCATTGCCAACTAAGAAAATCGAGAGTTGGATCAAAAGTGGAGGTACATTAATCGCATTTAGAAAAGCTATCAACCTTACCAACAAACTCAATTGGACGAACATGGCTCAGAAAAGAGAAGATACACGGTCCAAAGCAAAAGTGGTCTATGAAAATTTACAACAATCCTCAGGCGCTCAAGTAATTGGTGGAGCCATCTTTGAAACAGAGATAAATTTAGCCCACCCTCTCTTCTATGGATATAAGACTAATCGCCTTCCTATATTTAAACGAGGGACTCAGTTCTATGAAGTGAGTAAATTCGAAATTGCTACTCCTATGAAATATACAGAGAATCCGCTCTTAAGTGGCTATACCTCAAATCGGAACAAAGCTTTCGCATCCAATGCTGCTGCATTGACATGTACTAGAATTGGTAGTGGAAAGGTAATAGCTATGGTAGACAACCCTAATTTTAGAGGGTATTGGCTAGGTGGTAGTCAGTTATTTGCTAATATGATTTTCTTCAACGGATTGATAGCAAATGGAGCTTTGGAATCTATAAGCGAAAAGCCTTGAGTTACAAATCGGCATCCTATATGTTATTTTGAGTACTTTCGTGCTCTATTTTCAACCATATTAGCGAAAAAAATTAACAACAAGATATGAGTGGATCACAAATCAAGCTTTCTAGAAGAGGAAGATTACAAGTCCCAAAAGACCCGATTATACCATTTATTGAAGGAGATGGTATTGGGCCCGATATATGGGCCGCTGCAAAGAAGGTGTTTGATGCAGCAGTAGAAAAAGCTTACAATGGAGATAGAAAAATCCATTGGAAAGAAGTATATGCAGGAGAAAAAGCCAATGCTAGGAAAGCTGGAGATTGGTTACCAGCTGAAACAACTGACACTATAGCTGAGCATCTAGTAGCAATCAAAGGACCATTAACGACCCCTGTGGGTGGTGGTTTCAGGTCATTGAATGTAGCCATCAGACAAAGATTAGATTTATATGCTTGTGTAAGACCTGTTAAGTGGTACCGAGGTGTGCCATCTCCTGTCAAAAAACCAGGATTGGTAGACATGGTGATCTACAGAGAAAATACAGAAGATATATATGCTGGTATCGAGTATCTACATGGGACAGAAGAGAATGAAAAAATGAAATCATTCTTGATTGACGAGATGGGTGCTAAAGGTATTAGATTTCCTAAGACTGCATCCATCGGTGTAAAACCAGTATCTGTAGAAGGGACTGAAAGACTTGTGAGATCAGCTATCAATGCTGCTATTAAAAACAAAAAAGCCAAATCAATCACTCTTGTCCATAAGGGCAACATCATGAAATTTACTGAAGGCAAATTTAAAGAGTGGGGATATGAGTTGGCTAAGAAAGAATTTGGTGCAACAGATTTAGATGGCGGACCTTGGCAAGTGATTAAGCATAAAGACAGAGAGATAATTGTAAAAGATGTCATTGCAGATGCATTCTTACAGCAGATATTACTAAGACCAGCTGAGTATGATGTCATTGCTACATTGAATTTGAATGGTGATTACATTTCTGATGCGCTTGCCGCAGCTGTAGGTGGTATAGGAATAGCTCCAGGTGCTAATATCAACTACGAAACAGGTGTTGCAGTATTTGAAGCTACTCATGGTACAGCTCCTAAGTATGCAGGTCAGGACAAAGTAAATCCTAGCTCTGTAATCCTCTCAGGAGTGATGATGTTCGATTATCTGGGTTGGGGCAAAGCTGGAAAAACAATAGAAAAAGGCATTAAAGGTGCTATTAAATCAAAGAGAGTTACTTACGATTTCGAAAGACTGATGAAAGGAGCTACTCTAGTGAAGTGCTCTGAATTCGGAGATGAGATTATAAAGAATATGTAATAACAGAACATATTTCAATAACATTAAAAAAGGCTGCTCTCAATTATTGAGAGCAGCCTTTTTTAATATCACTTATTAATTGCTTATAATGTTACCATAAGCCTCCTAACATCTCTTCTATTTCCATTCTGTAGTATTACTAAAAATACTCCCTGACCATCAAGCTCAGCAACAATCTCTCTTTGTCCTTGTACAATTAATTGAGAGATTAATTCTCTTCCCAGTAAGTCTACTACTTTGAACTCAGTATCATTACCTAGAGGTGATTCAAGTCTTAGAGTAAACTCCCCTGTTGTAGGATTCGGGAATATGGACCATTCAGTTCCTAATCCAAGATCTTCAGTGCTAGAAGGCATTATTACAACTTCTTCGCTTATTACTGTAGATCCACAAATATTGGTCACTGTGAGAGTGACCATATATGTTCCTGGGTTATCGTATGTGTGAGTAGGCGAATCTTCAGTACTAGTATTTCCATCTCCAAAATCCCATAAGACTTCATCTGCTCCTTCTGAGTTATTAGTCAAACCTATAGAAGGGCCATTCAAATCAATGTCAAATAACGCGACTGGCAATTCTGATACAGTGATAAAGTCTACAAAGTCAGTTGTTGACTGACCATCAGCATTCATCACAACTACAGATAAAGAGTATGATCCAGGTTCGGCATAAGTCACTATTGGGTTTTGCTCTGAAGATGTAGAAGGTTGACCTCCAGGGAATTCCCATTCCCACGAGGTAGGATTATTTGTAGATTGATCTGTTATTTGTACTTCGAATGGTGAACATCCCTCGGTTTCCGAAAAGACTACACTTATCTCTGGTAGAGAAAAGTCAACTATAACCACTCTAGTTAGTACAGCGGTGCCACATTCGTTGGTTACCATTAGTGTCACTTCATAATTGCCAGATTCATTATATCTATTAGATGGATTCTCTTCTGTACTTGTATTACCGTCTCCAAAATCCCAAGAGAAACTTGTGCCATCTGTCGATGTATTAGTGAAATTAATTACTGAACCATTAGAGCTACTTTGAAAATCAACCACTGGTTCGGTTAAAACAGTGACAACTTGTGTCAAGGTAATCTGGTCACTACCTATAGTATTACTTGCTGTCAATGTTGCATCGTAAGTGCCAGGCTGATTATAGGTTACTGTTGGATTCTCTTCAACAGAAGTGGATGGTGTACCACCAGGGAATGACCATTGGTACGCCGTACTCATAGATGAGGTATTTTGATATTGCACAGTATATGGACTGCATCCTGACGCCAGTCCAGCTAGTTCAAAGTTTCCTGTAGGATATGCATCTATATCAACTGATATCTCAACTTCATCAGACCCACATTCATTTGTGGCTATAAGAGTAACCGTATAGTTGCCATTTTCTTGGAATGTATGAACGGGATTCTGACTATTGAATTGAGTGCCATCACTGATTAGCCAATTAGCTGTTGTTGCAGGCGTAGTATTAGTTAATTCTATAGTATTTCCAGTAATATCAAAGTCAAAGGAGGCAGCTGGTATATCCAATATTTCTATGTAATTATCTTGAACAAGAACATCAGAGCCTTCTTCATTTCCAGCTAATAATTCAGCAGTATATATTCCTGGCTGATTATAAACCACTACAGGATTCTGCAAAGTTGAGGTAGCTGGTGCTCCTCCAGGGAAAGTCCAATTCCAAGATGTTGTATTAGAACTTGAGGCATCGGTGTAAGACACTTCTAATCCTGCACAACCTCTGGTTACATTAGCGGTAAACCCTGCTGTAGGAAAGGAGTTAACATTTACTGTGATCTCACTTGACACACTACCACATTGATTGCTAGCTGTCAAGATTACATTATATACACCCTCTTGAGCATAAGTATACGAAGGATTGAGTACTTGTGAAGTATTTCCATCTCCAAAGTCCCAACTAACAACACCTGCATTAGCAACTGTACCTGTAAAATTTACATCTAATAAGTTCTTTGTGAATGTCGCACTAGCACTTGGCAAATCACTCACTTGTACAAATGATGGCATAGTAATGACATCACTTCCAACACTATTAGCAACCTCTAGTGTCACATCATAACTTCCAGCTACTGAATATGACACTACAGGGTTTCTCAGATTTGATGTTGCTGGAGTACCTCCAGGAAAAGTCCAATTCCATGAGGTAGCATTTGTAGTAGATGCATCTAAAAATGTCACTTCTAATTCTGCACATCCTACAGAATTAATAGAATTGAATCCTGCTTGAGGAAGTAAAGATATGACTACCGTCAGGTTAACAGTCTCAGAACCACATTGATTACTTGCCGTAAGGCTTACGTCATAAGTGCCTTCTGAAGCGTAGGTATGGCTAGGACTCAAAACAGTTGATGTAATTCCATCACCGAAATCCCAAAGTATATTGTCTGCTCCATTGGCAACACCTGTAAAGTTGACATTTAGTAAATCAGTTGAAAAACTGGCATCTGTCTCAGGAATATCATCTATAGCTACAAAGTTCTGTAATGTAACAATATCAGTTCCAACACTATTAGAAATCTGTAGTGTCACACTATGATTCCCTACTTGGCTATAATTTACTATTGGATTTTGCAAATTAGATGTTGCTGGTGTACCTCCTGGGAAGGTCCAATTCCAAGTGGTTGGATTACCCCCAGAATTATCCAAGAACTGTACAGAATGGGTTGCACAACCTGATGGGCTTTGTGCTGTACTTATCTGTGCTGTTGGTAGCAGTGTTATATTTACTAACTGTGAATCAAGTACTGTAGTACAAGCATTAGAAGCTGCCAAGACTACGTTATACTGGCCAGGCCCTGTGTATGTATGCACTGGCATACTATCTGTAGAAGTAGCACCATCTCCAAAATTCCAAAAGAAACTAGTAGCCCCTTGAGAAGTATTATTGAATGTAGCTACTTGTCCTGAGTTGGTATAAGTAAACGAAGGCGTTGGAGGTTCTGCCACTGTGATATAGGCAGTTCTTCTTATCACATCTCTACCTTCAGGGTTCTCAACCTCTAACACTACATCAAAAACGCCAATAGAATCATATATAATTTGTGGATTACTTAAAGTAGATCTTCTAGGTGTTCCTCCTTCGAATCTCCAATCCCAATCTGTTATATTCCCATAACTTGTATCATTAAATCCAATGGTATCTCCCACACAAGCATATATGGTATCTGCAACAAAGGATGCTTCTGGATTATCATAGATTTGAATTTCTTCTGTAAAAGTTGAAATGTCACAAGCATTCTCCACCTCTAATGTTACAATATAAGTACCAGGCAAGTCATAGACATGAACAGGATCACTTTCATCGGATACATTTCCGTCTCCAAATTGCCAGAAGTAATCTGTAATTGAACCACCTGTTGACATATTGAAAAATTCAATAAATAAATCATCAGAGATATAGTCATATGACGCCTCTGGACTGTCCGCGACCTCTATGGCCTCTTCAACAGTGTAGGTATCTGATCCAAATATATTGGTCACTTGTAAAGTGACATCATAAGTACCCGGAGTACTATAAGTAACAATAGGAAACTGCTCTGTAGAAGTCTCAGGCGTACCACCTTCAAAAGTCCATAACCAAGAAGTAGCGCCTTCAGATTCGTCAAAAAATTCTGCTTCAGCAGTAACGCATTCACTATCTAATTCCCATTCAAACTCTGCAATGGGAGACTCTCCATCTGTACAATCCTCTAAGCATGGAGATCCTAGATAGAAATCCTCTATGTCATCTATAGAATCATCAGACCATTCGTCTGTATTGTTGACACTGGCTGACATAATAAAACCTCCACCACCATCATGAAAGGCATCCCAATTGTGCCCTAATTCGTGAGACTGTAGGACTCTCAATAGATTGCCATTACCCGTAAAGTTCTCACATACATTATATCTTAAATTGAAGCAAACAGCACCTAAAAAAGCGATACCTATTGTTCCTCCATTAAAGTTTCTTCCTGTCCAAAGCGTTGCTACATCATGGCCACTCAAATTATTAGGCCCCCATGAAGCGAATGAATTGAGAACAGTTGCTGCATTGGTAGAAGTTGTCCAGGGATCACAGGTTGCACAGTCTGATATATAAGTATCAGTTAGATCATATAATATTTCATCTGGAAATTGATCATCAAAATCACCTTGAACATCATTAAGCACACCACAGATATGATTATCAACAGCTGAAACACTCCCTCCAAAATCCTGAACCATTAACCAGTCAGCTGCCAAAGCAATTTCTGTCTCAAAGCATAAGCCTATACTTTTCTTATCTCGAGCAATTTTCTCTAAAGTATAGTTTTCATGCGTATGTACTCCTCCGCAGGTCCCATGATCATGTTCTTTTATATCGGTGGAATAATATGAGAGGACAACGTTCCTTTCCGTATCATGGTCAAAATACCAAGCCGGTTGTATAATTAGTCGCTTTCCATTTCTAATAATAGAACCGTATACAAAGTCTTCATTGAAAGTCAATCTTACTTTAGAACTTGGGTCACCTTTAATAGTCCCCCTCATGGCTATTGGCTCAGGTCCTTCAAACGCATCACCACTTGCCAGAGTAACTGTATGTTTCTCAGCCTTTAAATTACTATCCCACAACTCTAGTGAAAATGTTTCATCTCCGAAGGTGAGAGTAATTTCATGAAATTTACTTGTATTCTTGAATTGGTCATATAAGGTAGAAGTATTCATATTATCCAGATTATAAAATCTGTAATTATGATCTAGTTCCTCCTGCAAGGAATGTTGGGCATCCACACCAATTCCTACAAAGAAGCTTATAAACAAGAAATAAAACTTAAAAAAATCCATACAAAACGTGTTATAATTTGATGACTATATAATATTAATTATCCTCCACTTGAAGTGGGATAATATTTTATTTACCAAGCTACATATACTATTGTATATAGAATGGTTGTAGATCTTACTTATTAAAATTCCAAAGGATGGAACATGAAAATGAGTTTCATGTTCTAAAAACTGTATCCAAAAGTAGTTACGGTTACAGTTTTAATTGTAAAATGATGATTGTCTCCACTTATCAAGCCAAATTAGAAAATATGATATTGACAAAATATGGCTCTCACTTGTTTATGCAGAAAAACTAGTGCCACAACCACAAGTCTCCTTAGCATTAGGGTTATTAAATATAAATCCTCGATTGCTTAATCCATCGAGCCAATCTATTTCAATGCCAATAAGATATAATGCATGAGCTCTTTCCATATAAATAGTTAGTCCTCCAATTTCATATGCCTCGTCCTTCTCACTCATTTCGTCAAAACCTAATACATATGAAAACCCAGAGCATCCTCCTCCCTTAATTCCAACCCTTAATCCATAGTTTTCTGGAACATGCTTTTGTTCGACGAGAATCTTAATTTGTTTGATTGCTCCTTCTGTCAGTTTTATTGGAGCAGGCTTCGCTGTCGCAGTGCCCTTTTCATCCATATGCTTGTTTATTTATACTTTACACTCACTCAGTCTCATCTCTTCACTCAAAAATATACATTTGCTTACTAATTTGCAGTCTACTAGATGTAGTGATTTTAACATATTTAGCTAATAGCCTGGAATTTTTACAATAAACCTAATATTAAAGTAGTCATATGAGCATTTTCTTAGAAATTATTAAGCTCACAGTTCCTTCACTGATAGTATTTGCGACAGCCTATTTTGTGCTCAGGCAATATTTGCATGCTCAGTATCAAAAGGATGCCTTGCAGCTCAGAAACAAATTATCCAAAGAAGCCATTCCTCTAAAGCTGAAAGCCTATGAAAGATTACTACTATTCTGTAGCAGAATAGACATAAATCATCTCATCCTCAGACTAAAAACCAGAGATATGAATGTTGGACAGCTTACCAATGCTATGGTTGTCTCAGTTCAAAAAGAGTACGAACACAACCTTGCCCAACAGTTATATACATCAAACAAACTTTGGGAGATAATTACCTTATCCAAGAACGACATCATTGCACTCATTTTTGAAACAGCAAAGACGATACCCGACTCCGCTAATGCCAATGAATTATCACAAGCTCTACTGCAAAAAATTAATTCTAACTCTAACCCTCTCAAAGTTGCAGAGAAAGCCATAAAGGAAGAGGCCAAATTGATTCTAGATGTATAAACTGACATATTTAGCAACTATATTCCTTTTGCTCCCTAGTTGTCAGACTAAGCAACATTTGATATCTGTGGATACAGATTATATCAGATTATCTGAGAATTTACAAACTGATACCATACTGGACAATTTGATCGAACCTTATCGAACAACCTTGTCCGCTCAGATGGAAGTGGAGGTAGGTATGTTGGAGGAGGAACTAATTAAAGCAAAGCCGACATCAAATTTAGGCAATTGGTTTACAGATATCATGTACGATGAATCGGACAAGATGTTTTTTGAACCAGTTGATTTTGCTATTCAGAATTATGGCGGACTTAGAATCCAATCTCTTTCAAAAGGGCCACTAACAATAGGTAAAATCTATGAGCTAATGCCATTTGATAATATGTTGGTGGTATTAAATCTTCCTGCTAGTACTGTACAGAAATTATTTGATGGTTTGGCTCAATCAGGAGGTTGGCCTATAAGCAGGACTGTCACATTTACAATATCTAAAAATGGAACAGCTGAAAAGATACTAATCAAAGGCAAGCCACTTGAGGAAGGAAGAACCTATAGGGTTGCTCTACCTGATTATGTAGCGAATGGAGGTGATCAAGCTGAGATTCTAAGGTCTTTTGAGCAAGAAAACTCAGGTGTATTTATCCGTGATATAGTTATAGAGCATCTCAAGGATAGACAAAAGGCAGGCCTACCGATTATAGTCGATGATTCTCAACGCATTACTAACTCAAAATGAATATGACTTCGAGGCGAAAATTTATAAGGCAATCAATATCTGGATGCTTGGTTACAGCCACAGCAGGGTTTCCTTGGACTGCATGGGTAGATGATCCAACTCTCAGTTCTCTGACAATTCTGCACACCAATGATATGCATAGCCGCATAGACTCTTTTCCTTTGGATGGAAGCAGAAATGCGGGGATGGGTGGTATAGCTAAGAGAGCGGCTCTTATATCTAAAATCAGACAAGAAGTCGATCAAGTTCTTTTGGTTGACAGTGGAGACATATTTCAAGGCACTCCATACTTCAATTTTTTTGGTGGAGAGATAGAAATCAAGAGCATGTCGCATATGGGATACGATGCTGCTACTCTTGGCAATCATGATTTCGACGGTGGTATGATCGCACTCAAAAAACAAATAACTCAAGCCAACTTTGACTTTATTAGTAGCAACTATGATTTCAACAATACACCTATTCAAGAAGCTGTAAAAGATATCAAGATTGTCCAAAAAGGAGATGTCAAAATTGGACTTTTTGGATTAGGTATAGAACTAAGAGGATTGGTTCCACCTAATCTATATGGGGATACTCAATATAAAGACCCCATAATTATTGCTCAGAAAAAAGCTTCTCTACTTAGACATGAGTTAAAATGTGATATTGTTATTTGTTTATCACATTTAGGATATAAGTATTCCCATAATAAGGTATCAGACATGGTTGTTGCTCAACAGACAAATGACATTGATCTAATACTTGGAGGGCATACGCATACCTTCCTGAAGAAGCCAACTGTATATGCTAACAGATCAGGTGAAGAGGTCCTAGTCAGTCAAGCAGGATGGGCAGGAATTCTGTTAGGAAGAATTGACATAATCTTTGAAAAGAATAGAAAAAATAGATGTGTCTACTGTGAAAACATTAGCATAAAATAGGGTATGACTGAGACTGAACGAATTATAATCAATTTCAATATTTAATATATAAACGTCTGAGCAAAAACATATTATACTTGAAATAATTCTTGATATAAATTTGATACCCACTTTTCTTATTTTTTGTCACCTACGCAAAAAAAATGTCAATATTATCTTAGTGTTAATTCAGTTGCTTTCAAAAAAATCCATCATATTTGTTTCCCGCTTAAAGCAAACCGATTTAGAGTTCATCAGGAATCGATTTATCAAAAACCAGCTTTTTACAGCGCCTTTTACATTTATTGGTGAAGTAAGAATTATTACTTCAAAAACGGAGTTAGATGAAAGAATCGTACGAATCTCTTTGGGACAGTTGTCTCTCTATTATAAAGCAAAACATAAACGAAAAAAGCTACAATACATGGTTTAAACCCATCAAGGCCATCAAACATGAGAACAGCGTACTGACCATCCAGGTCCCTAATAAATTTTTCTACGATTGGATTGAAGAACACCATTTAAATATTCTTAAGAAATCAATTTATCAAATTCTAGGTCCAAGTGGCAGATTAGAATATAAGATCGTTCTAGATAATAAAAATAAAGTCCAGGAGAAACCAACCATAGATACCAAGGTCATAAAGAATCCATTTGTGATTCCAGGCTTAAAGAAAATGAAGGTATCCAATAACCTCAATCCAAAGTATAGATTTACAAACTACATAGAAGGAGATTGCAATAAGATCGGTCGTTCTGCTGGTGAAGCGATAAGCAAAAAACCAGGAGGCACTGCCTTCAATCCATTAGTTATATATGGTGGTGTTGGGCTGGGCAAAACCCACTTAGCCCATGCTATTGGGAATTCCATTTTAGACCAAGATCCAAATCACAATGCGTTATATATCACCACCGAAGCATTCACTACTAAAATTGTCACTGCTATCAAGAATGGGACAATGGATGATCTCATTACCTATTTTGGATTAATCGATACACTCATAGTCGATGATATTCAATTTCTATCTGGGCGAGAAAAGACCCAAAATATTTTCTTTAACATCTTCAATCAACTACAACAGACTAACAAACAGATTATTCTGACTTCGGACAAACCACCTAAGGACTTAAAGGGAGTATCAGAGAGACTGATCAACAGATTTAAGTGGGGACTTACTGCTGATATTACACCACCAGATTTCGAAACCAGATTGGCTATCTTAGAAGAGAAAATCGGGGACGACATACACAAGGTTCCTAAGAAAGTGATGGAATATATCTGCTTTAATATCAAGAAAAACATACGAGAGTTAGAAGGTGTGCTCATTTCACTAATGGCTCATGCCAATCTTAATGATAAAGAGATTGATATAAATCTGGCAAAAGAAGTCGTCCAAAAGTTTATTACTCAAGAAAACAAGACGGTTTCTGTGCATAATATAGCCAAGCTGGTCGCCGAGCACTTCGACGTGCCACTAGAGAAACTAAATAGCAAAACCAGAAAAAGAGACATTGTAATTGCTAGACAGCTATCAATGTTTTTAGCAAAAAACTACACTGAGAGCTCATTGAAGACCATAGGTCATAACTTTGGAGGTAAAGATCATAGCACAGTCATCTACTCTATCAAAACTGTTCAAAACTTAATGGACACTGACGAAGTCTTTCGAGACACTGTAGAAGAGTTGGAGAAGAAGGTAGAAATGAGTTTACTGCACTAGGTTTTTTTATCCCAAAACAATCTTTTTTCTTCTTCAAGTCATAGTATTGCGACATACCGTACTCCTTGAATATCTATTAATCATACAGTAAGGAATAATTTCCATTTCTCAATCGTTAATATCTCGATTAACTGCCATATAAGGGCCTCCCTTGCTCAAGAAGTTGGTATCAATATTGCAAATAACATATTCAAAAAACTTATTATATGAGATTCTCCAAACCAATTCTCCTATTGACATTCATAAGTATATTTAGTACTTCCTGTGTTAGTAAAAAGAAAATTGTCGAGCTACAAGCAGCCCATCAAAAAGACTTGGCTATTGCAAATAAGCAACTGGGTGAATGTGGAGAACAACTGAGTAAGACTATGGACTTGCTAACCCAGTGCAGACTTGAAAAGGAAAGTCTTAATAGTTCTGGTTCTGTGCGACAAGAGCAACTTAAGGACTTAAAAGATCAGCTTGCTGATTGTCAATCTCAAAGAGACAAACAATTAGATCAGGTTGGAGACTTGACAGTTCTATCTCAGTCCGCTAATGAAAACATCAAAGAGACACTTAGTCAATTAGAAAAAAGAGATGAATACATTCACTTACTTCAAGCAGCGAAGTCAAAGGCAGATTCTATAAATCTAGCCTTGGCCGTTAACTTAAAAAGTGTGTTGGCTCAAGGAATCGCAGATAACGACGTGGACATAAAGGTAGATAAAACAGTCGTTTACGTAAACTTGTCTGATAAGATGGTATACTTTAGTGGCAAATCGACTATTACGCCAAGGGCCAAAGAAGTACTAAGTAAAATAGCTAAGATTATAGAATCTAGACCAGACTTAGAAGTTATGGTTGAGGGATACACGGATAATGTGCCGATAAGAAATAGCTGTATAGAAGATAATTGGGACCTCAGTGTGAAAAGAGCGACAGCTGTGGTTAGAACTCTACAGAAAGAGTATAATGTGGATCCAAATCGTCTGATAGCAGCTGGACGAGGAGAATACAATACACTAGCAGATAATGCTACGACTGAAGGTCGGGCAATTAATAGAAGAACAAGAATTATAATTCTACCAAAACTAGATCAGTTCTATGATCTACTTAATCCTTCTAACGTCCCAGAATAAAATGATATGTTGAGAACCTAAGAACTATTCTTAGATATACTTTTCCAAATAAAAAGGCCAGTGCAAAATGCACTGGCCTTTTTTAATATTTTCTTTCTGGTGGATTAATTAGACCCATCATCTGATGAAGGCATATCTTTCACATTTGTTTTTGTAATATGCTCGGTGGCCTTAAATGCCTTTATCACTCTCTGATTAGCACTAAATTCTTCTGTAATTTTTGATTTATAATCTTCAACCAGATTATTTAACTCTTCCCCCTTTTCTTTCATAATCTCCTTAGGCAAGTCACGCTGCATAATGTTCATTTTATTATGAAAATCCTGTATAGATTTTTTCTTGTCTTTCAATAAGGTGAAGGTTTTTGCATTTGTCATCGTCGCAACATTCTGCTTCTCATTCTTAATTACTTGCTCTTCTCCTTTTTCCATAGAACCCGTAAATCCTTCGATAAGTTTAGTTACCTCTTCTGCATAATCTTCTCCTTGCTTAGCTAACAACTCATCAAGCTTTCCTAGTTCTTCAGTATAAGCCGTTTCGTACTTATCAAGCATTTTCTGAGCCTCTTCCCCAATTGTTAAATTTACAGGGTCTACTTGCATGATATCAGCTATCAATGATTCTTGAGCTGATATAGATACTCCTGCTAAAACAAATATTGCAATTGCAATTAGATTACTTTTCATGATATTATTCTTTTTAGTCACACCTATTTTACGGCATGACGTTGGCATAAGTTACTTATTTATAGGTCTTTAACTAATTATTAAAAGCTATATCCACTACGAATTTAAAGTTTTTGTCTGTACCCTTTAATAGATTGATATTAAAAGTTTAGAATCTGACTACAAATATTAATAGTATTCTGCGGTGATAAGATTCCATATTTTGTCTTTCAACTCATTGATCCCTTGCTGTGTGACAGATGAAATAAATAAATATGGGATTTGAAGCGTCAGCTCTCCAGCCAACATTTCTTTTAATTCGTTGTCCAATAGGTCCGCTTTACTGATAACCATCAGCTTAGGTTTATCTATTAGCTCAGGATTATATTTCTCTAATTCTGCTAATAATATTCTATACTCTTCATTGATGTCGGCACAATCTGCCGCTACAACGAATAATAGCAATGCATTCCTTTCTATATGTCTAAGAAATCTAATCCCTAAGCCTTTGCCTTGTGAGGCGCCTTCGATGATACCTGGGATATCAGCCATAACAAAGGATCGACCATCACGGTAAGAAACTATACCTAAATTAGGGACCAAAGTTGTAAAAGCATAATTACCAATTTTAGGTTTTGCAGCACTCATAACTGAAAGGAGAGTTGATTTTCCTGCATTTGGAAAACCGACAAGGCCGACATCTGCCAGCAGCTTTAGTTCTAATATCTTCCATTCCTCTCTACCCGATTCACCTGGCTGAGCATATCTAGGTGCTTGATTTGTAGGAGATTTGAAATTAGAATTCCCTAATCCACCTCTACCACCAGCTACCAAGATGCGCTCTTCATTGTGTTCGGTTATTTCCCACAATTCTTGACCGGTCTCTGCATCTTTCGCTACTGTACCCAAGGGTACCTCCAATATAATATCCTTGCCCTGAGCTCCAGTACGATTACTTGCCCCTCCTGGTTCTCCAACTCCAGCAATGACATGCTTACGATATTTTAGATGTAACAACGTCCATAGTTGTTCATTTCCTTTTACAATAACATGACCACCTCTACCACCATCTCCTCCATCTGGACCTCCCATAGGAGTAGACTTATCTCTAAAGAAATGAGATGAACCAGCACCACCAGATCCTGAACGTCCGCACAATCTCACATAATCTACAAAATTCTGTTGAGCCATATTTATAATTATATGGGCCAAAGTTAGACCTTTACCATAAATTCTTAATCTATGGATAAAACAACACAAGGTCATGTGGTAAGCCGGATAGTGAAAGGCATTGAAACCATTGAGTTCTATCATCCTTCGCACAATTCATTACCATCTCAACTATTATCGAAATTAGCCGAGACTATATCTAAAGCTGGTTCCAATGATGGCGTAATCTTAATCGTACTCAAGAGCGCTGGAGAAAGAACTTATTGCGCAGGTGCTAGTTTTGACGAATTGGTGGCTATTCAAAATAAAGAGCAGGGTTTATCTTTCTTTTCTGGGTTCGCTAATGTCATAAATGCCATCAGAACCTGTGGCAAACTCGTCATTGGACGGGTACAAGGTAAAGCAGTAGGTGGTGGTGTAGGATTAGCATCTGCGTGTGATTATTGCCTAGCCACGAAATTTTCCAGTATTAAGCTCAGCGAATTAGCCGTTGGCATTGGTCCTTTTGTCATAGGACCTGCCGTAGAAAGAAAAATAGGTTTAGCAAGATTTAGTCAAATGGCAATCAATGCTAAAGAGTGGTATACTGCAGAATGGGCCAAAGATGCAGGATTGTACCAAGAGGTATTTGATAATGCTGATGAAATGGATAATTACCTTGAGCAATTTATATCTACACTTTCTGGCATGAATCCCATAGCGATGAATGAACTAAAGAAGGTATTCTGGAAAGGAACAGATAACTGGAATGTCTTGCTTAAGGAAAGAGCTGCCATCAGTGGAGAATTGATATTATCTCCAATAGCTAAGAAAACGATACAAGGATTCTTAAAAGCTTAGATATCTAAGGTGACACCACCAAATATATTAAACCCTGGTGCAGGCTCAAAAAATCGATCTCCAAATGCATTAATTCGGATATTATCATTGTACTGTGCATTGAATATGTTATTTAACCCTACAAAGGGTGTAAGAATTGTTTTCCCTTTTTCCACGGGATAGCTAAAGTTTAGATTACTCAAAAAGTATTTATCTGCATATCTTGTATTGGCGTCATTCAGATAAATCGTACCAATCATAGAATTTAAGGATTTGATATGCAATCCAGATTTATGTGTATAATGTAAACCCAAAGCTAAATTATGCTTTGGAAGACCAGGCAGATAGTTCCCGTCAAAATCATCATTATTCAATCTGAAATCAGAGTAGACAAACGACGAAAAGGTATAACTTACTGTTGATTTCAGCGTAGGGCTTAGATGGTAACTGCCTTCTAATTCTAATCCAAGTCTTTGAGTTTGTCCAACATTTCTAAAGAATGTTTGACCAGGGAATAGCTCCTGTTGGAATGGAACAAGTTCATTATTTGTATTAATCCGAAATAAGGCAATCTGTCCTTTGAATAAATTTAAGACGTCATATCTAGCGCCTAATTCGAAACTAATTGATCTCTGCGGTTCTAATTCTGGATTGAATCCTGGTAGCCCACTTGGATTATTAGAAAGTTCATTAAGCGTTGGAGTATCAAAACTTGTAGAATAATTGGCGAACAGATTTACCTGCTTGGAAACCGTATAATTAATACCAAATGATGGATTAAATATATTGTAAGATTGCTCTCCACTAGCAGCATCATTTAGGGAAAAGTTATCTCTCAGCTTCAGCTCATGATAATCATACCTTAAGCCTGGAGTCAGAATAATAGAACCTAAATCCAATTCTGCCAAAGTGTATACTCCAGCATGTTTGAAAATTTCTCTTTGATCCAACGTTTTACTTCCTCGGGTGCCACCTTCATTTAAAAATCTTACTCGATTATCAAGTTGTGAGGAAATATCATATCCATACTTTATAGTAAGACCCTTTTTGTTTTTAACTGTATAACTTATACCTTGACCAAAATAGTGTCTATTCAAATCTATTGCACCACTATTTTGAAACGGAAGTAATCCATCAAAAACTCTTCTAGTATAAAACCCGTAGACATCTAGAACATTATCTTCTGTTGCCAATAAGGAAAATTGAACTGCCGCTTTAAAATTTCTTACAGCTTCTCCACTTTCAAAGTCTACATTACGAACCCTAGCCTGTTTCCTATTTTGAATAGTTTCCTCTTGGGTCAATCCTCCTGCATCATCTGCCTTAGGGCTTGAAAGGAAATCTGCAAGGACACTGATCTTAGCAAACCTTGAGAAGCGATGATCAAATCGGCCTTTAACCATACTCGAGTTAAATCCACTATTTAGTCTAAAGCCATCTGAACGTGAATGATCACCCAATAATACAAATGAAGTATTGTCTCCTACTCTCTTACCAAAAGTAAATTGTGCCTGACTATAATTAAAAGAACCATAACTAATCCGACTATTCAGAAATTGGTCTAAGTCATTTTGATGATCAAATTGTCTGAGGGTGTTTATACTTATTACCCCTCCTGAGGCATTGCCATATAAGACGGAGGAAGGTCCTTTGATAATTTCGATATTACTAATTGAACCTATTGGAATGGCATCCAGTTGGGTCTGACCATCTGGTGTTGTTTCTGGAATACCGTCTACAATTACCGTAATCCCTCTTACTCCAAATGCTGAGCGAGAGCCAGCTCCTCGTATTGAAATCCTCAAGTCTTGAGCTAAATTGTACGCATTCAGAGAAAAGACTCCGGCAACAGAGTTTAAGTTTTCTTGAAGAGAATTTTGTTGAGAATATTTTATGTTGAGGTCAGTAATTGGGGTTACTGCCCTTGTCGACTGAGCCCATTCTCGCGAGATCCGTGTCGAATTTATCATGATTGAATCTACACTGACTTCAAATGAAGTCGTATCATTCTGACTAAAACAAATAGAACAGACAAAATTAAATACCAAAGTCAGAAATAGACTTGATAGACCAATCAGTGGATGTCGTGTTTGAATTACTTCCTGCAATATTCTATGTTTCATTCTTCCCTATAGACTATCCTGAAACCTAACAACAAACAGGATTTTACTCTATTAAGTAAATATACTTGATAATCTATTAGACAGGTGCAAAGAGCTTTTATCTCTAACATGATATTAACGACAGATAATAACTAATAATAATAACGGTTGGATTTTTGATTACGTCTTATTATTGAAGAATAATTATATAAAATATTGATTATAAGAAGCTTACATTAGGCTTATGAGCTTAAATCTATCTTATATCTAATTAAAAAAGGCCCGAGAATCGCTTCCCGGACCATTTTAAAATTTAGAGAATACCTAAGGTCTCTCGTATTATCTATTGCTTACAGTTGGCAACCATTTGCATCAGTTACTTCAAACATGTATGTTTCACCACCTTGAGCTCCTGTGAATGTAAATGATCCTCCGCTAGTTGC
>CAZMMQ010000037.1:21820-33992 GCA_964567435.1 uncultured Saprospiraceae bacterium | reverse complement strand
TTATTGGATGAACAAGATTCTGATTCACTCCATCGCACCTTGTACCGCTGTGTACCGTTCGTCGAGACTTGTAGTCGCGATGCAATATGCTTGCATACTATCAATACCTCCTAAATTAACTATTTGCACTATTCTAATATAAACATATGCTTTTACGAGCACGAAGAAATCTCTACAAGGTCGATTTGTAAAAAAAGGATTCTTAATATCAGTCGAGGTTTGGAGTAGACCTACCTACTTATGCTTTTGTCTGAACTAGAATCTTATTCAACCTGCCGCCCCATTGTACCATTAACCTAGAACCCTAGCATCATATAATAACTCTAATCAAATAATTGCTTATTCACTTCTTAGATTTGGTGGAATAAGTCCGGGAATTTTTCCTGCCTCATACTTATTTAGAAAATCAATAGATCTATCTATGAATCTAATAACAATATTAGTGGGAACAGACGTATGACGTTTTGTTCCATCACTTTTGAATTTGCATGTTTCAGAGTTTATAGAAAAGCCCCAATCATTTAGGCCGATTTCGCCATATGATTTACTTTCTAATTTTTTTTGTACTTCTTTTTTAAGGTAAATTAATTCAGAAATTGAATGACCATACATACGAAGGATTGTACAAACATCTGAAGTATAGATTCCGATTGGCTGTGCCCAAAGCATGTGTGCACCTGATTCATGAATTTTCATAAAAATTGAAAATTGACTTCGCATGTTAATTAATTATTTTTACGTGAATAACGGAATATTGAAAGAACTAGATTTGTAAAAAATGGAACCTCAAAATCAGCTGAGGGTGGAGGCCTGCCACTTCCGTGAACCCTTGCACCATGAACCGCTGCACCCTTTTACTGCACCATATTGGAATTGTCCATTCTTAATTCTACATTCTTAATGCTTCACCCCAGCTTCAATAACATCTGAATATTAGACCGACTATATATACTTGGCGTAAATGGCAATTCTTTGAATCCGAGTGATTTGTATAAGGTGATAGCAGGATTTAATACCGTGTTGCTTTCAAGGAATAATGACTGACCTCCTTTGGCCTTGGCTTCATTGATGATGGATAAAGCCAATTTTCTGCCGATACCTTTACCTTGATGATTCTCTGTAACTCCCATCTTTGATAATTCGTAATCGTAGGTATGGCCATACAGCTTGACCAGACTGCAAACACCTACAGGTATACCGTCAAGAATGGCAAAATGGATGGCACCCCCTTTGGCTATAATGGATTCTGGATTATTGAGTTTACTAATGTCTTCCTCTTCCATGTAGAAATACTGATCTATCCACTCCGCATTCAGTGATTTGTAGTAACTACTGAATTTTGCCTCGTAAGGGATGATGGTTACTTGCATTTCATTTATTTTTCATAGTCTCTATATAATCTAATACAATTCTTTCCAGAGAAGCAAGGGGTATAGAGCCATTAGATAACACTAAATCATGGAAAGCTCTGAGGTCAAATTTATTACCTAATTCAGTTTCAGTTCTCTTTCTCAGTTCTCTTATTTTAAGTTCTCCTATCTTATAAGAAACAGCTTGGCCTGGCCAGCCGATATAGCGGTCTATCTCTGTATTGACTTCATGCATTGAGAGAGAAGTGTTATCCGCCATATATTGAATGGCTTCTTCTCTGGTCCATCCAAAATAATGCATCCCTGGATCCACAACAAGCCGACAAGCTCGCCACATCTCATAAGTGAGTCGTCCAAAGTTCTCATATGGTGTAGTATACATACCAGCTTCTTTTCCAAGATATTCTGCATAAAGTCCCCAGCCCTCACCAAAGGCACTGAGGTATTGGTTTTTTCTGAATTCAGGCAAGTCTAATTCTTTAGCAAGACTGATTTGTAGATGATGTCCAGGGACGGCTTCATGTAAGGTAAGAGAGGGGAGGACATATTTTGGCCTAGCAGGGAGGTTGTAGGTGTTGACCAGATAGGTGCCTGCTCTCATGCCGGTGAATGAGCCTCCTGAATAACGGCCAGTTGTATATGTGGGCGCTATATCATCAGGTACTGGTTTGACGGTAAAGGGGAGACTTGGGAGTATTGTGAAATAGCGTGGTAATATCTCTTGTGCCTTCATAGATAACCAAGCGGCATGGTTGAGCAGATCTTGTGGAGTCTCTGCATAGAACCTTTCATCTGTCCTCAGGTACTCAAGGAATTCAGAAAAATCACCTTCAAATTTAAGATCAGCAATAATTTGCTTCATTTCACCTTTGATTCTTTCAACTTCACTTTTCCCAAGTTGGAATACTTCATCTGGTGTCATATCAAGCGTCGTGTAATATCTAACTCTTTGCTCATAATAGTGTTTCCCACCTTGATTAAGTCCAACGCCTACCGTTGCTCTGGTCTGAGGTACATACTCTTCTGACAAAAAATCTTCTAACCTTTTGAAGCTTTCACCTATAGGATCGTCAATAAATTGCGCAAATTCTACTTTTTTAGAATCTGAGATATCAGCTGAGCTTAGCGGAAGCTTCATAAAAGCAAATCCATCATTCTTTATCTTTTCAAGTAAAGACAAGCAGTTAGTCGCTACTAACTTGGGCATAACTTTGTTTTCTGTTAGGCCAGTTCTCATCAATGCAATCTGCTGGTCTACATAGCGTGGTGTATCGTCTAATAGTGCTTTGTACTGTATAATAGACTTGCTGTCTTTGAGGATTTTACCTTGAACACCGTATATCATACCTATAATAAACCCACCCTCTGCACTCAGCGGCATTAATTCAGATCGGTAGATGCGGTTATCTATTTTGTCTTTGATGATTAATTCTAATAATTCGATATTGATTAATTCCTGAGAGTTTAAGTCAGACCTGTCTACATGCGAAATATCCTTCATTAAATTTTGGTAGATATTTAATTCTTTGGTACTCTGCGGAGAGGTGTAGTCTGGCCAAGATGCTTTATAAATTTCTTTTTGGTTGGCTTGAAACTCATGGTACCTATCTACAATGTTTGAAAGGGCATCTGATTGTGCAGACAAGAGAGGTATGAAAAGTGTAAATGTTGCTATAAGAAGATAATATCTCATATATTAATTATTGGGGGCTTAAGATAATATGTTAACTAATCTCATCATTAATATTGATAAGAATAAAGCTAGAATTTATGCAGATATAAGGTCCCAATATTTCATTATTGCTCAGAAATGATAAGGATCCTTTGACACCAATGCTGTTATTCGTACATTTAGGCAAAATAATATTCATGAAACAAGGATTAGTATTAATAACATCCCTTTTAGTAAGCTTATCTGCAATTGGACAAGTTAACTTTTTTGAGGGTACTTGGGAGGAAGCATTCGCTAAAGCCAATGAAGAAGGTAAGCATGTTTTTGTTGATTCTTACACTGACTGGTGTTATTGGTGTAAGGTAATGGATAAGAATACCTTTACTGATGAAGCCATCGCCAATTATCTCAATGAAGAGTTTGTTCCTATTAAAGTAAATATGGAGGAGGGATTTGGAATAGATGTCGCAATGAAGTTTAGAGTCAGAGGCTTTCCGACCTTAATGTATTTCAATCATGAAGGAGAGCTTGTAGAGAAGGAAGCGGGGTATGAGCAAGATAATGGAAAGTTTTTGGAACATTTAAGAATGATCAGGACAGAGAAGACAGAAAAGGTTTTTGCATTTGATTCTCAGTCATTCGATTTGGAGTATCCTGAATTTATACAAGGTGTATTTGGAGTAGGAGGAGAAAGAAAGCGTACGGATGCTGAGACTGTGGATGCTTGGTTAGATGACCAACAAGACTTATACAATGAAGTGGCATGGACAGCGTTGACACAATGTCCAACTGGTGATAAGTATAAGATGCATGTATTGGAGAACAAGGATAAGTATACCGCACTGTATGGTACTAGTGAATTTGACAGAGTAGTCATCTCTGCTGTGTCAGCTAAGGTGAATGAGGCTGCAAAAGAGAAAAGTCCTGAAATGTTTGACGAATCTATAGCTATACTCAATGAGTATATGAAAGCAGGGGAGGATAGAGACGATATGGCTAATAGTTTTGAGTATAGTTTTTATCAATCTGCTGGAATGTGGAAAGAGTACACGATGAAAGCTGATGCTGATCTTAAAAATAAGCCAATTGAGGAGCAAGTTGATTTTGCTAATAGAGTAGGATGGACATTATACGAACGATGTGAGGATCAGAAATGTCTAAAGATCATGGAAGAATGGATGGCAAAGGTAGTTGAACTTGATCCAAAGTTCATGTACATAGATACTTATGCAGCACTTTTGTACAAAACTGGTGATTTACCAAAGGCAAAGAAGTTTGCAGAAAAAGCAATAGAGGTAGGCAAAGTGGATGAGCAAGATACTTCTGATACTGTGGCACTTCTTGAAAAGATAGAAGCCAGTCTGGATGAGGATGGCCAATAAGCTGTCTTACAAACTACTCACATCTATATAAAGAAAAGGTGACTCCACTTGGGGGTCACCTTTTTTAATTTGATTTCAGGGGTTTTCAAATCCAAAAATTCTACTGATTATTCTGATTTCTTATTGTATGATAAGTTTTGTCACTATTTGTTGATCATCTTTAGTCAAATGGAGAATGTAATACCCACTTTCCAGAGATGAGGCATCAATTTTGTTCATTCCAGCTTCTATATGCTGCCTAATGTGTTCTCTTCCTGTTACACTATAAAGTGCTACTGATACTGATTCTTCTGAGCTGATATTGATCACATCTTGTACGGGATTAGGTGTCACCTTGACCTCGAAAGATAGTTCTGTTATACTACTTGTTGCCTCCTTTGTAGCAATATTAGATCTGATGGAAAAGGGGGCTCGGTTAATATCACAATCCACAATCCCTGATACCTCTACTTGATAAAAAGAGACTCCTGTAGGAGGAGTAGGATCGGTGTATGAATTTACACTAGCTGGTAACGAAATCAAGAATTGCATATCATCTAATGATATACCTCTATAGATACTCACTTGATCATATGTTATCCCATTGTAAGTATCCCATTCAAGATTGATTCTATCATTAAGACCTTGATTGGCAACTAAGTGTATTGTCTTATGCTGTTCTGATGCTTCTGATTCCAAGTCGCATTCATCGGAAGCAGTGATTCTATATCTATAGGCTTGCAAAGTAGGGTCAATTGTGTTGTCTACAAAACTGTTTTCTTCCGAGACGTCTACAGAACCGACATAATTGAATGAACCATTGGCATTCCCTTCTCTATAAATATTGTATTGTGTTATAAAGTCCATTATAGGTGGATCTTCCCATAGTATCAGGTTGTTGCCTGAGTCAGTATCTGCTGTAATCAGACATAGACTTGGTGTAGCTATCTCGCGTATAGGTTCTGCACCAGAGATATAGTTATAGCTTATTTGGCATCCATTCAAATCTGTTATCGTAAAATTATATTCATTGAAGGCATCGAATTCTGAATAGACAACAGATTGTCCAACCTCATTAATTGATAGTTCATTTTGATTTAAACTTCCTCCTGTTGGGGAAATCCAACTGACTTCAAAGGGTGGTGCGCCTGCTTGTATTTCGATTGTTAGATCTTCTCCGCCTGGTGTGCAATCTGCATCTTGTAGCGTAGTATTTATTTCGATTGGCACGAATGCCGATAGAGTGAATTCAGCAGTAGCTATACACGCATAAGCATCAGTTACTGTCACATGATAAGTGCCAGTTGTCAAATTATATTGATCTTGGTCTGTAATACTAACTCCATTGCCAGACCAATTATAAGTATAAGGGCCAGTGCCTCCAGTAGCCGCCGTGATATCTATCTGACCACTTGGCTCATCGCAAGACGCGTCCTGAACCTCTGCAAAGATTTCTATAGGTGTGGGTTCACTTAGAGTAAAAGTACTTATAGCTGCGCATCCTTCAGAATCAGAAACAGTAACGGAGTAGTTGCCTTCACCTAATCCAAATTGGTCTTCTTTTCCTTGACTAATTTCAGGGCCGCTCCAATTGTATTCAAAGATTTCTGATCCGCCAATGACAATAATGTCGATAGTACCATCAGACCAACCACTTAACTCATTACATGATGGATTCTCGATTACAGATGTTGTAACTATTTCATCTGGTTCCTCCAACTCAAAGCAGGTTTCTAACGTATTTTCATTACTATCTGTAACTGTAACACAATATTCTCCAGCGCCTAGTTCGCTTTGATCTTCACAAGGATGGCATACTCCGGCCCCTGACCACTCATAAAAATATCCTGGAACACCGCCATTTGCAGTAATATCTATACTTCCAGTTGAGTTTCCATTTGCTTGATTGCAAGAGGGATTGGCAATGTTACTTGTGACTGATATTTCAGCTTGACCAACTAATGAGAGGGGACATAGAAATCCTAGTATCCAAATGATTGTTTTCATAGTAATTTGTTTTATTGATTTAGGAAGGGTGGGTTGTTATTTAGACATTGAAAACCATTCCATACTTTATTTTTTCATTGGTTATTTATGTAAAACACATGACCAAAGCCTTGTAGGGCAGAAAATCAGAGAAAAATTATAACCCACATAGGGTAGCTATCTATCGTGCTCTGGACATATATAGTGAGCATTAAATTATATGATGGCATAACTTTTGACTTAGTGTTGGCAACGAATAATACCCTAAGCCATAACTCTCATTACTCTTCAGGGTGGATTTTTTAACTTGAAATGTCCATTTATGATTACACATTGCACATCTATACCTCTTACTGAGGTTAGCAACTCTCCTCCTTATATAATTCTGTATTTAAATAGGCACACCTAGATTAAGAAATGACTTAGTCCAGTTTACCCTTTATTTTTCTTTATCCACTTTATATCTATCCACATGATGAAAGCCATTTCATTTTGTAAGGCCCTATGCACTTACATATTCATCGCATTATTATTGTTTTTGTCCAATAGTGCGAAAGCACAACTAGCTGATTCTTTGGCTATTAGTAATTTTAATACAGATATGGGCGCTTGGACCGAAAGTCAATTTGCCCAAGTTGTCCCAGTCAGTCCTGATTCTGGAGAAGGTTGGCTTTTGCTAGAAAGGTCAGAAGGAAATTCATCTGCAATTGCACCTCACGATGATCCATACATATCTACAAGTCTAGTGTCCCTAGTTGACTTTTGTGGTGTTGATTTAGAATTTGAAGTCACAACATTTAATCTAGAAAGCAAAAGTCATATCTATGTAGATGTGTCCTCAGACAGAGGAGAGACTTTTCAGATAATGAGAACGGATCAAGAATTATTTAGCTTGACTCCAGGAAATCATTTTGAGAATGGACAAAAATCTATTGTCTCCTTTCCGCTTAGAACTCTATTGACAGATTCTTTGATTTTGAGAATTAACACAAGAGATATTGATTTTGGGACCAAAATATTTATAGATAACATCAGGTTAAAAGCAAAGGAAGAAGAAGATTTTATGTTGGCTCAGTGGCAGATGGGGCAGGAAGATGTTGACCTTCATGAAAAACTCAACCCGGATTTCGAACCTGGAAACTGTTTTGGCGTCATCGCATACCCAGCAGAGATCCCTGCCGAAGGAAATCATTTTGGAGTAGAAGGATATTCTCACGAATTTTTAGCACAATCAGCCGCCCTTACAGAGGCAACTAATCAATCTGATGGGGCATTGTGTATTGACTTAGGTGGTAGTGCATCTGATAATGCAATTTCTTTTAGTTTGGACGTGACACCTTTGACAGGTGGAGCGATTACTGGATTTGAATTTATGGAAAGAGCACCCGAATACATAGGACTAGATGTCAACAATTACCCGAGAGTATTCGAGATAAGGGTTTATAAAAATGAAGAACTTGTATTTTCAGAAAGAAATATAGAAACCACGCGTGAATGGAGTGATAGAGTTTTCAGATTAGATCACGTTGATGAATTGACAACTGGAGAATATGCCACATATAGATTTGAGTTAATCCCCCGAAACAGACAAGGTGCTTCTGATGAATTGTCAGTATGGATGATTGATGAGGTTAGAGTTATGGGCGGATGTTGTTTGGTAGAATGCAACCAGTTAACTGTCGATGTTTCAGTTGAGGAGACTGATGAAGGAATATTCTTAAGTCCAGATATTAATGATGAGGACGTCTGTATAGAAGACTGTCTAGGAAGTATTACAAATCAATCCGCAGAAGCTGTTTCTGTAATAACTGGACAATCCACTGGATGGTCTTACTTTAATAATGCGGCTACAGTTGCAACAGTGGACATGAGTATGACTCTTCCAGAATCATTTGAATCTCACACCTTTAGGCTAAATAGTTCGAAATCTTCTTCTCCACAATATATCGAAACGGATATTGTTAATCTCTGCCCAGGAGAGACTTACTCTGTTTGTTTTGATTACTTAAGTACTTTAGAACAGAGTGATGCAAATAATAGAGCAAGACTATTTTCATTAGTTGATGGTAAAAGAAGATTTATGTCAGGTGGGTTAGATTCTACTCAAGCTTGCATGACATTTCTGGCAAGTGATGATCAGCATAGGATTAGATTATCTTTAGATAATGGTGGAGCAGTCATTACTCAGGCAGAGCAATTTTATCTTGATAATGTCGCGGTAAGCAAAATTCCAATATCAGAACAAAGCCAGCTATCTACTATATGGCGTAGTGGAGATGGAAGTGATCTTCATTTGAATACCTTGCCTACGGCCAGTGCCAATTCTAGTTATAGCTTTTTCCAATTCGAGCAACCAGATTCTTCTTCCATTTACAATGAGCAGAATTTATATACTCTGTGCTTTAATAGCTTACTTGAAAGTGCAGCATCGGATTTAGATAGGATAGTAGTTAAGCTAGATGGTATAATAGATAAGACCTATTACCGGTCCCAATTGTCAGGCAAACAATGTTTTTCTTTCTTGCATAATAGATTAGAGCAAGAGTTTAGTTTTAATGCATACAACAGAAATGGAATAGAGCTGCCAACAGGAGCCGTGAGCTTAGAAGAAGTGCATATTCTATTTAATGTAACAGATGACGAAAACACTCAGCCAGCTGGTAATTTTGAATGGACGCTGCCTGATGGGACGACTTCTCAAGAATTGGAATTATTGGTAGATGAGGATGGCGATTATGAACTTATCTATGGTAATTGCATCAGTTGCTCTGAGGCTTCATTATATACACTTGAAATTAGAAAAGATGTATGTCCATCAGCTGAGGTAATCATTTCTTGTCAATCTTCGCAAGACCCAGAACTTAATCCAACACTGTCATTAGTTGTACCCCAATCACCTTATAGCATAGGTGAATCCACCTATTTAGATGAAATTACAGAATCCAATTGCGATGAAATAATTATGAGACGATGGACTGTAGAACGCCTTTTTAGAGGAGAGTTCTATGATAGTACTTTTTGCGTACAACAGATCGTGGTAATTGATGAAGAAGCTCCTGAATTTGGACTAGTCTCTGATAGAGAAGTTTCATGTTTTGAAGATATACCTGAACCTAATATTCCTGTTATTAGCGATAATTGTGATCCTGAATTGGATGTTTCTTTTAGAGAAGTTAATCATGAAGGCATTGGCTGTCCTTTAAGTCCAAGGTACTTTACAAGAATATGGACAGCAGTAGATAACTGCGGAAATACATCTGTCATCGAAGAAGAATTTATCATAAGGTATGACCTTCCAGAAGTCACCTGTCCGCAATCGAAAGAAGTAAACTGTGTAGAAGAAATTGAGACTGGCGAGCCTATTGTCGAATGGGAATGTGGTTCACTTACATCGTCGTTTGAAGCCACATTACAATTAGTAACTGGGATGCCTGGGTGTAATGGAGCAATTTATAACATGACGTATACTATTACGGATCAATGTGGAAGGGCCCAAGAATGTGTACAAGAGTTTGAGATAGCAGACCAATCTTTAAATTTGTTATGTCCTCAAAGTTCAATAGAAACTTGCATAGAAAATTTCGAGCCTATTGACCCATTTGTGATAAGTACTTGTGATCAACCATACAATATTTCTATTTCAGATCCAATACTTATATCTGGGCAGGAAAATTGTCAAGACGCAGAGTATAAAGTAGTTTATACTGTGTCCAATTTTTGTGGGATATCAGCACAGTGTATACAGAATGTCATGATAGAAAACCCTGGATTGAGCATTGTTTGTCCTGCATCTATAAATGTATCTTGTCCAGAAGACATTTCACCAGAGGTGCCAGCCCTTACAATTTTTTGTGGATTGAATACTTCTTATCATAGCGAGCCACCAGTTTTGATAAGTGGTCTAAAGGAGTGTAATGATGCAGTATATGAAATAAATTATATTGCAACAGATGATTGTGGGAATAGTGTTTCTTGTCAGCAAGAATTTACCATAGTCAATGATGGCTTAAGTATAACTTGTCCTGCAGATTATGAGGTAGAATGTCTGGATCATATTGAATTTGGCATTCCAGTTTTGACATCATTTTGTTTAACTAATCCAACATTTAGTGTCACTGATCCAGAAGCTCAGTCTAGTGACTTTAGTTGTAATGGAGAAATATACATTGTTACATATACAGCTACAGATAACTGTGATATTGCAGTGAGTTGTAATCAGTTTGTAACCATTTCTAATCCAGGACCTTCTATGGTCTGTGCTAAGGATGTAATAGTAGAATGTATTGAAGAATATCAACCGATCAGCCCGACTATATATTCACCTTGTGATGTAGCCTATTTTGTTAGTAATACACAACCTGTTCTCAATTCCGGTATAGCATTTTGCACTGGAAGTGAATACATTGTCCAATTTAGTTTCGAGGATGATTGTGATAATAACTTAAGCTGTGACCAGAAGATCACTATAGAACATCAGCAACTAGCAGTAGAATGTCCAGATAATGTCACAGTTACTGATCTTGATGATGTAATAGCCTCTGAACCTTTTATTACTCAATTATGCAATATTCAAAATACTGTATCCATTTCAGATCCCTACCTTGATTATGCTGATTGTAATGTAGCTATATATCAGATAGATTATACCGTTAGTAATCCTTGTTTTGAGACAGCCAGTTGCACGCAAGTTATTACAGTAACTGATGATACTAACGCCTTAGATGCAAACTTTATCTGTGCGCATGCCGACTGGTTTACAGATACAGACTGTGATGAAGGTGGAATAAATGATGCTGAAGAGTGTGAATTACAACTGGACCCTGAAGACCCATGCGACGATGTAAGTTTTATAATAGAACCCTTGGATGTTTTATGTTTTGGAGAAAATTCAGGTTTGATTTCTATCATTGTCCTGAATGGAAATCAGCCTTATGAGTTCAGTTTGGACAACCAAAATTGGGATTCATCTTTAGATATTAAGAATTTGTATGCGGGAAATTATGTGCTTTATATTCAAAGTACTATTGGGCCTAGTTGTCAATTTGAATTTCCTGTAACAATATCTGAACCAACCTTATCCAATGCTGATGCAGGGGTAGATCAAGAGATTTGCATCAATGACTCTGCAGTGCTTCAAGCTATAGGGGGTGTTGAATATATTTGGAGTAATGGAATGATTGGGTCAATAATAGAGGTCTCACCAACAGAAACTACCTTGTTCACTGTCACAGTAACTCAATCTAATGGATGCTATAATACAGATGTCGTTGAGGTTATAGTGAATGAGAATAATGATGCAGATGCAGGTGCCGATCAAGAAATATGTATTAATGAAGTCATTTCATTGTCCGCAATAGGGGGTAGGTCATATTTATGGTCAAATGGTGAGACAAAGGCTCAGATAATGGTAAGCCCACAATCAACACAACTTTATGTGGTGACGGTAACTGATACTAATGGTTGTACAGATACTGATGAAGTCGAAGTCATTGTAAATGAAAACACAGGTGCAGATGCTGGAGCTGATATAGCCATCTGTAATCTTGAAGAGACAATACTGGAAGCGGAAGGCGGAGTCGATTATGAGTGGAGTACGGGAGAGACAACCAGTATTATAATAGTGATGCCATCGAATACGACAACATATACAGTTACTGTTACAGACGCTAATGGGTGTACGGATACAGATGGGGTGGAAGTAGAAGTCTATGACTTGCCAACGGCAGATGCAGGCTTGAATACAGAGATATGCTTGAATGACAGTAGCAATTTGATAGCCAGTG
>CAZMMQ010000037.1:0-21720 GCA_964567435.1 uncultured Saprospiraceae bacterium | reverse complement strand
ACAGTTACCGATGCCTCTGGATGTAGTGATGTAGATGAAGTGGAAGTGTTGGTTCATGATTTACCAATGGCAGAAGCTGGAGTAGATGAAGAGATCTGTGTAGGGGGATGGACAGACCTCAATGCAACAGGAGGGGATAGTTACGCGTGGAGTACGGGACAGAGCACTGCTACGATAGCGGTATCACCTCCGAATACAACGACCTATACAGTAACGGTTACGGATGTGAATGGCTGTACCTCAACAGATGAGGTAGAGGTATTGGTTAACGCCTTACCGACTGCAGATGCAGGATCTGACATTGGAATCTGTTTAGATACAGAAACGATATTAATAGCCAACGGCGGAGATAGTTATGAGTGGAGTACGGGAGAGACATCTAAGACTATAACAGTGATGCCATCACAGACAACGACTTATACAGTGACGGTTACAGACGCCAAAGGATGTACAGATACAGATGAGGTAGAGGTGGAAGTATATAACTTACCTACAGCAGAAGCAGGCTTGAATACAGAGATATGCTTGAATGACAGTAGCAATTTGATAGCCAGTGGTGGTGTAGAATATCTGTGGGATAATGGAGAGACAACTGCAATGATAACAGTAAGTCCATTGATCACAACGACATATACAGTAACAGTTACCGATGCCTCTGGATGTAGTGATGTAGATGAAGTGGAAGTGTTGGTTCTTGGTTTGCCTACTGCAAACGCAGGGCCAGATATGGAAGTTTGCTTAGGTAATACAGCTGAGTTGATAGCAAGTGGTGGAGTAAGCTATTTGTGGAATACTGGTCATACTTCAGCCTTATTGCCGGTATCGCCTACAACGGCTATTATATATACAGTGACAGTAACTGATAATAATGGATGTACAGATACAGATGAAGTAGAAGTCATTGTGCATCCATTACCGATAGCAGATGCGGGATTGGATCAAGATATATGTGTAGATGATGAGACAATACTTTCTGCTACAGGGGGAGGCACTTATGAATGGAGTACTGGCGAAATCAATGGATCAATAACTGTAGAACCAGATGTGACTACAAATTACTTCTTGACAGTAACGGATGACTTTGGATGTATTGCGTTCGATACAGTAGAAGTAAGAGTACATGATTATCCAATTGCAGAAGTTAGTGATTTTGGGATAGCTTGTGGTAATTCTCCAGCAGTAATATCTGCATCAGGAGGGACTAGCTATTTGTGGAGTACTGGTGAAACAACTTCAGACATAGAGGTAATTCCTCCTAATGGCTTTGATTTTTATTCCGTTACAGTATCTAATATAGCTGGATGTGAGGATGTTGCTTCAGTGCCTGTATTTGGAGTACAGGCTCCATCTGCTAATGCGGGACCAGATCAAGAGATTTGTCCAGGTCAAAGTGCTTATATCTTTGGGTCAAGTGATTTAGGAGATAGTTTTGAATGGTCACCTCCACTATATCTTAATACGGTACAAGGTGATTTTGTGATAAGTACTCCAGACTCAACCATCACATATACTTTAACGGTTTCTGATGAAAATGGGTGTACCAGTAGTGATGAAATTACTATTACAGTTACTGAAGATATGGAGCCACCAGTAGCTGTATGCCAGGATTTTTATGTAGTTGCAGATTCTGATGGAGTTGGTACTATTTCACCATATAATATTGATAATGAGTCATATGATAACTGTAGTGCAATAACGTTAACAGTCGATATAACCACTGTGGAATGTTTACTAACTGATTACATTATAACGCTTACGGTAACAGACGATGAAGGCAATTCTTCTACTTGTCAGGCAACCGCAACTTTCATAGGTTCAGATAATGATTGTGATAATATGGCCAATGGTTGCGATCTATGTGATGGAAGTGATGACACTGTAGATAACGATAATGATGGGTTGCCCGATTGTGCTTATCCACCTCAGGATATTGGAGATTTGGAATCAGGATGGTTCTGTGGTAGTGGTGGTGATAATAAGGTATGGGTATGTCATTACCCTAATCAATCTATATGTATTGATTATGATTCCGTCTTTACACATGTCTCATTTCATCAGAACGATTATCTTGGACCTTGTCATTGGATAGGTTGCGTAGCTGATAGTCCAATAGCTCCAGGTCATACTGATGAAGATGAACATCACCATCATGATTCTGAGCTTATGGACGTCCATTGTCAATCCACAATAACATCTCTATCAGCTTTGTCAGAGAATATCAGAGAGAAATTAGAAGCTTCACTTCATTTTCATAATAAACCATGCGATGATATTTTTATCACAATTGATAAATCAGATCTAGAAATTCAATCAAAATTAAATAGGGACAGTCCTTTTCTTGTTGAGTTTACTATTGAAGATGATTGCGAACACAAGTCTAAGTGCAGGAGTCAGATTATTCCTCAAAAGCCTGACTTGGAACTTTATCCTAATCCTACTAAAGATTATTTAAATATTCGAGGATTAGGTGGAGAAGCATATGAAATATTTGATAGTAAAGGACAGAAGATTATGAGAGATTTGACTACGGCCCAATTAAACACTTCCGCGTTAAAGTCGGGATTTTACTTAATTGTTACAAATTCAGGAAGGATATCAAAATTCATAGTCATAAAATAGAATTTTAATAGTATAAGAAAATAAGTGCCTTAACTCATTAATGGCAAAAGCCTATCTGCTTAGTTGTAGGTAGGCTTATTTATTTTTCATACTAATTTGGTTATACCTTTGTAACATAAATTAAATTAAAGTGCCACTAAGTACACAATTGCCAGGATTATACTATTTGGATACGGAGTCCAAGGGTAGGTCAGTTTTTACATCAGAAGATATAACAGAAGGAAGTATAATTGAGATTTGTCCCGTAATCATTATCAACCCTGAAGAGACCACTACTATCCATAAGACGCAACTTCATGATTACTATTTCATTTGGGATATAGAAACTGGAAGTTCAGCTATTGCATTAGGTTATGGCTCTTTATATAATCATAGTGATGATCCAAATTCTGAATTTGAAGTAGATAGGTCTAATCAGACAATTCGTTTTGTCGCTTTAAAACATATCCTTGCTGGCACAGAGCTTACCGTGAATTATATAGCTGCAAAAGAAGAAGGCGTCAAATTATGGTTTGACCCACAATAGGCTATTGACTACTGCTCTACTATTTCCTCCTCAACTATAGACACCGCGGATACATTGAAAAAACCTAACACCTCTGTGTCGTCACTACTTGTAATATTACCTCTTGTATTGGCCAGAGGCTCGGCAAATATACCATTGCTACTATTCAGCAACTGATCTCTCAATACTTCCATAAAAAAGAAAGCAGAATTAGAGATAGAGTGAAGTTCAACTCTAATTGAGTCTCCTGGCACATAAGGTATTGGAGCAAAGTTCTCATCTACTGGATTATTCAACTCTTGGATTGGTTGAATGAAAACAAGATTATCTACTTCTCCACCTGGGCTAAAGCCTGCATCAAAAGCAAGGTTAATTTCAGCTGGCTTATTGAGATAATCGCCATTCTTAAAAGTCCTTACCCAATAAGAATCTCCTACACCTTGCAAGTCAGTTGCAAAGAAATTGCAAAAGATACCATCATCTGCAAATGGGTCATCTGCTCTTAATTCTTGTAAAACGGAATCTATCTCAGGTACTCTAAATTTTTCATTCTGAGCAGTTAAGAGTGATCCATTGATATCAATATTCAAAGCAAATGTTTGGCCTACAGGCTCAGCTCTCCATAATGATAACTCATCATTAGTAAACTGATATGATCGGGTATCAGGACTGTAGATTAGATTATAGATAATATTATCTCCCGTAGTTATAGAGACACTGGCATTTTCCAATGATTGTTGGAAGGAAGAATCAAAGTAAGGTTGTGATAGCCCAATACGTACTTCTGGGAGTCTGTCGTCCATATCATGTAGCCAAGCATCTACAACAAATTGAGCATCTACCTCTGCCAATTCTACATCTATGACATCTTCGCATGAAAAAATCATTGTCAAGCCAAGTAGGCAGATAATTATATAATACTTATTTTTTAATATCGTCATCATAATTAATTGAATTTGAAGTTGTAAGAAACTGATGGGATGAAATTGCCAATAACTGATAACCGGACCGCTTCTGTTTCGATAGGTTGGGCAGGATTAGGTCTATCCTCAGTCGGTCGGAAGAATATTGAAAAAGCATTTCTCCTGCTGTATACATTATAGATAGAGAAGACCCATTCTCCTTGCCATTTTCCATCTCTCTTTAGTTTGCTCTTTCTTGTTGCCCCTATATCCCATCTGTGATAATCGGGTATTCTAACATTATTTCTTCCTGAGTTTCCATCATGTAAGACCACATAGCCTTGCTGCTCAAATCGACTTGTTGGAAAGGTCGTTGGTGTCCCGGAAATGTATGAGAACGTGCTACTTACACTCCACTTATCATTAAACTCGTAGAATCCTGTGAGACTTAAATTGTGAGTCTGATCAAATCTGGTAGGATACCATTCATTATTATTGATGCCTATAACTCTGTTCTCAGTCCTGGCTAAAGTATAACTCATAAAACCAGTTAATTTACCTTTGTTCTTCTTAAGTAATAACTCCAATCCATAAGCTCTGTTTTCACCCTCTAATAAATCACCTTCTATAAATGGATTAAGAAGTAAATCCGCTCCATCCACATAGTCAACAAGGTTCGCTACAGTTTTGTAATAAATTTCAGTACTGAACTCATATGTATTTGACTTCAAATTTTTGAAATATCCGAGCGCAACCTGGTTGGCGATTAATGGTCTGATATTATTGGTTGCTGGTGTCCAAATGTCTACAGGGGTGGAAGCAGTTGTGTTTGATACCAATTGGATGTATTGTGCAGTTCTATTATAACTGGCTTTTAGAGAACTGGTCTCAGTTAATTGATACTTTGCTGAGAACCTAGGTTCAAAGTTAGAGTAGGTCTCTATACTTTCCCACTGGTCAAAAAACTCCTGTCCTTCTACAGGTCTCCTTTCACCATCAGGAGCCTCCCCAAATGTGTAGGCAAATCCTTCTCCCGTAAAGTTGAAAAATGACCATCTCAATCCATAGTTAACAGAAAGTTTGGATGTGACGACTTGTTCGTTTTCTACAAACAAAGCACTCTCTATCGCAAATCTGTCTGGTAAACTAATGTCTCTGACAACACCCTCCGAAACACCAACTGCATTGCCAGGAATAAATCTATAGATGATGCCTTGTCCTCCAAATTTTACGAGATTTTTCGGATTGGCAAATAAGGTAAATTCTGGCTTGACACTGTAGTTGACAATACTTGCATCCCAATCAAATCTGTCAAATGAATCTTCTCCGAAAGCGATCTGATAATCATAGTCACTAAAGTAAAAAGTTAGGTTAGAAAATAACTTATCGTTAAATAAGTGATTCCATCTTAAGGTGGCTGTCTGATTACCCCAGCTAAATCCTGCCGCTGCACCAAACTGAAAACGATCTCTACCTAAATAACCAGAAAGGAATAGTCTGTCCCGCTCACTAAATATGTAATTGGTCTTTAAAGTCAAATCATAAAAGAACAATTTGGTGTCGCCAAGGTCATCGCCTAAAAATGGGCTAGCAAGGATATCAGCATATGAACGACGTCCTGCAATTATAAATGAAGATTTGTCCTTAACAATAGGAGCTTCAATTGATAATCGGCTAAAGATTAGACCAACACCTCCATTGACTGCCAATTGTTTACTATTACCTTCTTTCATTCTCACATCTAGAATGGAGGCTACACGTCCACCATACCTAGAAGGAATACCACCCTTGTATAACTTAACATCCTTCACCGCATCTGGATTAAATACAGAAAAGAATCCAAATAAATGTGAGGAATTGAATACTGGTGCTTCATCCAGTAGTACGAGATTTTGATCTATGGATCCTCCACGAACATTGAAACCTGTGGCACCTTCTCCAACAGTAGATACTCCAGGTAAGAGTTGTATACTTCTTATGATTTCAACCTCACCTAACAGACTTGGCATTTTTTTAATAGTGCCAATATCTAGTTTGTTGACACTCATTTCTACTTGAGTGACATTTTTATCCTCAGCCTCTGCAGTGATGATTACTTCATCCAATTCAGAAGCCTCTTCCGTTAGTTCTACATCTATCTTAGTATCCTGAGTCAGCGTAAGCGTTCGGTTGGTCGTATTGAATCCTAAGTAGGCAAACTCAATCTCATAGTCACCAGGAGCAACAGTAATAGAGTAATAACCATATTCATTACTTGTAGCCCCAGCACCATTTTCTAACAGATAGGCTGTGGCTCCTATTAGGGTCTCGCCACTAGAAGCGTCTTTAATATATCCACTTACTGTCACTGTCTCTTGTGCAGTCAATAATGAAGATAAAAGGACAAAAAAGACAAGGCTATACTTTTTTATCATGCTATATTTTTAATCTGAATTTTGTCAGTTGTATTAGAATACGAAGAAAGATATTTTGGTTGATAAATTTCTTAACATAAGTAAATAATTGGCCTGAGGGGACAATGACTGTGAAAGTAAAAACTCAAGGATAATTTTGTTAATACTATTAGACGAATATATCACTTACAACTATAGAAAATTGTGGAACTTGGTTTTTGAGGATGTATGATACACTTCCATAAAAATGCAAAGGTCTTAAGATATCAATCTTAAGACCTTTGCATTTTTTATTTTTATCTCTATGTCTAGTTATGATAAGCTGTGTTATGTGCAAGCGTACTACCGCAAGAAGCACAAGCTACAGCAGACCCAGCTCCTCCCGTACAACCATTATTACAGATGTAGTGCCATACTCCATTTGCATTTTGAGGAGGTTCGGGAGCTTTTGGCGCCGCTGCTGTTGGAGGAGGTGTAGCATTGACGCCATTGACCACTGGGTTCGTTATAGATCCCATCGGTGTAGCACCTGGAGTCGTTGTAGCTGTTGTTGTAGGTGCTCCTCCTGCCGGAGCATGATAAGCTTGATTATGTACTAATGTAGATCCACATGTTGCACATGCCACTGCGGAGCCACCACCCCCAGCACAACCATTACTGCAGGTGTAATGCCATACTCCCTGAGCATTCTGAGGTGGCTCAGCTGCGGCAGCAGCTGGCGGCGGTGTATTACTAGGTACAATTGGTTCGTAGTTTTCGTCCAAAATGGCTTCAGGTCTGTCAGGTGCATTTTTGCATCCATTGCTTAAAAGCAAAGTGAAAGCAAATAAAACTGATAAAATTTTCATGGATTATCCTGTTTTTTCGTGTTCTAAAGCAATACGCCAGAACTAGCCTGCAATATACAAGTCTTAATTCATAGAATCTAGGAAGGGCTGATTTTAAGACTATTGTGTCGTTTTATTAAAGTTTACCAGCATGCCATGGGAGTTGGAAGACAGTACACCCTTTATAGAAAAAGCTACACCATTACCAATGCATAACAATCTTGCCAGCTGATTCTCTGGATTCCAAACGAGCATGAGCCTCAGAAATATCTGTTGCTGCATATGTACTGTCTATTATTGGCTTGATGATGCCATTATTTGCCATCTCCATGACGCCTTGGAAAACTTGCTGAAATAGGTTCGGCTTATGATCGGCAATCTTGAGCATATTAACAGCAACCATGGACTTGGAACTCATCAATAGTTGTAAGGGAGAATAAAGACCAAAACCAGCTACAACGCCTAGACTCTTTAGCTTATTACTTCCTGAGATTTGCGCTGCTGCACCAAAATTGACCATAAAACCACCTGGCCTTAACAGCTTCCATCCTTGCTTGAACGCTTTGCCCCCTATACTGTCAAAGACTACATCCAACTCGTTCCCATTTAGCGTATCCAATATTACTTTAGAGAAATTCTCCGCGGTATAATCTATAGGAAAATCAACGCCATTGTCTCTAAGTATTTGTTGCTTGTGAGTAGAGGCTGTCCCAAATACAATACACCCCTTTGACTTAGCAATCTGAGTCAATATGGAACCAACACCTCCAGCTGCAGCTTGCACTAGAACATTGTCACCTTCATTAAGATTGATGCATTGTACAGCAGCGTAATAAGCAGTGCAGGCCTGCGTTGCTAGGGCCGTTCCTACTTCCATGGAAATATTTTCAGGTAAAAGGGAAACCCCTTCTGACATCGTTACTGAATATTCAGCATATCCACCAAATCTCGTAAGCGCAGCCACTCTATCTCCTACTTTGACATTAGTAACATTGTCACCTACAGCTACCACATGACCAGCTACATCATAACCTAATATGGCTGGGTTTTTTGGTGCTTCAGGATACAACCCTCGCCGGGCAACAACGTCTGCAAAGTTGAGCCCAAAGTGGGAATTCTTAATGAGTACCTGATTAGCTGCTGGTTTAGGGTTTACAGTTTCTCTAATGTCAAAGGCCTTGTCACTAGCTCCATATTTTTTAAGATAGATGGCTTTCATCGGATTTTAAAGATTAAGGTTACTGAGTAGAATTATTTTGCAAACATCTGAGATATATCCTTAAAGGCCTTGAACTCCAATGCATTGCCACAAGGGTCTAAAAAGAACATGGTAGCCTGCTCACCAGGCTGGCCTTCGAATCTGATGTAAGGTGCTATAACGAATGTTATATCTGCTGCTCTAAGCCTATCAGCTAATATGTCCCATTCTTCCCATGGCAATACCACGCCATAATGAGGAACAGGTACATTGTGTCCATCTACTTCGTTGGTATGTGTTTCATGTTCACTTTTAGGCTTATAGTGAATAACAAATTGGTGACCGTATAGATTGAAGTCAACCCATTTATCAGCGCTTCTTCCTTCTTCACATCCCAATACATCTCTGTAAAAGACTCTTGCTAGTTGTACATCATGTACAGGGATAGCAACATGAAAGGGAGGTATAGATTTCATAATAAAATTAAGTTTAATTATTGAGGACGACTAAATTCTACACCTTCATTCCACTTCGGCCATTCCTTTCCATTGCTGATTGTCTGACCAATATCAAAATACAGTTGGCCATCCTGCAACATGCCATCCATATTCCAAGTGTCAGCATCATACTCATCTGATGGTGCATGATAACGCTGCGCAACAAAGTCGTCTCTAAATTCCTTTGCGTATTCTTTTCCTTTTTCTGCATGATCATAACCGCCTTCAGCATATAGAGCGGGAATGCCTTTTTTGACAAAATTGAAATGATCGGAACGGAAGAAATATCCTTTCTCTGGTTCTTGTTCTTCCAATATGTATCTGCCTTGTTTGCTCGCAGCCTCCTTAGCATAGGTGTCCATATTCGAATAGCCCATTCCCGTAATCGTCAAGTCCTTCATGAGTCCAGCTGGATTGACACCATCCATATTAAGATTACATACTGTTTGGTTAAGAGGGTAGAGGGGATTCTCTACATAGTATTCTGAGCCAAGCAGTCCTTGCTCTTCTGCCGTTACAATTAAAAAAATGATACTGCGTTCAGGTCTATTCTCCTTGGCACTGAATGCTTCTGCAATACCAAGAAGCGTAGCAACTCCGCTGGCATTGTCAAGTGCTCCATTATAGATAGAGTCGCCTTCTACTACTTTACCTACCCCAATATGGTCCCAGTGAGCCGTATAGATGATATATTCTTCTGGATGCTTGCTGCCTTCTATTACGCCTATGACGTTATGAGAAATACACTCGTCATAGGTGTTGTCTACTGATACACTGACGGAAGCCCCCATGGATATTGGTTTAAAACCTAGTTGGCGAGCGGCAGTTATATGTTCAGTGATGTTAAGACCACATTCTTCAAAGAGCTGTCTGGCTTTGTCCAAAGTTATCCAACCTTTTATACCACAATCTGTAGAACGATCTATGCCAGAAATACCTTGCTGAGGACCAGTCCAAGAACTTTCCACTACAAACCAAGGGTAACCTGCCGTAGGCGTCGTATGTATAATGATTAATCCATCAGCTCCCTGCGCATCTGCAATGTCATATTTGTAGTCCCATCTTCCTGAATAAGTCATAATATCACCAGAGAAAAAATTGGGGTCATCACCACCATAGCCTGGGTCATTGATGAGAATAACAGCCGTCTTACCTTTCATATCAATACCTGCATAATCATTCCAGTTTCTACTAGGATCCACAATACCATAACCGCAGAAAACCAGCTCAGAATCATTGAGTACTACTCTGTCTACTTTTCTCTCAGAATGGACGACGAAGTCTTTTCCTTTTTGCCATTTCAAGGTCTTTTTATCAGTAGTAACTGACATGACATTTGAGATTTGTCCATTTATTGTCAGTAATGGTACTTCTTGTTTATAGTTGCCCTTAGGCCCAGGTTTAAGACCTAGTTTTTTAAATTCTGCAGTGATATAATCTACTGCCTTCTTGCCACCTTCGGTACAAGGCATTCTTCCCAAATACTTATCTGAAGACAGTTCAGCAAGATGTTCTCTGATTGTCTCAGCATTGAGACTAGCATTTTTGCTTTCGTATATCTGGCTGCTTTCATTCTTGATGGGGGAGTCATTCTTACAGGATAAGAAAATCAAGGGAAGAATAATTAGGATAAGTCTCCACATACATTTTAATTTAGTATGCAATGTAATCAACTCATTTAATAGTTGGGTTATAGCTCATGTAGATATGTCTAACTCAATGATATTCCATTGAGATTCGATTTGTTATAATAACACAAAAAAAGGCGAAACCAATGTTGTTGATTTCTCAATACCAGTTTGAGCGATGCCTGAAATACTAATAACGAAGAAAATAGAAAGTAGCAATATTCTGCTCTTCATGATAATTTGATTTAGAAATATGAATATAAATGATTAATGCATTTCGCTATTTACTAATAATACGGTCGTTTTTTATTATGATATTATACCTTTTTAATCCTGTATAGCTTTTAGTTACATACTCTTCACTATTAATAAACTTTTGATTTGTCTCCAAATTATACGAGATAGAATTACCATCACTTATTTGGACAATTGCAAGAGGATTATCCTTTACAACATTTATACTAAACTCTTTTAGACAATCAGAATTAATAAGTCCTAAATCAGTATAATCTGTATAATGCTTTATCCATGAATTATTTTCTGGCAAATATTCGTATTCACTAAGAATCAAATTTTTTATTCCTGAATAAGTGCATGTTGTTACAACTAGATATAAATGATTGTTGCTGAAAATATGATCTCTCACCTCAAAATCATCACCAGTAATAAAAAGCAAACATTCTTTATTATCAGCAATTCCAACAATATAATTTTTTCCTATTTCTCTTTCTTCAATAGAAATGTCATATTGTATTAATCCATCTTGACTAAAAGCTGGAACATTAGTCGATAAAAAAATAATAAAAAGTAATAAGTATTTCATAATTATGGATTTATTAAACTTTGAAGTTGATTAACAACTTCTAATTAATGAAAATAATACACATTATTCATTTCCTCAACATTAGCTGAGTTTATATAGCGCAATGAAAAACTAATTCCATATCCTGCAAGCGCCGCATTCTCCCATCCATTCTTGGAAGATCTAAAAAAGCCAGAAGCTGATTCTTCACCAACATTGCGTATTGGATATACAGGATCCAACACTGGATTTATTATTGGATTAATAGGAGGCCCAGTTACTGGAGGAGGAATACAGGTTGGAATATGATATAGATAGATGTGGTGCCTTTACAATCATCTAAGCTAACTGTATAGGGTTGACAATACGGTTTAACAATGTTACACTGACCATAAACATTCAATGAATGGATACTAGTGGTGAGAATGAATGTCACACATACATGAATGTAGAGACGAAATTTTGAATGACAATTAATTACTCCACCCAATCCGCCAAAAATAAATTTGTATCTCTAGTGTCACCATTATTTCTATTGGAGGAGAAAATTAATTTCTTACCATCATAAGAGAACATTGGAAAAGAATCAAAGGTCTTATCAAAAGTGATTTGCTCCAGCCCTGTGCCATCTACATTAATCATGTATAGATTGAAAGGAAATCCTCTTTCTGATTTATGATTGGAAGAGAAGATGACTTTCTTACCAGAAGGGTGAAAGAATGGTGCCCAGTTCGCTTTACCCAGATTAGTGATTTGTCTAAGATTGGACCCATCTACATTACAAATGTATAATTCCATTTCTGTTGGCTTCACTAATCCTTCTACTAAGAGCTCTTTGTATTCTTTCTGTGCTTCTGTTGTTTGAGGTCTTGAAGCTCTGAAAATAAGTTCTGTTCCATCTGGTGAGAAGAAAGCGCCTCCATCGTACCCTAAACCAAAAGTGACTTGTTTGACCTCGCTGCCATCTGGTTTCATCGTATATAGTTCTAAATCCCCTGATCGCATAGATGTAAATACAATTAGACTACCATCTGGACTCAAGGTAGCCTCTGCATCATAACCTGGCGTATCTGTTAATTGATGTAGAAGTTTACCATTAAGGTCTGCAGTGAAGATGTCAAAGCTTTCGTAGATAGGCCACACATATTTGCCATCTGCTCTTCTCTTAGGCTCAGGTGGACAAGCGTCTCCTCCTAAATGCGTAGAGGCATAAATTATAGATTCATTACCAGACATAAAATAAGAACAAGTTGTTCTGCCTTTACCTGTACTCAATAATTGTGGTTTGAAGTCTTTTGAAATAGCATCATTGAATGGATCAAAGAAATATATCTGATCACATTCTACTCCCCAAGCTTCGTTTTTTGCCTGAAATACAAGATGTCTGTCATCAAAACTCCAATATGCTTCTGCATTGTCACCTCCAAATGTGAGTTGCCTTATATTAGCCAAGTGCTTTTCGCTAGTATAATGGGTGCTTTGTTCTCCGACTGATCCATGTCCGCCATGTCCTCGTTTTTCTTGTCCATGTGCATGGCCATGACCTTCAGCTTTTTTTCCTCTCTTTCGGTGTTCGTGATTGTCATGGTCATGCTCAGGTTGGTGATCATCTACCTTATTATCCTTATTCTCATGAAAATGAACTTCATGTGGGTCATGTGGTGCATGCCCGTCATGAGAATGATCTGAATCGTGCCTGTTAGATTTACAAGCAAGTAGCATGGATAAGACGACTATCCAGATATAACTATATTTCATTTTCTTTGTATTCATCAATCTATTCTAATAAGATATGCAAAGAAGCATAATATACTTATTACTACTAATCTCTGGACTAGGAATCACATCTTGTAAAGTAAAGGATGCTGCAAACGGCCAGACTGACATTAGTCCATCACTTTTAAATAGTATTCATCTCAAACAGTTGAAAGCTGATATAGGCTATCTTGCCTCTGACGAATTAGAAGGACGTGAGACTGGAACAGTAGGGGAAGAATTGGCAGCTGCTTATATTTCTCAGCGATTGACAAGAATGGGTATATCAGGATTATTTGAAGGTACAGAACCTTACTATCAATATTTTAAGAAGACAATTAGGTCAAATCCTCATGCCTTAGAAAACAATCCCGATGATCCAGTAATCAGAGGTAAGAATGTCGTTGCCTTCGATGATAATGGAGCTGAGCATACGATAATTATAGGAGCTCACTATGATCATCTTGGCTATGGGAAGGAAGGATCTCTTTATCAGGGTCCTCCAGCCATCCATAACGGGGCAGATGATAATGCTTCAGGAGTCGCAGCCATGTTGGCATTAGCAAGTTATCTTAAGGACAAACCTATGAGTAGTAATGTACTTTACATTGCTTTCTCAGGCGAAGAAAAAGGGCTATGGGGCTCCAATTTCTTTGTAGACAATAGTCCGTTGGAAATGGCGGATATCAATTATATGATTAATATGGATATGGTTGGCCGTCTCAATGAAGAAAGACAATTGGCTATTTATGGCACAGGGACCTCTCCATCATGGCATGAACTAATCCATGGTGTAAAGTCTCCTGATTTCAAATTTTCTATAACAGAATCAGGTCTAGGCCCATCTGATCACAGTTCCTTTTATTTAGAGGATATTCCAGTACTACATTTTTTTACTGGACAACACGAGGATTATCACCGACCTTCAGATGATACTCACAAAATTAATTTTGAAGGACTTCAAGATATAATTAGATATATCGGTGGTATAGTGGACAGGTCTGATGTACTTCCTAAGTTCCAATTTACCAAGACCAAGGACGAGTCTCAGACTGTTCCTGATTTCAAAGTCACCTTAGGTGTCATTCCGGATTATCTGTATGATGGTCGTGGTATGCGAATAGATGGGGTTAGAGAAGGAAGGACAGCCTCTGTGGCTGGAATGAAAAAAGGGGATATAGTTGTAAAAATGGGAGAATTAGAGATAGTAGATATGATGAGTTATATGAAAGCCTTAGGCACTTTCCAACCTGGACAGACTGTACCTATACAAATCATTAGAGAAGGAGATATGGTCATGGAGAAAGATGTAACTTTTCAGTAGGCCTGCAAACCTTTAACATGACATATATAGATGAGTCATTATATTTGCTCAAAATTAGAAATTAATGGAAGACGTTTTGCAAGGCGATGTATTGAAATGGATAATCATGATAATCGTAGGTGGTATAGCAGGAACACTTGCCGCCAGAATCATGAAAGGAGATAGCTTTGGCTTTATCATCAATGCTATGCTAGGCATAGCTGGTGGGGTAGTAGGTGGTTTCTTGTTTAACTTACTGAATATTAATGCAGGCTCAGGAATTGTTAGAGTTGTTGAAGATCAGTTTGGAGTGACTTTGCCTGAGAATATTATAGGTATGATTATTTCTGCTACCGTGGGAGCAATACTCATATTATGGGTATCTAAAATACTCGGACTGGGCAGAAGAAATAGGTGATTTTGGCTTCTATCGAACAAGTATCTGATTGGATTCGAAGTCGACAATCAGTGTACCCAGAAATGTTTACTGGAGAAAAGGTTGATGATCAGTTGATCTATACCATTCTTATGAATGCTAACTCAGCACCAAGTCATCGACATACAGAACCTTGGAGATTTCATATTGTAACACCTGAAGCACTTGAGGAGTTCAAGTCGTTTTTTCTAGCTACTTATACCAAAGTTCATTCTGGTCCTAGTTTCAAAGAAAGTAAGTATAATAAGATTAATAAGCGTATCCTAGCTTGCTCACACATTCTTATTATCACTATGCAACGAGATCTTAATGATTCTGTACCCGAATGGGAAGAGATTGCTGCGGTTGGTTGTGCTATCGAAAATATATATCTATCCCTCACTCCTGCAGGAATAGCAGGTTACTGGAGTTCTCCTTTGTATCTAATGGAGAATATCGAATCTTATATTAAGCTACAAGAAGGAGAAAGATGTTTAGGCTTATTCTATATCGGAGTGCCCCAATCGGATTTACCTCCACTAATAAATAAAAGACCATTAGAGGAAAAGATTAATTGGATTAGGTAGTTACTAAATCTTTAACTTTAGGTAAAGTGAAACTGAATTTTGTGCCAACGCCTACTTCTGATTCTAGCCAAATATACATATGGTAGTAATCCAAAATTCCCTTGCAGGTTGCCAGACCAATTCCACTTCCTTCAAATTCATCTTTAGTATGTAATCTCTGGAATATAGTGAAGATTTTGTCATGATAATCTGGATTTATACCAATGCCATTATCTTGTACAGAATAGGTAATCGTATCATCATTTTGGTCTTCTATTTTTATAGTTAACCTTGGAGGTATATTTTCCTTTTTGAATTTTATCCCGTTAGAGATCAAATTTTGAAAGAGCTGAGTCAATAAGTTTTTGTGTGCTTTGACCTCGAGTAAACTACCTTCTACAGCTATAGATACATTTTCTTCGTTGATGATAGAGCCAAGATTGTTTGTTACTATTTGAAGAACCTCATTGATGTTGACAACTTCTGCTGGCCCCAGATCTTCATTGATTCGAGAGAAGGCTAATAAGTCATCTATCATACCTGTTAGTTGCTTTGCATTCTGTGACACAAAGTTGAGCATTTCCAGATCTTTGGATTCGAATCGGTCCTTGTTTCTTATCATCAGTAGTTGAGAATAAGAAGCAATGGTTCTTATTGGTGACTTTAAGTCATGAGCAGCTACAGAAGTAAAGTTGTTAAGCTTGGAGTTGGCCTGTGCCAAGTCCACATTCAACTTAGATAATTCTATGTTGTTTGATTCTATTAGTTTGTTTTTTTCTTTAATCCGTTTGGTGTATCGCTTTCCAGAGAGGAAAGAAAAACCTAAAAACCCAAGACCTAATAGTGAAATAAAACTCAGGAGGGCAAATAATTTTGTATTCGTTTTTTCTCCTTTCAAAAGCGCTTCGTTGAGTATGTTTTGTTGCTCGAGAATGGCTTTTTCCTTTTGGTATTGATTTCTCTTTTCTGTTGCGGACATGATTTCTTTAGAGTTTATAACCTGTAAGGAATCACTTACTTTTATATATTCTTTCTGATATTGATAAGCTTCTCTATAACTCTTAAGTGCATTTGCTGTTCTACTTATGCAATCCAAAGCTGTTTTTTGAATATTCAGCGTTTCTGTTTTCTTACTGATTTCATAACATTCTTTACAGCACTTGTGTGCTTCGTTATATGAACTCAGGTCAAGGAGAATGTGTGATTTTAGCACCAGGCTTTTTGCTAAGCCGTCAATATCATTAAGCTCCTTGAGCATAAGTGTCGCCTGATTGATGGCATCGAGAGCTTCATAGTTTTTTTGGAGTTTATGCTTTGTGCTAGCCAGCTCGTAGTAGAAATTAGCTTGATCTTGGGTAGAGTTAATTTGCTTAGAGATTGCCAACCCCTTATTGATATAACCCATCGAAGTTTGATGTTCACTCCGTTCTTTGTAGCATCCAACCAGGTTTATTAGAATCTCGGAAGTAACCTTTAGATCTCCATTACTTTCGGTATAGGCGAGGCCTTTTTGAAAATAATGTAGCGCATCAGAGTTTTTGTTTAAGTCTAAGTATACCAGACCTATTTTATTGCATAGTTTTCCCAATTTGTTGAAATGACCTATTTTTTCATAATAGTTTAGAACTTCAAAATAACTTTCTAAGCCCTTGTCTCTTTCACCTTGCATAAGATTAATTGCAGCGATCTGCATTGAACACTCTACAGCGTTAAGCGAATCATTAAGTGATAGATATAGCTTTCTTCCTAAGACGAAGTGCTTTATGGCTTCACTTAACTTTTCTTCGTAGGCATAAGCTAGTCCAACATCTACATTTGATTTAGCTATATTCTTGGTGTCTCTTCCAGAGTTGTAGCACCCCAAGGCTCGCTTACTCTGCTCTGAAAATAAGATAAGGTTTCTTTGCTCTTTATATATATTACTTAGTAAACTATAATATTTACATTCATAATTTTTCTTAGTATAGGTTCTATTGTCAATAAACTCCTGTCTATAGAAGTCGGAGTAATATAATGCACTGTCAAGATTGACAGTAATATATGATTTGATTATTTCGGAAAGTATTGTCTCCTTTTCAACAGGAGCTAAGTCTTCACTGTCTAATTTACCTTTGATAATAACCAAAGGTTCAGTACTTGCTCTGAGTGCAGAGGCAAATACAAGAAAAAGAAATATGTAATAAAGCTTAAGGCTTTTCTCCATGACGTTTAACACCAAATTATTTTCTCATTAAGGGTGAGCTATAAATTGAATACAATTATCATGTCATGAAACAAGATGAAGTGACAGTTACATTACATTTGGGCATTTATGGGTCTATGTCTAATATAAATCTTACATTTTTTGAGAGTCCTGCCTGCCTCAAATCTGATATCTGATCTTTTATCAAGGTTTTTATCGTTTTGATAACTTGAGATTTTTTCTCCATCTTAATCAATATATTTTGAATATATAAGCCCCGCAATCTAGCTATGCCTGGTATAGATGGACCAATCACTCTATTTCCAATTTTAGTTCTCAATCTTAAAGCTAAGGCTTGAGCTACTTCTAATGCAATCTTTGCATCCTTGTGCTTAATAGTTATATTGATCAGTCTGAAGTAAGGTGGATAGAAAAAACGTTGGCGTTCTTCTGTTTCTCTTTTGTAAAATGTATTGTGGTCATTATTTCTTGTTTCAGTGATGACTGGATGAGTTGGATTATAAGTTTGGATGATGACTTGTCCTTTTTTTTCTCTACGACCAGCTCTGCCTGCTACTTGGGTAAACAGCTGGAAAGCTCTTTCGTTAGCTTTGAAATCAGGAAAGTAAAGTATCTTATCTGCTGCAAGAATCCCCACTATAGATATATTATCAAAGTCTAATCCTTTTGTAACCATCTGAGTTCCTACCAGGATATCTACTTCATGGTCCTTGAAAGAGGTTAGTATCCTTGTATAAGCATTTCTGGTTTTTGCCGTATCAAAGTCTAACCGAGCCACCTTAGTTTTCGGAAATACATTTTTGATTTCTGCTTCTATTCTTTCAGTGCCAAAACCGAGCTTGTCAAGTTTGTCAGAACCACATTGAGGGCAGTGATGAGGTAGTTTGTGCCGATAAGAACAATAATGGCATTTTAATTCTTTTGAAAATTCATGCACGGTCAAGCTGACATCGCAGTTAGGACATTCTGCATGGAAGTCACATGTCATACATTGCAGAGTAGGCGAGTATCCTCTTCGATTCTGGAATATGAGTACTTGTTCTTTCCGACTTAATGCCAAATTAATAGCATCTTTCATATCTTTTGAGAATATTGAAGTCATCAAGCCTTTCTTGTATTGTTCTCTCAGATCTACTACCTGAATATCTGGTAATTGAGACTGTCCGTGTCTTTCCATTAACTTGACAAGTCCGTATTTCCCTTTTTTTGTATTGATATAAGTTTCCAAAGAAGGAGTAGCTGTACCCAATAGGACCTTACATTTAAACATGTTAGAGAGAAAGATGGAAGTGTCTCTGGCGTTGTATCTGGGCGCAGGATCAGATTGCTTGTAAGAAGGATCATGCTCTTCGTCAATTATAATGAGCCCTAAGTTCTTAAATGGGAGGAAGATGCTTGATCGCGCTCCTAGGATTAGTGCCTTGCCAGTCATCGCAGCATTCCATACCTCAACCCTTTGATTATTGCTCATCTTACTATGATACACACCGATGTCATTGCCAAAGATGGTCATCAATCTATCCACAATTTGGGTGGTCAATGCAATTTCAGGAAGTAGATACAGTACTTGTTGTCCTTTTTCAATACACTCTTTGATTAATTCAATATAGATTCTTGTTTTGCCACTGCCTGTAACACCAAATAGTAAAACTTTATTATTGGTAGCGTATAGACTTTGTATTTCTTTAAGCGCAACTTCTTGATGTTCGTTTAGTGGAGGCGGCTTACTATATGAGATTAGTTCATTACTCAATCTACTTACTTCTTTGTCTTCTATTTTGATAATTCCTTTTTTAGCTAAGGCATTAAAGACAGCGCTATCGACCACTGCATGGTTTCGTATTTTTTTTGAAGAAACCCAAGTGTTCTTTTGAGATAATTGAGCATAGCTTAGTAGTGCTCTAGTTTGCTTTGTGCTTCGGACACAAAGGTCTAAAGCCTTGGTCATCTTATCACCTTGGAAGGAATCTGTAATTTTTATAAAGCGTTCTTTTTTTGCTCTAAAACCTTCCTTTAATTCTTCCTTTACCAACACTATGCCTTTATCCATTAAAGACTTGATATAAGGAAAGACTGTCTTTTGATCGAGAATCTGTTGGACTTGGGCAATAGTCAATTCGTGCTGGATAGATACGGCCTCTGCCAACATATATTCCTTATCAGACAATTCACCCTCAAAATCATCGATATGCGAACGAACTATAAGTTTGGTTTCACTACTCAATTTTAGGCCAGATGGCAGTGCCACATTCATCACTTCCCCAATGGTGCACATATAGTATTCAGAGATCCATTGCCATAATTTGTATTGTTCTTGAGTGATTATTGGAATTTTGTCTATTACGGAAACGATATATCGTAACTTATGAAGACTATGAGGATTTTCATCAGTCTCTTCTATGACAATGCCAGATAAGAGCTTATTTCTTAGGGGCACTTCTACACGTACTCCAAATTGCACTGAATCCCAGTATGCCTTTTCTACTTTGTAGCTGTAGACTTTAGGTATGGCCAGAGGCAGAAGAACATTGATGATTTTGAATGCTTTCTTCACCCGCTATGTATGTCTTTCTAAATTTACCAATCTGATACAATATATAAATCATGATGTACTTCAGCTGCATGCAAGTGTACGAATCAAAAGTACAGGTATTGAGCAGATCTAAAAGTGTTTGCATGGGCTTCAATGATATCAGTGATCTTATCAGAGTACCCACCACCCATTACAGCTACAATAGGAATGCTATTAAGTTTTGCTTGTTGAAAAACAAATTCATCACGACGCTTGCATCCATCTCTGCTAATAGATAGTCGGCCCAGCTTATCTGTAGATAGAATGTCTACGCCTGATTGATAGAATATAAGCTCAGGTTCTACTCTTTGGATTAGGGGTGGCAAAGTCTCTTTTAAGAGTTTGAGATATGCTTCGTCCTCTATCTTGTCTGGGACACCAATATCCAAATCCGATTCTTCTTTTCTAAAAGGATAGTTTTTTGCACCATGCATACTAAATGTGAATACTCTGCTATCATCTCGAAATATATTTGCATTTCCATTTCCTTGATGGACATCCAAATCCAAAAAGAGAATTTGGTTTACTAATCCAGCTTGTAACAGAAGATTAGAAGAGATAGACATATCATTGAATATACAAAATCCCTCTCCTTTATCAGCAAATGCATGGTGAGTGCCTCCTGCGATATTCATTGCCACACCATGTTTTAAGGCATAAAGGGCGCATTCATAAGTGCCATGTGAAATGGATTTGCCTCTGATGATCAAATCTTCTCGTACAGGGAATCCAATATTCCTTTCTTCCTTTCTTGAGAGAGTCAGTGAATCTAATTTCGAAAGATACTCTTGTGTATGGGTAAGTAATATCTGATCATTAACCAAACTTCCAGGCTGGAAGAAATTTTTCTCAGTGACAGTACCTTCATATATAAGTTGTTCTGGTAGTAACTCGTACTTTTCCATAGGAAATCTATGTCCTTCTGGTAAAGCATACTTGTATATTTCTGAGTAGGCGATATATAGCATAGAGGCATTGGTGCTTTTTATCTAGCTTATCAAATAATTGTTAGGCAAAAGCTCTACAAATGTAAAATTTCTTGCATTTGAGTAGGGGTATTTGGTCTTTCGTTTGTCAATTTATAGTCTCACCCTTCCTTTTATTTCTTACCAAAAAATACACTTAAAAAGAAATGATCAAACATCTACTAGGTGTAGTGATGCTTATGTGCATTGCCACCATTTCATTTTCACAAGTTTGCGACGGCCCTCTGACTGTTACTGTGGAAGGGTCGACAACAGGAGATCCTTTAATGGTATCATGTGTTGAACAGAATCCAACTTGTAACGTCAATAGTGGTGCCTTAGATGGCGAAATTGATGTCACAGTTACGGGCGGTACGGAAGCTTACACATATTCATGGGACATGGATGGCACAGAGCTGACCGATGTAACCCAGGATCTTACCAATTTAGGAACGGGAACATATACCGTTGTTGTAACTGATGCTAACAACTGTACTGGTGATTGTACGGTTATTCTCATTGAACCTACTCCAGTCGAAGTGGTTGGTGTTCAAACGGATTTAGATTGTA
>CAZMMQ010000036.1:0-35697 GCA_964567435.1 uncultured Saprospiraceae bacterium | reverse complement strand
TGAAATCTAGTGGCTCGGCAGGTCCTCCACCAGGTGGTTGCTGAGATACAGATATTTGTGTCGGTGAATCGTCCATGTCAAGTATTGACACATCTCCAGATGCTCCTATCACATCAAAACATACTTCCAACATATTATCTCCATCTGATAGGGTCAATGGTGTCGCACCAGCTCCCGGGTCATCCCAGATAAAGCCTAATACGCCATTACTTGTCTGAGTGGCATTGAGATTGCTCCCTGCATTAAAACCAGTTAATGGGGTATTCCCTATTCCTGTATAACTAAGTACGGTAGGGTCCCAAGTCACAGAACCTGTTACCGCTACTATATCTACAAAGTTTTCTACTGTAATTGGCAGACAAACATTATTTCCATTATCAGCTGTTGTTACTGGCAATATGAAAGTCACTTCAGTGGGCGCTGGCGGTGGTGGTGGAGGTACTCCCGAAAGAGTGATCTGCCCATCTTCAAGATTAATATTGAGCGGTAAGGCTGGGGCACCGAATACGGGATTCGGTGTTGTAATATTTATGTTAAATGGGGTGTTGGAAAATATAACTGAAGATGACTGCCCCATTGATCCTATCAATTCAAAGCACAGCTCAATCAAGGTCTCGCCATCGGCTAGGGATTGTGGATTGAGCATGGATATATCAAGCCAAGTAAAACCAACATTTCCATTATCGGCATCATTAGCATTGACATTATTTTGTCCAAAATTAGTTATCCCAAACCCTTGAGCCCCAGTATATTGCAAAACTGTTTCGTCAAAACTGACACTGGCCATAAACGAGGATATATCTGTAAAGTTGGTCACTGTAATTGGGAGGCATACATTGTCTCCAGGGTCGCCAGATATAAATGGCATCGTGAGAGTGACAGTAGGAGCGACAACTGATTGTTCTATGGTAACAAGACCATTGCTGGTTGTTGTACCTAGAGGAGTACTTTGGCCTCCAATTCCTTGAGGGGCTTTGGATGCGGAGACTGGCACAGGGTTATCTGAAATGGCCACAGTAGTATTAGTGCCTGGTGGACCTATCAAGTCAAAGCAAACTTCAAAGAGTGTGGCTCCATTATTCAATGTAGCTGGAGAGTTATTGGTTGCATCCACCCAGCTATAGTCTAATAAACCATTGTTGACATCCAATACGTTAAAATTGCTAGAGGCAAGCCCAGAAACACCAAATGCCCCTACTGATGTGAAGGATAGTAGAGAAGGATTCCAATTAATACTGCCTGAAAAGGCGTCTATACTATCAAAATTGGTGACGATTAGTGGCATGCAAATATTAGTACCGGCGTCAGAGGCTACATCGAATAAATTAAAACCGACTGGAGCTGCCATATCACAATTAGCACCACCTAACTGTATAATATCAGACGTTACTTCCCATCCAATATCTTGAAAATTGCTATCTATAACATTAGACATGTCAGGAGAGGCAGGGCTCACATCACCAATATCAAAGGAGGTGGTATCACAGGGGTTACCTACGACGATAAATCTTAAGGTAAGTAGGTGAGTAGAGTCAGGCACCGAGTTTAGAGCAGATGAAGACCATACGGTTTGAACCTGTCCTTGTTGAGGATTTCGATTACTATCTTGAGGTAGTGAAATGCTACTTCTACTGAAGCCCGGCAATACTGAGGTATTGACAAAGGGAACTGTATCCACTCTCATTACTGTAGAATCCCACAGATAGAAAAGCGTAAATCCAAACAAATCATCAAAGTCAGATACTCTTATTTCTACATCCAAGGAATCACCAGGTGAGGGCATGGAAGTCGCAGAAAAATCAACTTGGAGCGGAGATTGAGTCTGAGAGAAAGCGTTAATAGAAAAAAAGAGAAACACAAAGAACGAACGGAATCTTAGTGACATGTCCAGGATAATTTATTTGCGTAATAAAAAAATAGAGTTTACTACCTCTCATTTACACGCTATCATAAAAGACGCAAAGGTAAGAGGAATAACTATGTTTTTAAACGAACAACCTTATTCTTTTGTCGATTCTTAGAGATTACAAAGTTAAGACATATAATTTTTTATCTATATATATATTACACATTATGATTCTGTTGTAACAAAAATAGGCCAACATAAAATTATGTAAGCCTATTATTGGGAGTCATTGCATATGCAATGAGCCCTATTTATCAATTTGAATCTTTCTACTATTTCAATTTAACCATCTTTTTGCTAGCCGAGTAGTAACCTGTTTCAATTTGGTAATAGAAGACGCCGTCTTGAGGTAAGTCTTCAGAATTGAGTGTGATTACATTCCTCCCTGCCTCATAAACAGCTGATAGAGAGTGAATTATACGGCCATTAAGATCTAATATTTTGAAATTAACCTCAGAAGTAGACGGTAATTCAAAAACTATTTCTGTTGACACATCCCATGGGTTAGGTGTATTCTGTTGCAACTCAGTAACAAAAGTTGGCAGCGCCTGGCTATCCGAAATACTAATTCTTCTTAATTCTGGTCCATACACCTCATTTTTTACACCATTTTGTGATAATGTGAACGGCACCTCAGTCAATGGTGAATCTGATTTAACAGTCAAATAGAAAAGGGCTTCTTTAGAACCTATGTCAAACAAATCCCTTTCATGATAGCTTATCGTCAAGTGGTTTTCTACAAAGATTGAATACCCACCTTCTATCAGTATTTTACCAGATTCTATATCTGTCACTTGAATATTCTCATCAAAGGCAATATCCATCTGCAATCCAAAAACATTTAATGGATGGCTTATGTATACTGGAATTAGATACTCATTACTCCCTATCTCGTGTAATTCAGTTATCAAGTCGAGATTTTGTGTACTCTTAGTAGCTATGACAACTTGATTATCATTAACCAAAGCAGACCCATCTACATCCCCTACTTTGACAGCAATAAAATCATTGTCCATCATGTCTTGGTTTATCTCATGTAGCTCTATGGCTTCATTGAAAGGCCAAGGAGATTGCGAATCTGTAAATTCTTGATTTTCATCAACGAACCTCCAACTATCATTTTGTGGCAACTCTAGATAAATACCTAATACTAATTTTCTGAGTTCAACTAAATCAAGTCCATCAATATTATTACTATTATTAATATCTGCAGCTATCAGTTTGTAAGGAGAATCCAATAATTCTATTCCAAGAATATGTCGTTGAATTCTTATTAAATCTCTTGTATCTACACCATTTGTATAATTGTCATCACCACTGGCATTTAATCTATAATTATTTTGTGCAATTATATTGTCAAATGCAAATTGACCATTGTTATCGGTCTGACTTAAATTCATCAGTCCATTTGACATATTCTCCAAACCAACTTCTACTTTTTCTATCATTTCGAATTGCTCAGTATAGATTTCTCCTCCGACGAATACAACTTCTCTCTGCCCTATTGTATCACAGATATCTCCATTGGCTTGTATGTTAACCGATGTAGTGCAGAAGTCCTGATTACCACTATTATCCGTAAAGTATACCTGAAGTGTCTGGAAACCTAATTGGTGGCAACCAAAATCTCTTTGAATATCAGATTCATCATCTGGCGAGAATGAGACAGAAATATTATCATCACAATCATCTGTACTATTCAAGTCAAAGTCTGATGCCCAAACTGTCACAGTTGGCAATTGATTAGGACTAGAGGTAGAGATAACCGTTGTAACGTTAGTTCTGCAATATACTATCGGTGATCCTTGGTCCTGTACAATGATAGTTATTGGTGTGCATGATGAACTAGAACCACATGCACCTGATGCAGACCAAGTCAACATATAAGTACCTACTGGCAGCGTCTGCGATGCAGTATTACCTACTCCATCAAGACTAGCATCACCGGTAATATTCCATGTGAAGTCATTATCACTTAGAGCCTCATTAAGACATAAATCGGTAGCTGATGGAATTGGCACATCTACGAATCCGTCACATGTCATGCCTGAAGCTGCAATTGTAATATCTTCTGGACAATCAGCCAACTCAGGTCCTTCAGTATCTGATACTTTGATTGTCTGAATCCATGGCCCAAATACACCTTCTCCAGTACTTACGTTATTATTACATAAGTCTATTGCTGTCCATGTTCTGATAACTTTTACACAGTATCCCTCCGCACCAAAAAATGCTTCGTCATCAAACAAAAAGCCTACATCACTGCATAAATCTGTACCACTTCTAAGTTGCGGACCATCACCTGTATCTTCCATAAAATTGGAACAGTTAACTACTGGGCTGGTCACCTCTGTAGGAGGTGGAATAAAAGAGCTGTTAGACAAATTAGAACCAGCACTAACATTTATCGTTTGCACGCAAGTCATATCAGTTGTATCCTGACCAATAACTGCTGTATACGTTCTTGTCATAGATCCTACACCACACTCATCTAAGTCACTATCACTGTCCATGAATATAAATGTAGGGATCGTACCACAAGAATTTATTGGAGAAGGTGCAGTAAATAGAGCTCTTATTTGTGCTTCTGTGCCAAGGCAAGGTGTATCTATTATTGGCTGAGGACAACCTAGACTAAAGTTGCCATGCTTATCCTGTACCACAACGTTTACATTACATGTGCTAGACAATCCACTTGAATCAGTTACTCTTAACATAACAGATACTGTATCATTTGTCTCTGCACAGCAGAATTGCACGTATGGCCCAAACGTTAGATCATCCCTATCATAGTCAGGCACGCCTGCACAAGGCGTTGATTCTCTTCTTACATCTAATGATACTGGGCCTCCGCATTGGTCAAAAGACCCATCATCTAATGATGGACCGAAGATCCTTCCCCAACCATCTTCATCCAATGATACTACAGTAAACTGATCACATATAGCAATAGGTTCAGAATCATCAACTATTTGTATATCAAAGTCACATGTTGATGAATTATCACACTCATCAGTGACGATATATCTGAAAGTATAAGTGTCAGCAGGTAGAGGTGATGATGAGAATGGTTCGAAACCATCTACTCCTTCAAAATATATTTCTGAAGATATTCCAGAACAATCGTCAGCCATTAATAGCGCTGTTGGTGAGCCATCCTGAAAAGGACTGAAACTCGGTATTGCCGTACATCCATTATCTGTATCTAATACAATTGGGCCTGCTGGACATTGGATTGATGGCGGCTGGGTGTCAGATACATTAATTGTCTGAAACCCTTCTCTGAAGTCTGCTGCACACCAATCTAAAATACTCCACGTACGTCTTATCGTGAAATTAGATCCACAAGTAGATGTTGTATCATCTACAAAAGAAATATTAAACTTACAAAGATTATCTACTAAACTAAGATCGCAACCTCCTATCGTAGGGACTCCAGTGACATTGCTGTCAGGATTATTCATTGCATCACACTCCACCGCAATATTGGCTGGGAATGCAATATCTGCAAGACCCTCTGCCTCAAATGATATTAAAAATTCGCAAGGTTCTGATATTAATCCAGAATTATCTCTTGCTATATACTCAATGATTCTCTCTGCAGTGACACCCTCAGGCCCACATTCGTTCTCATCTAACTCATCCCTCAGTATAACAATAGAAGATTCAGAACAATTATCAACAGAATCAAACAATGCAAATGAAGTTGATTCTATTTCCAGACAAAGTTCGGCATTAGGAGCATCAAAAGCTGGGAAGGTAACTGAGAAATCGCTCAAATCGTTTATCTGAAGTCCATTCAGGACATCTAAATCATATACACCAGGTGTGCCTGAGCCAGTTGAATTGAGGAACATGACGTCTACCCCAGATATCGTGAAAAATCCACTTGTGCCCGATCCAGTTAACGGCGCAGATAAAGATAACGAAGAAACAATTTCGTACGGCCTCAATGGTGATGGACTATCTGTAATCAAAGAAAAAGTAATCGAATCATTTTCCACAGTGCCGTCACCTTCTAAGCAAAAGACACTTGTTGTCTCTCTTGTAAATAAATCAGATAAATCTTCCTTACAAGACACTGAAAAATCATTTATACAATTTATTGTTGGTGGCAATTTGTCTTCTACAGAAAACCATCCCCAGCAACTGACCTCGACTCCATTATCATCTATATAGAATACTTCTCCTTTATATCTTGAGCCTATAAATGAGACGTCTACTAATGGATATTCTATTATCCCAGCATTGATCTGTGAGGTTGCAAGTATCTTATTATCTGCATCTAATATTCTTACCTGATAGACACAAGTACCAATCTCACCTTCGAGTATTAGACTCGGTAGTAATCTTGCTTCGCAAGTATTATCTAGTGAAATCTGGACATTGTTGTTACAGCCAGGGGTCGTCGGACACTGGGCACTCAAATTTGAGACCATCAGCACCGAAAACATGGTGAGAATGATATTCTGAAAACTAAACTTTCCAGCCAATCTAGAAATGTAATTTGTACACATATTTAAATCGTTTATTGGCATAGCCAAATGATAGATTTTTAATTACGTGTTCAGAGTAATTGGCGGAGGAAACTTAGGGGGATAAGCTTCTAAATATTTTTTTTAAAAAGACTTTTTGATCTAGACTATTTGATTCTCTAAGGCGAATTTTATGAGATTTATGGTATTTCTGACTCCCAATTTTCTCATAATATTTTTCCTATGAACCCCAACGGTCTGATCACTTATATATAATTCCTTTGCTATTTCTTTATTATTTTTTGCTTGTGTTATCAGCTCTAACACTTCATGCTCTCTTTTTGTCAGCTTTTGCTTAATGACAAATCTATCCTCATAGATAGACTCTTTTCCGTTACTCAATCGCTTTCCATTAGGCGGTGTAATATGCAGCCCTGGAGCTATATAAGTATTCCCATCCATAACTTCTTTGACACCTTGTATCAAGTCTAAAGGTTCATTAGACTTGAGAATGTAGCCATCCGCCCCATTCTTAAGTGCCTGCCCAACAAACTTATAATCGCTATATGAGGTTAACACCATGATTTTCAAGTACTTAAACCGCTTTCTAATCTGAGGAATGAGCTCTAATCCATCTTGGTCGGGCAGATTCAAATCCAGAAAAACGAGGTCAGTATGTATGTTGCTTTGCAAGTACAGTAATAGTCCCTCTGCGGTACTTTCTTCTCCTACAACTTGTACAAGAGTATCCCAATTATTCTTAAAGAAGGCTTTGAGCCCTGCTCTAAATATGCTTTGCTTATCAACTAAGACGCTAGTAATTGCAGTCATTCGTTATTCATAAATATAAAATATGTAAAAAGCCGCATGCATTTACATACAGCAATCCTTCCCTCAGGATGCAAATGTGATGCCAAGTTTATCAAGTCAAGCCCTTGTAAAACCAATACATTTGGCTAGCTGTAATATGATTTTGATTCTAGAATATCTGTCCTGTTAACATCCGTCTTTGCATAAACGAATCCTGGTAGGCTGCTATATGCTCCAGTAAGTCCATCCTTATTGATGGCAATCAATGCTACTTGAGCCTCGGTCACATCATATTTGGATGCAATCCTCTTAATGGCCGCCTTACAAGCCTCCTCCGGAGACATTCCGCTCCTCATATTCTCAGTAGCCAAAAATGCGGCACAAGATTTAAGCATAAGTTCACCAACCCCAGTTGCTGTTACAGCCCCATATTCATTATCAACATACAACCCAGCTCCTATTATTGGTGAGTCACCCACTCTACCAGCAAGCTTATAGGCCATCCCACTTGTAGAACAACCTCCTGAAAGATTTGAGAACTTATCTTTTACAAGCATGCCTATAGTGTCATGATTCTCAATATTTGGCATGGGCTTGTACTTTGCTTTTTTGAGCCATTCATTATATTCATTCTTTGATGCCTCTGTCAATAAGTTTTGCTTCTTAAAGCCTTGATTTAGAGCGAATTCCTGTGCACCTTGGCCTGACAAGATAACATGTGGGGTTTTCTCCATAACCAATCTGGCAACAGAGATAGGATGCATAATCTGCTTAAGATAGGTCACTGAACCTGCATTTCCTTCAGAATCCATGATACATGCATCTAAAGTTACCTCACCGTCCCTATCAGGCCTGCCTCCATATCCTACCGATTGATCCTCAGGGTCTGCTTCTACATGTCTGATACCTGCTTCCAATGCATCTAATCCGTATTTGCCAGCCGATAAGACGGCCATTGCTTTTTTATTGGCTATCGAATTATTCCAGGTGGATAAGACCATAGGTCCGTCAGAGGTACTTGATTGCTGACAACTTAGGAGGTTTCTACTGGCGATAGAAGCACCAAATAACAAGGCAAACCGTCTTCTTGTAATCATCTAAAGGTAAATTTGAAAAATCAAATATACCTTAAATGGGGTATAAAACACATCTTGAAAAGCACAAAGTCTATCTGACTTTCAGTAATTTGATAGTATTCTGTGCATTTGGAGTGGAAAGGACTAGCTTATAGTATCCAAGAGTTGAGCTAATATCTAGAGGTAAAGTCAAATAGTTATCGTGACCTTCATGTAGTAAATGCTCTGCCGAGTAGATAAGTTGACCGTTAGTGCCTATAAGAGAGTACTTCATCGAGACCTCCTCGTCAGAATGAATCTTAATCAGCGTACTTGTAGAAATAGGATTAGGAAAGGCAAGCGCTTCCAAATGATTCTCAGGTATGACCAAATTAGGAATATCTATATGTTGCAAGGCAACAAAGACAGATTCCTGCATCAAATCAATACCAGTATTTCTTACTATGATATCATGCAAGGTCGTTGTTCTTATATCTTCCAACTCCTCAGTTGTAAAGGAAGCATCTATCTCATAATAATATCTGTCTGCGTCTCTTAGCACTCTAAATTGGTCTCTAAAAATAGCCATAACCAACTCACCAAATAAAGCGTCATCGTAGACTCTAGGTTCTGACATCATTCCCACCCAAGCATCGACTTGGCCCATATCTCCATAGAGAGACTTAAGTATGTCAACTTCTTCCTCATCAACTAATTCGCTAAAATCTACTAAGGGTGGCAGACCAAAGAAACCTCTCATAGTGTTATAATCAACCAGTCCTCTATCTCTGCCTTTGAAGATGTGATACGCGGCAAAGTCTTTACCTAATTCGGCGCTGTTTTCAAAAATGTGGTTTTGAAGCTCGGGTATCATTTTGTTGTCCAAATCCTGCATCACTTGGGTGCCCATGCCTTTGAGATATGCATCTGGTCCGCCTACCGTTAGAAGCTGTAATGGATTGTATAATGAATTACTGATCGCCAAACTGCCTTCATTCACATCATTTCCACTATTATCCATTCTTACAATATTGCTATTGGCTAATGTCTGTGTAATGCTAAATGCAGCCGCTGAAAATTCGTTATAAATTGTAGGATTCAGGTCTGGATTATATCCTCTGTACTCAGGTAGATTCACACCGACAGATGGTAGCCATTCGTTGTATGTGATCGATTGTATGTAAGCCCCAACCCGCTTTCTGGCAACCTGGTAAAGTGTCTCATCGTCCCAAGAAGGATTAGCGTTAGCCAGAATATTACATATTCTATTATGTTCTCTTACAAAAATAGTGTGCATACAAAGCAACAATACATTCTCGTTGGCTCTGACATCACCAGCTACAAAGTATTTTAATAACTGACCAGACTCATCTACCATTTCTACCTGATCTGAATTGTCTACCCTATCATTAAACTCTCCCGAAACTGTATTCCATGGCAATAATTCTTGCCCGTCTATTGTTTGTTTGGACACTTTTAATTTACCTTTTTCGAAAGTCCTTAACCATGCTGCCCTCTCTGAAGTACTACCATAAATCATTGAACCATCTATAAATGATGACACTTTGTTTTGGTAATTTCTAGGATTATTGATAGATGTGCCAGAACCAGGTGCACTTATATTTCTAGAAAACTGAACCCTAATGCCATTTGTAAAGGTGCTCTCTGAGGGTAACACTTGCATATCATTGACTTCAATCTCGCTTTCTTCAATATATGAGATATCATGTTCTAAAAACTGACCAAACATCCACACATACCCACTAAGCTGCATCGGTTCCAAAATATCCTCCACTTGGGTAAATAACGAAGTGCTCACTACACGTGGAAGTGGTAAGCCCTCTTCATTAATCTCTTGTACACCATCCTTATAAGATACTGGAGAAACTCTTTCTAACATTACGTCTACAGCACCCCATCTAGGGTTAGATAGATTATTAAAAGATCCATTAATGGTTCTATTTACTTGTGCCTGGGCTAGGACAACCATTGACACTGAAAGAACCAAGGATAGCACAACTCTTGTCATGTTCACTAATTCTGTAACTCCTTTTGGCTAGGAGTATCTATTTGTTGAGTATAAAAAATCTTAGAGTTGCAAATATACTATAGGAGAATCAGATTTTAACTGATTAAACTTTGATGAAAATACAAGTCTCTAAATTGCTTATTAGCTCCCAAAATTCTAACATATATACATTAATAGCAATATATCGAAAAAGAGAGTACCAAGTATTTTATACCAATCAATAATAGGTGCAAAAAGGACCAATTTTTGCAACAGGTTTACGTTATATCTAGCACATGTTATTGTTAGATACTATCCATTTTTCACACTATCAATATTTGTAACTCCCTTTATAATTCTAGAAATAGAGATTAAGAAGACATTTTTCACTAAGGTGAGATGAAATACTACGAATGGTTATTAACTTATAGTTGTGATATAAATTCTAATAAGGAGAAAGCAGTCTGTACACATTTTGGATAGGTCAATATATAGTCAAGCAGTTTACCATACTTTTCGGATCTCGAGATCCAAAGGCTTTCTTATAATATGTCTTATCCTGATGAATCTTACCTTTTTTGGCCAAACCAGACAGGATTCTACCTCTTCTCTAAAATCGGACATTTATACATTTAACCAGGATACAGTCATCTTCGTTGAAAATACAATAGTACCCAGCTCCCTAAAAGTTATCAATCTTCTGGATGATAGGCCCATATCATTTGAAATAGTGGAAAGGGGCATAGATATTAAGTCCAGCAGATCCAAAGACTCTATTAGACTCACATACAGGCACCTGCCTTATAATCTTGGCACTTCTGAATCCTTGATGGACCCCGATGACATCACCAAAAAATCTAGCATTATCAAGATAGCTAATGACTATACCAAGGATGAAACAATTGATCGACGATTTATACAATCCAACAAACTGGAGTATACAGGTAGTTTTACTCGAGGGATAAATTTTGGGAACTCTCAGGATTTAGTACTTATGTCAGATTTTAATCTGCAAATGACTGGTGACTTAGGGAATGGATTACTTATAAGAGCGGCTATTTCCGATGATAATATCCCTATACAACCCGAAGGAAATACTCAGGTGTTACAGGAGTTTGACAAGGTATTTATCGAGGTACAAAAAGACAGGACAACTGTGATTGCTGGTGATTATGAATTAGGGTCACCTAATGGCTATTTTATGAAATATTATAAAAAGTTGCAGGGAATTAGCGTCAGCAACTTCAGTTCTTCCAAGAAAGGATGGACTGCGAAAAACAAAGGAAGTTTTGCTATCTCAAGAGGAAAATTTAATAGAATCCAACTCACCATAACAGAAGGCAACCAAGGTCCTTATCGATTAGAGGGTGACCCTGGAGAAGTTTTTTTACAAGTATTATCTGGCACTGAAAAAGTATTCGCAGATGGCCGTCTACTCAAGCGTGGAGAAAACTTCGATTATGTCATCGACTACAATCGTGCAGAACTGAGATTCACTCCTAACATGATTATCACGGAGAATACCAGAATAATTGTAGAATATGAATTTGCCAGTCAAAACTATCTCAGATCGTTGTACGCCACAGAGTCCTCATTTACAAAAGGCAACATAACTGCCTATCTCAATCTATACAATGAGCAGGACAGTAAAAATCTGACAGGTAATATTCAGTTAGACTCTACTGATATAAGGATCTTTGAAGAAAGTGGGGACCAACCAGCTCAACGACCAGGCCTGTTTATTCCAGAAGGGAATGATTTTACTGGTATAATTCCCTATCGTGTCGTCAATGGTGTTCTAATACATGCACCAGGCGAAACTGAAAATGTTGTCTCTGCTAGATTCTCTTTTGTGGGTGCAGGGAATGGAGACTATGTCATAGACACAGAAAGCGGCACCAATGGTAGGGTGTATAGGTATGAGCCTGGTGGTTCTTTTTCGACCAACATACAGCTAGTCTCTCCTGAAAGGAGACAATTGGTAACCACAGGTGTTAACTATAATATAGGAGACAGTACAGCAGTCAACATAGAGGCGGCACTAAGCCAATTTGACCTCAATCGTTTTTCTAGTATAGACAATGAAGATAATCTTGGCTTAGCAGTATTAGCAAAGTTTAGTGATACCAGATTATTGGGAGGCGCTCAACCTGATAGTACAAATATTTTTCCATGGTCTATCACCTCTTCTTCGCAGATCGAGTTAAGACAGAAATCATACAATCCACTCAATCCTTATCGGCCAACAGAATTTATTAGAGATTGGAATTTGACCAGATTGACCACAACAAATGATCAGATATTACATAGCACTGGATTTTCTTTGGGTAAAGGCATTTCAGAATTTGGATACAATTTTTCTGGGTTTCATAATAAGGATATCTATGATGGTCTGAAGCACACTATTGTTGGCAGACATCGAATTGGTCGCTTATATATAGATGCCGCATCTACCTTGCTCAATTCTAACAGTGATTTCCTCAATGAGAAAACAGCATTTATAAGACCTAAGGCTACGCTAGAATATTCACTTGCTCCCAATTGGACAATTGGCACCTATTACGAAAAAGAGAGAAATATAGCTGAAGCTCTAGATAGTGACACCTTGGATATAAATAGTTTCAATTACGATCTGATCAAAGGTTTTGTCACCTCTTCCCCAAACAAACCATTTAATATCAATGCTTCCATTACAAGAAGGATAGATGACAAAATACTTGGTCAAGAAAGAACAGCACTCACTAGAACATCAGTATCAAATGATTATGCATTAGGTGGCACTTGGAAATCATCTCAAACATCTGATCTAAAGTGGAATATTACCTATAGAGACTTTAAGGATGTAGATAACATAGATAACGACAGAAGTAAACAAACTCTATTAGGGACTGTGGAACATCGTCTCAATCTATACAATAAGGGCATTACACTTACGACCTACTACGAATCCAACAGTGGACAAGAACCAAAAGTAGAATTTCAATTTGTCGAAGTACAGCGTGGTGAGGGGTCCTATGTCTGGATAGACTCCAATATGGATAGTATTCCGCAAGTGTTCGAATTTGAAATTGCCACTTTTATTGACCAAGCAAACTATGAGCGGATATCTATTTTTAATAATGAATTTATCAACTCAAACAATACTATTCTAAATCAGTCATTGCGAATAATCCCAAAGAAATTTATCAAAAACAAAAATAGTTTTTGGAATAAGTTTCAGTGGAGTACCCGATATAGATTAGACCAGAGATCAGAAACAGATTCTCTTGGTGGTCTCTTCACCCCGATAATTCTCGACATAGATAATCCAGGGTTGATTGCCTTCAATACCGCTATAGATAATGACCTATTTTTCAACAGGGGTCAAACAGATTATGATATACAGTTGTCATACAGAACCATAGGAAATCAGACAGCACAAGTCACGGATAATATAAGGAGGACAAATCAAGAATTTTTTACCAGGTCCAGAATTAATATTGTGAAATCAATTGACTTTATAGTAGAGACTGGACTAGGCAGTAGAGATCATCTATCAAATTTTTCGATTCAAGATTTTGACATAGAATTCTGGAGAGTTATACCCCAAATCAATTTCAGGCCCACGACTAACCTAAGATTAATATCCAGATATCGAATTGAGAGAAACACAAATATTTTGGATGCGCTTGCCGTAGAAGCCGAAACGCATCAACGATCGCTACAACAAGATTTTAGTCTGGAATTAACCTGGCGTAAATCTTCGACATCCAATCTTCAAATCAGCACCAATCTTGTTTTCATTAACATGGACGGCAGCAACAATCCAGCCGTGACTTTTGAAATGCTTCAAGGGCTGACCCCAGGTACAAATATTTTAATTCAGTCTAATTATACCAGACGAGTCGGTAAAAATTTTGACTTGATCTTTAATTACAGTGCCCGTAAATCAGAAGGTAATAGAACAGTACATAATGCTGGCGCTCAACTACGAGCCATCTTTTAGAACATGTTCATACTGGATAGCGTAGATAAAAAAAGAGGCCACAGTTCCCTGCGGCGCTCTTTCAAAAAATGATATCAATCTCAATGAAAATCACGCTGTAAGTAAATACAGACTTATTATTTGATTATGTCCTTGACTACTGGGGTCATATAATTTTTTATCAATTCTTCCAGCGAGGTTACTCGAATCAATGTCAACAAAAACTCATTTTCCTTGTGAGTGACATTCAATAAGGCCATTTTTTCTCCAGAAGTGATTTTGAGTCTTTTCCTAACCTCCTTAGGCAAAACTAACTGACCTCTGTCATCACAGCTTACAATAGCCTCTACTGAAAACGTCGTTTTGTCCACTTTTTGTAATTCTGGTGTAAAATTAATCAGATTTTTCAGTTTTTTCTGCTTTATCTGATTTTTCTGAATTTTTAAAGACTTTTACTGATAAACAATGGCTTGATGTCGCCAAATTCCTAAACCTTAAATCTTCATAAGCGTTTCCATTTTTATATTTGTATAAAAACATCAAACAATGAGATTTTCCACACTCTTCGTTTTACTTTTCATTTCCAGTTCTGTTTTCTCTCAGAATCCATGGAAGAAAGTCAATGAATCAACAATTTCAGTCGATCAAAGTCAAAGAACAATTGTTCCAAATGCCTATGAGACATTTCATCTTGATTTAGAGTCTATTAAAAGCCAACTTCTCCAAGCGCCAATGGAGGATCTTCTTAACACAAAAAAACAGGGTGTTGTCCTTGAGTTGCCACTAGCTGATGGCACCACAGAGCAATTTGATTTTGTAGAAAGTCCTGGCATGAGTCCTGTACTAGCTGCCAAGTTTCCGCATATCAAAAGTTATCTAGGCTCTTCTATAGAGACTCCAGGTATGATAGCCAGAGTTGATTTTGATAATTATGGGTTCCATGGAGCTATAAATTCTCCTTACGGAACCATGTATATAGATAAGTATATAGAGAATGATAATTCGATGCCTTTTTACATATCCTACTATGTGGCTGACCACGAGCCAAATCTTGATGGCGTCGATGGTACATGTGCTGTAGAAGATTTTAACAATAGATTAGAAACAGAGGGTCTGAAGAGAAAACTAGGACCAAGAAGGCATCTGACTAAATCTTCCAATGTACCTGTAGAAAAAATAACCTATAGATTAGCTATGGCTACCACTGGGGCATGGGGTACTCAACAAGGAGGTACTGTAGATGCTGTATTATCTAAAATGAACTCTGGTCTTAGTAGATTAAACCTACTAATGGAAACGGAGATGGCTATAAAGTTTGAGCTAATCGATAATAATGACCAACTTATATTCTTCAATAGCACAGAGCCATATACTAATCCAAATGTTGGAACAGAAATCCTTGGACAAAACACTGGCATTATTAATTCTAGAGTCGGTCAAAATGCATACGATGTAGGTCACGTCTTAACGACAAGATGTACAGATGTAGGAGGTGTTGCATTTGGTGGTTCCATCTGTGGTCCAGCAAAAGCTGCAGGTGTAAGTTGTGTAGGAAATTCCAATATTGAATTTTTCTTTGTTACCGTAACTGCGCATGAGTTAGGACATCAATTTGCCGCAGGACACACTTGGAATCAATGTGCCGGCCTTAATGATCAATTTGCTTTTGCAAGTTCTTGTGAGCCTGGCTCAGGCAATACCATTCTTTCTTATCAAGGATTGTGTGGACCAGATAATATTACGGGTGGGGATATCATCAACTTCCATATATGTAGCATCAATCAGATGAGACAATTTGTTACTGATGGAGGTGGTTCTACTTGTGGGGAGAGAACACTTACTGACAATCAATCACCTGAAGTTACTATAGAGCAGCCTAGTGGATTTAACATCCCTATTAGCACGCCATTCGAATTAATTGGTGATGCTACAGATGTAGACGGTGATGAATTAACCTTCTCTTGGGAGCAAATAGATACAGGTTTTCCTAAAAACGTTGGTGAACAGGCAAACGAGGGACCTATGTTTAGAGTGTTTAGACCAGGGCCAGAAAAGACAAGAATTTTTCCTCGACTCTCCAATGTACTTAATGGTACTGACTGGGATGAAGAAAGATTACCAACGAGAACCAGAGAGTTTAATTTCAATTTTGTTGTTAGAGACAATAACCCAGTTGCAGGTGGCTTGACTTGGGCTACTATTACATTTGACTCCAACGATTCGGCTGGACCATTTACAGTTACAGAACCTGCAAACTTCACTGATACGGAGCCAGGACAGACAATGATGGTAGAATGGGATGTAGCAAATACTGATAATGAGATTATCGATGCTCAGTTTGTTGACATATATTTTTCAACAGACGGCGCTGAAACATTCCCAATTATACTCAAAGAAAGAACTCCAAATGATGGTTCTGAATTGATCAATATACCGAATGTAAGAACTGGCAATGGAAAGGTAAAAGTTAAAGCTAATGACAATATCTTTTTCAATATATCAAGAGGTGATGTTAGAATTAATGAGCCAACACAACCAGGATTCTTTGTAGAGTCTCAGACAAAGTCGTTTGACATTTGCTTACCTGAGACTGTGTCTACAACCATAAGTTCTACACCATTTTTAGAATATGGTGAAGAAGTTACATTAGAAATAGTATCTGGACTACCTGCTGGTGCCGAAGCTACATTTTCGCAAAATCCTATTCCCGCAGAAGGCAATACGGAATTGACCTTAGATATGAATAATGTGCAAAACTCTGGCATCTTTGATATCGTTATCAGGGCGACTGGCCCTAATGCGGATACACTAAACTTTAATGTATCCGTTCTAGCTAATGGTACCAATATGGAGGATTTCGTTCTTGAATCACCTGCTAGCGGAATATCTGGTGTATTATCTCTTCCTGAGTTTGTCTGGAATGGAAGTCCTAATGCGACTGGATATAGATTAGAATTTGCTACAAATCCATCATTTGATGATGATGTCATATTGATTTCTGATGAAGTAGGATTAGAGACTACTTCGGATGCTTTGGCCTCATTAGACAACAGTACAGTTTATTACTGGAGAGTTGTTGCTTATAATGACTGTCTTGGTGAGGTGAGTTCAGAAGTATACACTCTAGCAACGCCATCGCTGAGTTGTACAGACTTTGTAGCAAGTGATGTGCCTGTAAATATTTCATCTGGCGGACCTTCTACTGTAAGTTCTAACATCTTTGTGAACGGTAGTGGAAATGTAACTGACTTGAATATCTCAAATGTGGAGGGCAGACATAGTAGAATGACTGACATCAATGCCTTTCTAGTAAGTCCATCCGGCACTAGGATAGCTGTTTTCAGTGGTGGCAATTGTCTTAATTCCAGCGAGTTTAATGCAGGTTTTGATGATGGAGCTGCGTTAAATAATGCTTGCCCTAATGTCAATGGAAGAAGAATGAGGCCAATAGAGCCATTCACAAGTTTTGCTGGAGAACCTATTTCTGGAGATTGGCTTTTGGAAATAGAGGATAACAACGCAGGCATAGGCGGGAGTTTGACCAATTTCGAAATGCAGTTGTGTTCTGATGGTGTCGTCGATAATCCATTCATAGTTAATAATGAAGTGCTAGAAGTCAGACAAGGCTCTGCTAACACTATCAGAAATGCTGATTTACTTGTCAGCGATGATAATAATTCAGCTAGCGAATTAATATTCACTATTGTGGATTTGCCAGCTAATGGATTTGTAGAATTTGAAGGTACTAGAATGGGCATGGGTGGTCAGTTTACCCAAGAAGATATTAATGCAAATAGAATAGCATTTCGCCATGATGGCTCAGATGCCATTTCTAACGAATTTACATTTACGGTAATCGACGGTGAAGGAGGATGGATAGATAAGACTCTATTCCTTATCAATACGAGTGCAGATGCGCCGACTTCAACTACAGATATTGATACTGAAAACAGATATTTCGAAATATTCCCTAACCCAACTAATTCCGCTTTCCAAGTATTAGAAAAATCAAGTACTAATGAAGAATGGACTCTAGAGATGCTATCTCCAAACGGACAGATAGTACATAGAGAATCATTTGTTGGGTCTACCAGCGTAGAGACTAATAATATGACGCCAGGTCTTTATATTATACAATTAAGAAATGGAGACAGTGTCCAACTGTCTAAACTATCTGTGATTAAATAAGACATAGCAAGTACAAAAATTTTAAAAGTGAGTGCCCAAAAGGCACTCACTTTTTTTTATTGCTACATAAGTATGAGGGATATTAAAAATGGAGGCCGACGAAGACCTCCATTTAATAATAATTATACTTACTCAATCTCAATTATCTATTATATATAACACATATCTGGCAAATCAGTTCCATTTATTTCTTCCACTCTCAACACATTTATGTTTTTGTAATACCGTCCTGTTACCAAAACGTATCCAAAGTCATCTACAACTAAGCTATTTTCACTATCATACACAAAGGATAAGTTTACTTTTCTATGAGTGTCATCAGTTATCAGAAAAATACCATTATCCTTCTCATATATCAGTTTCCCACTCATCCTTGTAAATTCTCCTGACGAAGAAAAGCTCTCCATAAGAATTATTAAAAAGATGACGATTGGAATAAAACAAATCTTATACATAGACTATGTTTTAAGTTAATAACTAAAGCAGAATTATAATTGCAAGTTGGCCTAAATGTTAGCTTTTAAAAAGAGTGATTTTACCCCTTTTTGCTTTTGGGTTAATACCCTTATCTCAATAGGCAAAAACCCTGAAGTAGGAATAAATGATTAATAACCAATCTGAGAAGTGTACAACCTTATCTACTTATCTTTTAAGCAAGGCCAACTAAGAGCTTCCACTCTTAGTGAATAAGAGTGGAAGCTAGTTAGCGGGCATAAGGGAAGGGGATATCAGGCAGAAACCCTGTTCATCCTGTTTTGCAACAGAATATCTCTAAATAGTATTGGCTTAGGATAGGCTTTTAGAAATTCATACTTCAGCACATCATGAGATGTCACGATACCTAGGAGTCGGTTTTCAGAATCTACTACGGGTAGTGCATGAAATCTGTTATCCAAAAATATTTCAGCTGCGGTACCTATTTTATCATCTACAGAAATTTTTGCTAGGCGAATTGTCATCACATCATGCACTTTAACTTGATGATAATCTTCAGGAGCAATTTCATTCTTCCACAAATCGTAGGTTGTCAGAAGTCCTATTAGCTGATTTTCAGAATCTACCACTGGCAAGTGATGGATCCTATTTGTCATAAATAGCTGTCTAACAGCGTACAATGTGAAATTTGGAGAGACCGTAAGTGGATTTGTGGTCATAATCGATTGGACTGGTTCATTCATCATAACTATTAGATTTTATTGTGAAAAAATTGATTTCATCTTTTATTGATGGGTTTTGCGTCCTTTCTTAAGCAATGCACAGAAAAATTTCAGCTATGATGACCTCTAAACCCTCCATAAAGCAAATAGCTTTAACTAATAATTTTATAAATTGCCCATTTGTGAGTATAATATACTGATATAATTTATATAATCATAATTATAAATTAATAATAGTCATATCAATAGAATATTGTTACAAAAATGAGAAACAAGAGAAGTGTACTTAAACCCATATTAAAACAGTTTAGATAAGCACATAACAGAAAAACAGTTCATTGCGCAACGAAACTGACAATAGGGTGATATATCTTGTAGACAACAACGCCATGGAGTTGTATCTCTAGATATAATTTTCAAAATTTCAACACAAGAACATGAGACTTAAATATATATTTCTAATTTCCCTCGTAGGACTTCTAGCTTCGTCTTGCCGTAAGGATAGTATTATAGTTGAAGAAATAGAATCCACACCAGGGCCACTTATTACCGTAGAAACCAGCCTCAATGGATTAGTAATAGACACTGAAGGTAATCCTATAGAAGATGCTATGGTGACTTATCGAGGAGATAATTTTAGCACAGACGAAAATGGGTATTTCAAGTTAAGAAATATAGAAGCTGTCTTTGATGGTGGCATGGCGAGATTCTCCAAATCTGGCTATCTAGATAATTATAAGTGGTTTTATCCACAACAAAATGATATAGCATTTTTGAGAGTCATACTAGTCCAAGAGACAAGTATTGGCACATTAAATCCTAGCTCGGGAGGCACCTTCACAATGAATGGAGGTGCCACCGTAACTTTCCCTACTGGCACTAATTTTCAAGACAAAGCTACAGGTGAGGTAGTAAGCCCCTCTAGTGTCCAGATATATGGCCACTGGTATGATCCTACTGATGACAGATTAGCAGAGGTGATGCCCGGAGATCTTAGAGGTATTAATACAGATGAGCAACTGGTCCAGTTAAGCACCTATGGTATGGTGTATGTAGAAATGAGAGATGGAGATCGAGAACTCCAACTTAGAGATGGCGTAGAAGCCGAGTTAAGTTTTCCTCTTCCAGAACCATTGAACCAAACAAGCTCTGAGACAATCAAGACTTGGTCATTTAATGAAGAACTCGCCTATTGGATAGAAGAAGGGACTGCAGAACTTGTGGATAATAGATACGTCGCGCAAGTGAGTCATTTTTCATTCTGGAATTGTGATGCTCCCTTCCCTGTTGTACATATAACAGGAAGAATTGTCAATTCATTAGGTACTCCCCTACCCAATGTCAAAGTATGCATAACCGATCTTTCCAGAGCTAATACAAGGATGGGCTGGACTTCTTACAATGGGGTCTTCTCAGGTAAAATTCCTAAAGATGAACTACTTAAAATTTCAATCAAGGATGAATGTGGCAATACGGTATTAGCGGATGAAATAGGACCATTCAGTGAAGATGTCAATGTAGGAGATTTAGAATACACAGGAACTGGGGACTTCTTAATATCGGGCACCTTACAATGTGACGGGCGACCAGTGAGTAATGGCTATGCTCTTTTAGTACAAAATAATGGTATAACATTTATAGCAGAAACAGACCCTAATGGTCGTTATGAAATTTCCATTATCGCCTGCGAAAACTCAAAAATATCTATTAAAGGATTTGACGAGGATTCTAACACGACCTCAGCCGACTTTACCATTTTCGAAAATTTTGGATCAGAACTAGATGCAGGTATCATCCAGGTTTGTGATGAGCTAGAAGAATTTCTAACTGTAAAGGAATTTGGAAGCAATACAAATACAGAGTTTTTTAATAGAAATGCCCGTCTGGAAAATAACCAACTAATTATAACAGGTGCCGATATTGACTCGACGCGGCTCATAGAGTTTCGCATAAATAACATCCAATTAGGCCCTAATCAATTATCATTTTTTAATCTTGATATTTCGCCAAATCAATTCAGCTGTCAGAACGCAGATTGCAACGATCTAGAAGTCAACATAAAAGATCTTGATCTTACCATTGGGGGCATAGTAGAAGGAGAAATAACAAGTGTCAGCGAACAACTATCTGTTTGCTTTAAAATCAGGTTATCTGATATTAGACTTAATGTATTCGTCAGAGGAAGAGTATGGGAGGATCTAGACAGTGATGGTATTCGAAGCAATGCAGAAAATATGGCACTATCTCAAGGCCAAATTGTAGCCATCAATGTATCTAATGGGCAAACAGCAACAACTCAAATCAATGACAACTACGCCTTAAGAATAATTGATCCTGGGACTTATGAATTTTTCGTTGATTTACCTAACGGATATGAGTTTAGTCCCGAGAAGCAAGGAGGCGATGACACCATAGATAGTGATGTCAATCCTGTGACTGGAAGTTTTTCTTTGACTATAGATGGCACTGTAACAGCGTTTGATAACTACGACATAGGCTTACATCTAGGTGATGATTTATGTCAATCTACTGCTATACAACAACCCAGCTGTAGCTCCCCTCAAGGAGGAACAATTCAATTATTTGTCATAGGCGGAGATTCTACTCTTTTCAATGGATTCCCATTACGCGTATTTAATGATGGCGTTATAGTGGAAGAATTTCCATTCTTGCCATTCGCTATAGTGGACGGACTAGAAGAAGGTTTAATTACTTATGAGGTTACAGATCCTAATTCTGGAGATATAGTATGCTCAGGGGAACAACAACTGACCGCCAACAATGACATTATGTGTGACATATACCCATTCATAGATTGCTTTAACAATGAGATGATGGGCGGCCTTGAATTTAGCTGTGAATATGATCCTGTTACAATTGAATGGTTTGATGGGAGCACAGATTTTAGGGTTCCTATACCCTCAGAAGGAGAGTATGCCTTAACGATAACGGATGACACAGGATGCAGTCAGGAGTTTGTTGTTCTATTTGATGAGGAAATCCGAACTATCGGAGGTGTTGTCTGGTCAGATAACCCAATTTATGATGACAATGAATATGATGTCGGACTTGAAGATGGCATTCCTGGTTTAACAGTCAATCTTTATGATGCCGCAAATCTCAATAATATACTAGATAATAGAGTTACAGATATGGATGGGAGATACAGTTTTGAAAGATTGATGCAAGGTGAATATATACTAGAAGTCATTCCTCCTGCAGGTCGGGAGTTTGTAGAAAAGCAAGACCCCAATGTTAATGATTTTCTGGACAGTGATGTTGACCCTAGTACAGGAAGAACAGACGTTCTAGAAGTGGGATGTACTTCATTCAATTCTACCCACATAGGCATTAAACAGTAATTAAGAAAAGACTCTAATACTTTGAGTAAAAAATTATCTAATGAACAAATTATAGCTGGCTGCCAAAAAAGGCAGCCAGCTTCTCAGCGTGCGCTGGTAGATAATTATTCTGAGATGCTTTATTCTATCTGCTTGAGATATACTGGAGATTCCGCATTGGCACAAGACGTCTTGCAAGATGCTTTCATAAGAATCTTCAAATTCTTTAATAAGTATGATCCCGCCAAAGGAGCCATAAGTACATGGATGAGAAGAGTCACTGTCAACGTCGCACTTAAAACAATCCAAAAGAATAGATTAGACATCATATCTATAGATAAGCAATCGAGTGAGATCCAAACGACGTCACCTGATGCTATGGACAATTTGAGTCATCAAGATTTGATGAAGATTGTCATGTCGTTGCCAGAAGGATACAGACAGGTATTTAACTTGAATGTGATAGATGGTTATAGCCACAAAGAAATTGCAGATATGATTGGTATAAAGGAAGTGACTTCCAGATCCAATTTATCCAGAGCAAAACAACTTCTCAGAAATAAATTAAATAAGCTAAAAATTGCAGATCCATGGATAACTACGATATAGATAAAAAATTCAAAGAGTCTCTATATGATCTTAAAACGCCGCTGGACAAAGATGCCTTATGGGCCGCCATTGAGCAAAAACAACCAAGAAGACTTGGTGGTTGGATGATTTTTGCTACAATCGCTGTGGCTACAATTATCCTATTTGGCTTATGGACAAAGAATACTTTCTCTACTCAGACTAGTGACGATCAGGTATCACATTTTAGATCAAAATCACAACCAGGTGCTAAAACTCACAATGCAACCAACACCATCCAAAGCAAAATTTCTAAAGAGGTGAAGGTTGTATCTAAAAATGACAAAGTCATTCATAGTCAAAATATAAATATCAGCACCTCAATTCATTCTAAAGAAACACAATCTTTTCTTCAAATCAATGACGAGTCCATAGTCCATCAGAAAAAACAAACATCACTAAGTCATTCAACTAAAACTGAGGTTACTTCCACTCCAGCTGATCTCGATAATCAGAAATATAACAAATCGGACAACTTAACTAAGGCTCCATTAGCTAATGCCCCAACCAAGCTCTCTACACTCCAAAGCTTATCAAAAAAGAAGACTGCTCTATTGGAAATTGACGAAAATCAAATAAATCGAAATAAAAACATAAAGTGTTACGACCACAGTAATTCAAAACTAGAGTTATCAGTAATTGGTTATGGGTCGGCAGATTATGTATTCAATAGATTTAAAGTCAATCAGAACCAACTAGCATATAGTGAGCAGAGAGAGGCCTCTCAGACACAACTAGAAGGGTATCGCACAGGACTCCAATTAAAATTATTAACCTCAGCTGGTTTCTATGTCAAAGGTGGAATTGAATTAGGAATTATCAATGAAAGGTTTGACACTGAGATTACTGAAACAACTACAGAAATCAGACCTAATCAATTACTGAAAATCATTGAACAATACGATAACGATACTACCATCTTTATCTATGGAGATGCACCATTTGATATATCTAGAACAACGACCTATGAAATATTCAACACTTACAGGACGATAGGGATTCCTTTTTCTTTTGGATATCAGGTTGACGCCAGAAACTACTTTTATGGCTTTGACATCGGTGGCATCTATGACTTTAGCTACAATTTTTCAGGCACCTTACTCGATACATCTTTACAACCCAATAATGACCTAAGAGACTATTTTATCAACTCTAATCTTACCTCCCTCACTGGAGGGCTTCATATTGGATATAAATGGAGGGATAGGGTATCACTCATGGCCAGCTGCTCATTTAAGCATAATCTAGCCAATATCAACAATGGTGATAATACGCTGAATCAAAGCAATACAAGAGTTGGTCTTGGTGTCGGTCTGCAATATCGATTGTAGAGGCTTTTCCAGGAAAGAATCAACATATTCTTTAATATGTTTATGTATAAACATTTATAATTCAAATAATTATAATTCGATATAAAGTTGTTGTAGGGTTTTTGTAGTACAGCTGTAGGGTCCCGGTAAGGCTTCGAATTCACGTCGAAATCCTTATTAGACTTACCTTTGACATAAGATAATTAAGGGTGTTATTTTAATTTTCTCAATTTTATTTTTAATTAAGGGTATTAAAAGTGGAGAAGCACTGCTAGAAATAGCGGTGCTTCATTAATTTATAGCTGGTTCAATTCCACATCTCCTTTCTAATCAAAGAATACCTCCAATTGATATTTTCAGCAAGCTCTGCATATTCCCATTTCTCAATAGGCAAAAAATCATATTCCTAACTTTGGTTTGGAACTTATATATTTGGTTCAGATGAAAGTTGGATTTTTTGATTCTGGTGTAGGTGGTATTACAGTATTACATGATGCGCTGCAAGTCTGCCAACCTATGCACTATATCTATTTTGCAGATACCAAGAATGTGCCCTACGGCACTAAAAGTCAAAAGGAAATAAAGACATTAGTCCTCAATGCCTCAAACTTTCTTATCGAGAAGAATATTGATATTCTAGTCATCGCTTGCAACACAGCAACAAGCATTTGCATTGATATTCTTAGAGAAAAATATAATATTCCCATTATCGGCATGGAGCCCGCCGTCAAACCAGCCATACACCTAGAAGAAAACAAAAAAATATTGGTTTGTGCGACCAAACAAACCTTGAAGCAAAAGAAACTCAAAGATCTTATTCAAAACTTAGGGGCTTTGCATAAAATTAAATCGTTATCTCTACAAAAACTTGTTGAATTTGCTGAGGATGAAAAATGGTCCTCCAAAAAATTACACCAATACTTAAAAAAGAAATTCCATAAAATTAACTGGAAGGAATACCAGGCTGTTGTACTTGGTTGTACTCATTTTCTATACTACAGAGACATACTTAGAAAATATATTCCCGATCAAATTATGATTGTAGATGGCAATGATGGTACTGTAAAGCGATTGCAATACCTTGTACAGAAAAACGAATTCAAACCAACCAAATCGGTCAAAATTTCTTTCTATAAGAGTAAACAGAAATCTAAAATTAAAATCCTCAAACAATACATGAAAGCGTATGGCAATCAAACTAAGCGCTCAGTAACTTAATGGGAAAATAAGATCGTACTCAAGTCTGGATTTCCACCGCTTACCTGCAAGTCAGTACGCAGACTATCCGATCTAAATATCGCCGTCCTCTTGATACTATCTGGTGTATCTTGGATAAATGTATAGCGACCAGCTGCACCATCAGAAAATGAAAATCGACCTAAATTAATTCTTCGTGGAAAATCAAAATCTCCTTCTACATCAAGCGTCAACTCCATAAATTGTCTGATTTTCAATGCTTGAATTTGCATCTTATTAGTACCAGACTGTGTAATATACGTCTTAGACAATGACTCCATCAAGTCTCGAACAAGATCTTCTCTTCCTTTAAATGACAGGCCAGTTATCCTATACTTTGCGCCTACTTGTTGAAACCATACATGACCATTACCTAACGCCGCTCCCTGACTATTTCTGAATATCTGATCTAGTCTTTGTGTACTGATCGCATTCCTCATCTCGTCATTGAAAATATTGTAGAACTGAGATTTAAACTCGCTCTTATTATTGAGATTACGAATCGGAAATCGAATTAATCCAGCAATGCCATCTATATCATTCTTATCTACCATCTCTTTGAATTTCAATAAGAATAACTTAAAACTTGCTGGGTCAGCAATTGTGGCTGTTTGCCATGATGTGGGTACTGTTCCATCCCATTCTATATCATCTGCATTTATCTCAGCGTAGATTGGGTGAGCTGACCTGATTCTGCTTTGTAGCTCTTTAGACTCAAATCTCAATGCGCCACCATATACCCATCCTTCTTTAGAACTGGAAACATCGCGCACTTTGATCCATGGGTCGTAAAAGTACTTTCCTCGTAGTTGTAAAATGTCTCTTTGCTTAGAATAATCATCTAAGTATATCAATTCATCTCCCTCGGATATGGTCACAGCCGTTCCTGAATTAAGCGTAGAGTCTGTACGTATTCGCAATCGATCTAGCGCCGCATAACAACGCTTGGATTCTTCTACGATCTCCTTTTCTATTGTATTATTAGTGACAACCTGTTCCTTCGTTTTGTCGTTTTTGCAAGCGCTTATTGTCAACGTGACTGCTCCTAAGAGAATCAAAGAATATAATTGATTATATCTCACTAATCTATTTTAATACCATCCCTTCTTTGGAGAACTGGCTAAAGCTAAAGATGACACCAATAATCGCTAAAATTACGAGAGAGCCTACAATGAGTACAAAGTGCCCCATGTTAATTGTCTCAGATATAATTTCCTTTGTTGCCAAGGCAATATTGAGTATTGGAATCATTGCTGTCGTCCAAGTCAGTTCTATTCCTGGCACGAGTGCCAGCACGGCGGGTAATATTATAATGAAAGTAAAAGGAGAGACAATACTCTGTGCCTCTTTGAAACTTTTGGCTTTAACAACGAGCGCAGATATCATACCAGCGAAGAATACGCAAAGCGGTAGCAACATGGCGAGTAACATAATCACAAATCTGGGACTAATGACAGAATTCAATACAGTTGAAATCTCTTGAGGTAGGTCAGGTAGAACTAATACACCAATATACATCCCCACTATACCCATAATTGTCGCTGCTAGGCCAACGATAGATATTGTCAATACTTTTCCTAATAGGATATTGAATCTTGATGCTGGCACGGTCAACAAGGTTTCTATTGTGCCCCTTTCTTTCTCCCCTGTTATCAGGTCTAAGGCAGGATACATACAACCCATAAAGCAAAACATGATGAACATATATGGCAGAAATCCGCCTACTGTTTGCCCTACTAACTCCTGTGGCTCTTCTACATTTTCCGTTTTGAGATTAATTGGTTTGATGGTAGCTGAAGATATACCTAAGGACTCTATCCGCTCATCTAGAAGATCATCACTATATCTATCGACCATTTTTTTCATCCTGCTCTCTACACTTAGATTCGTCTTCTTATAGAATAAAACCACTCTTGGCGAAGACATTTTTTCCTGCATCTCAAGAAAATTTGAGGTAAACCTAATCATCGCATCTAAGCTATCTGACTTAATGGCCTCTTTTCCGTTCTTGAGGTCGAAACCAGACTTAATCTCCATCTTAGTTATATCAATATAGGACATGAATGCCTCCGGTGCATCTATCAGTGATATTTTGAGTTTTTTATTTTCTTCTTTCTCCATCACCATTTTAGTGACCACTGTCATACCATACATCAAGACTGGTATCAGTACCGCTGGCATCACAATGGCTGTCATAATTGTACGCTTATCTCTCAACGTATCAATTATCTCTTTTTTGAAAACAGTTAAAATTGTATTCATCTTTTTGCTTTAGTGTGGTTGTTCTTTGCTTTAAATAGTTTTAGCGATATCGGAATCTGACACGATATTGATAAAGGCTTCTGTCAAAGAAATACCTCTATTCTGTTCTCTGAAATTTGACATAGAGTCGTTATATATCAAGTCCCCTTTATCGATTATGGCCAAATCATCACAGAGCAAATCCACCTCACTCATTATATGAGATGAAAAGATGACAGTCTTGCCATCTTCTTTACACCGTCTGATAAGGTCTATAATGCTGTTGGCTGTTATCACATCTAGGCCTGAGGTAGGCTCATCGAATATCACCACATCCGGGTCATGGATCATACTTCTGGCTATAGACACTTTTTGCTTCATGCCCGTACTCATTTGACCAATCTTCTTTTTAGAAAATTCATAAATGCCTAATTGAGTGAAGAGCATATCCTTGCGCTCTCGTAATTTTCCACTATCAATGCCGTGTAATTTGGCAAAATAATCTACTATTTCACCGGGAAATAATCTGTCATAAAGATTGGTCGATCCAGTTAGGAAACCAATCTTGCTTCTGACTTTTTCTGGAGCAGAACTAACATTGTATCCACTTATTGTAATATCACCTGAGGTAGGTTTCAGAATTGTGGACATCATTCTTAGTGTGGTCGTTTTTCCAGCGCCATTTGGCCCTAGCAAGGAAAATACTCTGCCTGGTTTGCACTCAAATGAAATATTATTGACAGCATTAATCGAAGAGGCTGTCGTTTGGAGTTCTTTCTTCTGCTGTTTTGATAATTGGTATGTCTTTGTGACATTTTGGACTGAAATCATAGATGTAAATGCTGGATTACTTGATCTTATATAATGGAGAAAACAAACTTTATTTTAAAAATCTAAATATCATCAAATTATGCGATCATCTCTTTCAATTTCAGATTAAATTTTAAGAATATTAGACTTACAGGTACATATAGCTGACAAGTAATAGATCCCTATAGCTTATCGATTTTTTTTTATGTCAAAAGGTCACTTCTTGGATATAAAAATCAACAGTGCTATCCTTAGCTCAGAAAGTTTAATTATATTCGGACTCGCTTACCTTTATAATTAGTAGTATGACTTTATTTAAGGAGAGAAGGAAAAAACTCCTCCAATGGCTTCCTAATGCTCAAATCTTATTAATAGGGAATGATTATTCGCCTATAAACTATGTAGACAACGCTTACACGTTTAGACAAGACAGCACCTTCCTTTATTTTACAGGACTAAAGCAAAATGGGTTAGCAGTTATACTTGACGGTCAGTCACAATCGACGACCTTAATAGGCGACCAAAGCGGACCAGATGAAATAGTCTGGACAGGAATGCAAACAGACTTACATGAGCTTGCCGATTCTGTAGGTATACAAAACGTTATGTCTTGGTCAGATTTTCTCAATTCGCCATCTGGCAATCTATTGTATCTGCCTCCCTATCGTTCTAAGCATATCCTTCAATTACAATCTTTAGGCATTACCAATATCAAACCATCAGCCACTCTCAGAGATGCTATCATAAGCATGAGACAATATAAGGATGATAAAGAGATAGCACTCATGGAAGAAGCAGTCTCTCTTTCAGGCGATATGCATAGACGGATTATATCATCAGCTATGGCTGGCCAGTTCGAATATGAGTTAGTCGCTGAGGCTCATCATTTCTCAGTCGCCAGAGAATTGACTATGGCTTACTCCCCTATTGTCACAACTAATGGCCATATCCTACACAATCATCATTATAACAATAAGCTTAATAATGGAGATCTTATTCTCAATGACAGTGGTGTAGAGACAAAGCATGGTTATTGTGGAGATATAACTAGAACTTTTCCAGTATCTGGACAATTCACCTGCATTCAAAAAGACATCTACAATGCTGTCCTCCATGGTTACAATACGGCTGTAGACATTGCTGGACCTGGTGTTACATTTTTGGATGTACATATGGCATCCTCTAGAGCTATGGTCAGTGCTTTAATTGACATAGGATGGATGAAAGGCAAGGCTGAAGATGCTGTTGCCGCAGGTGCACACACTTTATTCTTCCCTCATGGCTTAGGACATATGATTGGAATGGATGTACACGATATGGAAAATCTGGGTGAGGAATATGTTGGCTATGACATTCCACATAAGAAGTCTGAGGAATTTGGCACTAAATACTTGAGGCTAGCCAAAAACTTAGAACCTAGATTTTGTTTAACGATAGAACCAGGCATTTATATTAATCCTCATTTAATTGAACGAATGAAAGCGGACAAAAAACTACATGAGTTTGTCAACTTTGATACACTAGAGAAATACTACAATTTTGGTGGCATTCGATTGGAAGACAACTTTGTCATTACAGAGGATGGTATCCGAAATCTAGATGGTTCATTGCCTTTAGAAGCCAAAGACATAGAGGATATTCGACTAAAGGCCATAGAGAGAAGATTAGCTACTATGTAAATTGATTATTTTTGTGTTGATGGCACAACTCAAGAAATATCTTCTCTATGGCATTCCTATCATCATTGTAGGGGCTACACTTTTCTACTTTTCTGAAATAGTTGGATATATCGTCATGGCTTGGGTGGTCTCTATGATTGGTGCACCTCTTAATAATCTACTTAGTAGATTTCTGAGTAAGGGCATGGCAGCTGGATTGACCTTGGTTGTATTCTCCCTCGTATTACTCCTTGTAATTAGAATACTCGTGCCACCCTTAGTCACCCAAGCAAAAAACTTGGCTGGTCTTGATTACGAAAAAATGATCTCAGGATTAGAAGAACCCATTCAAGACGTCAACAATTGGCTGATAGAAAAAGGTCTGGTATCTCCAGAAATAATTGAAGAGCCCATAAAAGAAGTGACACAAGCAGAGACAATACAAACTTCGGTTATCAAACTAGATTCTTTGCTCAAAAACAAAGGAGATACCTTATCTGATGTTGGCCTAGATTTGGTGATTAATATTATACCACCACCAGAAAATCAAGATTTACCAGTGATAGAAGATGGTTCTTCGGACATCTTTTCAGGGGTCAAAAATAATTTTTTCGAAAAATTCAATCCATCTCAAATACCTAAAATCTTAGGCTCATTTGTAGGATTTTTTGGCAACATACTTATAGCTGTCCTTTCAACATTTTTTATTGCCTTCTTCTTCTTGAAAGAAAAAGGCCTATTTACAAGGATGGTGTCCTTCTTGGTTCCAAATAAACTTGAAGGCAATACCCAGCATGCTATTGATGAATCATCCAAACTACTTGTCAGGTATTTCGTGGGCCTACTCCTACAGGTACTCGTTATTACACTTATCACAACCTTGATACTGAAGCTATTTGGTATGAAGAATGCTCTACTCATGGCGTTCTGTTTTGCCATTTTTAATCTCATACCTTATATAGGTCCCATACTTGGCAATCTATTTGGTGTATTGATTGTAATCTCTTCTAATTTGGACTATGGATTCTATGATGTGATGCTACCTAAAATCATCAAAACGGTGATGATATTCGCTGTCCTTCAGATGTTGGATAATTTCCTACTCCAACCCAATATATTCTCAAGGAGTGTAAAAGCCCATCCATTGGAGATATTCATTGTTGTCCTAATGGGAGCCAAAGTGGGAGGGGTTGCTGGAATGGTACTCGCTATACCTGCTTATACAGTACTCAGAGTTCTAGCTAAGGTATACCTCTCAGAATTTGAAGTTGTTAAAAGGCTGACGGCAGGGATGTAAATAAATAAGAGGAAACGCTGATTAGAATTTCCTCTTAAATATTTTCTTTTCAAAATTGAATCGATTATCCTCGGTCTTGCTCTGCAAATACTCTTTTTAGCAAACTGGTTGTTCTCTGAGAAATATCAGTCCTGATACCTGCTTCTTTTTTCTCTATCAGATCAAACAAGCCAACCAAGGCTTTTGTATTAATATGGTCTGCTAAGTCAGGATTAATATCGTTGACCAATGGCAGAGAGTTATACTTGGTAATGGCACTTGTCCACAAATCCAAAGCACCTACTTTGTTTAGAGAATTCTGTAATACAGGTTTGAACTCATTATATAGACTATTATACGTTCTACTATTGAGATATTGGGTTGCCGCATCATCACTTCCAAGTAGAATGTTCTTCGCGTCATTGAAGGTGATGCCTTTGATTGCATCCAAAAATATAGGTCCAGCCTTCGTGGCTGCATCTTCAGCGGCACGATTGACTTTTTTAATCATCTCTTCTTCAAGATTTTTAAATCCTGGTATGAATGACAACTTATCTATGACCTTATTGGCCTCATCTGGAAGTAGTATCTTATAGATAGACTTATAAAAGCCATCTTCCTCTGAAAGGAAATCGACACTATTATCTACGCCAAATTGAAGCGCTTCTTTTAATCCATTAGAAATATCGAGGTTGGAAAGTGGGGCATCTGATACGGCATCTAACACATTCTGTAAGGTCTTAGGATCGCAGGAAAGAAATGTGAGACTCATCAGAGTTATAATCAGTGACTTATACATATTTAATTATTACTATGTAAAAAAATTATAAATGTCTGTTAGATTATTGATTAAATCAATTAATTCATGGAAAGAGTGGCCACAAACCTATTATTGATCAAATTAAATTATAAACAGATATAATATTAGACGTATAATCCTATAGTTAAAGAATTGTTTTGAATGATATTTAACAGATTATTGAGAAAAGACTTCTCTAATTTCACTAACTAAAAAAATGTTTTGTTTTATAACACCAAAGATTAAAATGACACCATGAAGTATTTACTAATTATGTTGTGTGGACTATATGCTACTATAGGCCTTACCCAAACAAGCAGCCTAGGTCAAGTTAGACAATTGGTCAATTCTTTTGAGAGTAAGAAAGATAATGGACTGTTAGAACAAGCGCTAGAGAAGCTCGATGATCTTGCCACTACCAAAGGATTCCAGCCCAGTGTAGAGTCATTTTTACTTAGTGCCCAAGTCAAAACTCATATGCTAAAGTACATGGAAATCGATGATCCGCTTAGTTTATCTTCGGAGATCAAAGACCACTTTGGACAAGCACTTTCACTTGATCAAGATAAGGCTTGGAGAGACCCTATACATCAAGCATTATATACCTCAAAAATTCAAATGACCGAAATGGGTAATAAAAGTTATGAAAATGAAGACTTCACACTTGCCCATGGCCATTATCAAAATGCGGTGGACATGAATGGATTAGAAGTGGCTTATCCGAGATACATACAACAAGATACAACACTTATGTATACCACGGCAGTATTCGCCTCATTGGCTGATAAAAAGTCTGAGGCCATTGCTGGTTTTGAAGAATTGGTAAGGATGGATTACAGCAGAAAAGACATCTATGACTACCTCATTAATCTTTATAAAGACGAAGGTATGGAAGAGAAAGCCATGCTCATGGAAAAAAGAAAAGCCAAGAGATATCCAGAATAAAACTAAAACAGTTCCACAAAAAATGGTGACAACGCATAATTCTTATGTCACCATTTTTATTTCCAGTATATAATTGTCGAATTATACATTTATCAATTTCATCACCTCTTCCAAATCTCCTCTTTCTCTATAATTAGGATCATAGTGGACATACTTAATCTTTTGATCTTGCCCGATAAGATAAGTTGCAGGTACCGGCATTACTGGTTCTGAGTTACCGTTTCTCACTTCTATTTTTTCTCCAATGAACCCTACAATTTTGTCATTGTACTCCTCTGTCACATGGAAGAACACTTTGTAATCTTTCATCGTCTTGTGGTGTTTGTCATAGAGAATAGGAAAGGAATACATATGTTCCATATCTAGTTTTTTCGAATGCTTCTGCAACTGCGGACTCACGGCAACTACACCTGCCCTACCTGCATCATATATTTCCTTAACCTGATCTTGGAACTTATCCAAGTACTTTGTACAGTATGGACACCAATCTGCTCTGTAGAAGATAAGTAACACTGGCCCTCTCTCTAATCTTTCAGAAAGTGTGACAAGCTTTCCATTATGATCCTCTAGTGATATATCTGGTGCAGTATCTCCAACTTTCAATCCACCTAGCACATTATTAGGGTTATTAGCAATGCCATATTTGGTCAGGTCGAGTGTGGCTTCAGTCATCACCTTAGGTGCTTGGGGCTTGTCCATTGATTTTGTTTCTTCTTTGGTTGCTGATTGGACTGGAGCAGCCGATTGAGATGGATCAGCAGGTTGGCAGGCGTAGAGCATGCAACCTAGTGCTAGTAATATATATCCTTTCATGGATTTCAATTTATATAATTAGTAGATAAGAATAGTAACCGTGTGGGAGCTCTTATTGTTTAGTTGCATCTTTTTCTAACTCATCTGACCTTTCTTTTGCATGGCAAATATGATTGCTTTTTTCAACTCATCCGACCTTTCCGATATCTCAGAAAGCCCACCTTCTCTTGGGAAGAGAAGGAAGTTGTAACGGATATGTATCTGGAAATAGATGAGGGGTTGGGATCGCTTTTATTCCTCACCTTTTTTTCTTTTCGACCGACTGCAAGGAGTGGAGAAATCTATTAAATTTTATTGCGCAAAGAATATTCTTTTCTTCAACTCATCCGACCTTTCCGATCTCTCGGAAAGCCCACCTTCTCTTGGGTGCATAGTAATTTAGGAGGGGTTGATCCTGTGCAAGCATATTGCATCGCGACTACAAGTCGCGACGAACGGAGTTGGGATCGTTTGTCCTCCAGCTTTTTTTCTTTTCGACCGACTGCAAGGAGTGGAGAAATCTATTAATTTTTTATACCGCCAAGAGGATTCTTTCTTCAACTCATCCGTCCTTTTCCGATATCTCGGAAAGCCCTCCTTCTCTTGCGCTGCATAGTAATTTAAGAGGCCTGGATTCTATGCAAGCATAATGCATCGCGACTACAAGTCCAGACGAACGGAGCTACACAATTTACTTTCGTTCGTCGAGACTACAAAGTCCCGACGAGACACTTGTCACATTTCCTTTACTCTACCCTCGTCACCCGACTCGTATACACCACCCGATCCTTATTATCCCTTGGTACATACTCCACAGCATACATACCCACCGTCATATGACTCATAGATAACTGCATACTTCCTGTCAGTACCGACACCTCTTGTGAGTGAAGCATCTGCCCTTGCATATCCAACACATAGAGCATACCGTCACCTACACCCTCTGGCAACTCTATAGTGAGGTTATCCCTAACAGGATTAGGATAAGTGATAAGATCACGCCTATAATAGACCACCTCACCAAAGGCACTCACAATATTTGGGTCACACTTATCTTCTTCGTCTACACGGAAGCGAGGGAAGTTGGGGAAGGAGCCAA
>CAZMMQ010000035.1:0-36522 GCA_964567435.1 uncultured Saprospiraceae bacterium | reverse complement strand
TAATCACATTTTCATAGTCTCTATTGAATTGAGTAGAATAGAGTTTTAAATCTATACTCAGTAAGCTCTTTTTAAATATAGGTTTCAGAAAATAATATCCGACACCCATGCCATAACCATTTTCCGTATCTAACTTTGTACTTAAACTTATACCATGCTAAATCCTTTTGGATACGTCACTCTGAACAACAAGATTAATTGCAAAAAAAATGAGCAATGCAATTAAATAAATTTTATTCATAATGATGATTTGCTTCAGGTAGATATCAACTTTCAATTCACAAAATAAACTATTATTTATATAGCTATAATAGATGAAATTTTTACGCAGACAGCTTACTGATATTGGTTTTCACTTTTGAGTAAGTTTCTTCATTCGACATGAGACTTATAAGGCCTTCTCTTATTGATTGCACTGTTGGCTCCACCCACACCGCCATATCCTTATCCAATTGCTCAGACAATCCCCCAACAGCACTAACAAGCATAACCATTCTGGCTGAGATGCCCAAAGTAAGAATCCCAGATTGTGACGCCTCCAGATAAGGAAGTACTAATAGCTCATGAGACTCTAACAAAGCTGCAATTTTCGCTGCTGACAGATACTTATCTATAATATTAAGTTTTGTAGAACCGTCTATTCTCAGTCCTGTCTGTTTACCCGCTATAGTCAGCTTATTGATGGGTATATCTTGTACGGCTTCTATCAGTAGATTGATGCCTTTGTACTCGACTACCCGACCTAGAAATAGAATGTTCGGTGAGGGATTATATGGAAGCGTATTCTCGACGCCAGCGTCGATGATGGGGTGGGGGATAATGACCACAGTGGAAAGCGTATCTAGTGCTTTAAGGGCTTGTTGCTTTACAAAGTTGGATAGGAATATAACACGAGTTGCTGCTGTCATAGCTTTTCTTTGCAGCGCTTCGATAAGCATAGAAGATTCTCCCTTATGTGTATAAAAATCATGTATAACCAATGAACTGTTGACTAGATTGCTATTTGCCCAAGAGAGAAAGAAATTATTCCACGGATGGAAAGCAGGGATGAGGAGTTCTATGTTTTTGAATTTGGATTGTAGCCTATTCATTATTTGGCTGATGGTCTTGGAGAACCCTAGGCTCTGACTAACCATCGTGAACTTATTCTTTGGAGCATCGATGGTGTAAGTAGCATATTGAGAGAATCGATTCTCATTCTCTTTGCAGCAAATAATAAAGGGGTCCATATGCTGGAGCCCCTTTAGTATTGTTTCTGTATAATCTAGACAACCGAATTGACTTAGATAGACAACAACCAACTGGTTGTTTTTGTCTAACACATACTCGGTTGACGTCATTCTTTTTATTGACCTCTTTTTTCCCTGTCACGTTCTATCATAGTATCTATCTGGAATACCTTCAAGTTTTTGGCTACGATTGTTCTGTCAGGATTTAATATATAAATCTCCGGAGTGATGTCCACATAGTATTTAGCATAAATAGACCTGTTGGTTGGATCCCAAACACAGGTAAATGGCATATTTGTTTTCTTGATATAATTAGCCAATTCGTTAGGATCTTCTAGGTTAGAATCTAGTGCGATGGCATAGACATCCGCATATTCTTTACCACCCTCATTGTACCACTTGACGAGTTTTGGTGTTTGTTCTTGGCAGTGCTCGCAACTAGGAGCAAACATATAGACGATTATATAATCTTTCTTTGAGTCCATAAGACTGTGGGTTTTACCCGACAAGTCCTTTGATATGACGTTCGGTCCAGGATCACCCATAAGACTTTGTGCCATTTCTCCAGCACGTTGCTGTAGACTATTGACCACAAGTGGGTCTTCCCAGAATGCTCTTTCTTTTGTAAAATATCTCTGCAACATTCTCACATGTACAAATTCCGGATCCATAAGTGTCGTCTTTGTTGGCTCGTATGTTCTAACCACCCAATTTGCTATAAACTTATAGTACTCAGGATACATGAGTAGTTTGTCCACTAATCTATGTGCACTAGAAAAAATAGAATCCTGATTTTGAGGAGTCAATTGTTCGAAGTATCTCTTAAGCTTATTATTAATCACTGGTGTTCTGAGTAATCGTCTGTCACTCCAATCTACATCGTTCCAGAAGTCTTGCCTATATTGATAGACTTGTAGGTTTTCAGGTAAGTCTTCTCTCAGTACGGGTTCTTGTCCTGCTTGCTTAAAGTTGGTCAATAACGTTGTAGGATACTTGGCATATATTTCATCTAAGTGCTTAAGCCGAGCATCTGTAAGGGCTTTTTGCTCTGCCTTCAATCTATTGAAGTCAGCTGTGCCTGGTCCGGCTGCTTTCATAGCTTCACCCAGTTCAGCAAACTTAGGCTGATTGCTTTTTTCATATCTGAGATTGGTGAAGAAAGCTTCATTTTCGTCACTTCCTTTGACGACCATATCACCATCAGGGTTGGCCAATGTTGTCTCCAGTACAAATTCCTGATCTTCTCCTAATAGTATCTGTAGATATTTTTCCTGGGCAATTTTTACATAATAGAGTCCTTGAGGGTAAGTTGATTGACCTTCATGACAACTTGCACAGGTAAAGGTGATATTGCCATTAGCATCTATCTGTGCCTGATCTGCTTTGTAGTTTTGCTCAGCATAGAATCCTATAAGGTCAGACTGTCCAGCAGTTGCTCCTTTTACCTTGACAGTGAAATTGGCCTTGCCTTTTCCATATACAGGTGTTTCTGTTGCTTTAATAGCTTCCGGAGAAGCAAAGCCTTCTACAATCTGATAAGTCTTAGAAGGTTTTTTAGAAGTTGCTGTAGTATTAGTCTTTCCTGCTGGTGCGGCAGGACTCTGAGAAGCTGAATCTCCGCCACATCCATATAAGAGAATGATAAGCGAAAGGGTTATAAATCTCATAATCACTATGTTAATTTTTTTTCTAAGCATAAATTTACAAATGTTTTCAACGCAGGTCTAGGGCTTAGAATTACTATTCTCTGCTTTTTTACTTATCTATAACAATTAAAAGTTTCAATTCTTGCATTGAAGTTATTCTAATTTTCACTTTGAATAAAGATGAGGATTAACTCATTGAGATAATATCAAAGAGGTCATCCGCTATTTTGTCAGAATTAAATAAAGACGCTGCTCTTTGTCTTCCAGCATCGCCCATGCTGTGCATTTGATCATCAGATAGTCTGATGAAACTAAGCATTTTATGACTCAGGTCTTCAGTACTGCCTACTTCTACCAGATATCCTGAGACGCCATGTTCTACAGTCTGACGGCAACCTGGTGTATTGGTAGTAATGATAGGCTTAGCCATTGACATGCCTTCTAATACCGTCCGAGGCATACCCTCTCTGTATGAAGGTAGTACAATACAATCTGACTTAGCGATTATTGGCCTGATGTCTTTGACAAACCCGTGATAGATGACAACTTCAGAATCCACCCAGCGCAGTAACTCCTCTTTTCTTATCATAGATGGATTAGAACTGTCTAATTCTCCAACAATCCAGAATTCAGCTTGACTATTCTGTGACTTTATTTGTCGAGCTGCTTGGACAAACTCTTCGATTCCTTTGTCATACAACAATCTTCCTATAAACGTAAATATTTTTTTTGTCTTAGGTACCCCATTTGGATGAGGCGCAAATTTCTCAATATCTACACCACACCCATTGACACTAAAGCCTTGATTGGGTTCTATGATTTTCTCATCAATAAAGAAGCCCAAATCATCCTCATTCTCGAAAATGAACACGTTATGCCATCTAGCAGAAAACTTGTACAATAAACTTGTTATTGACCTAGAAAAACCACCATTTATAAAGGGATATCCTAAGCCGGTTATGACCGCAATAGATTTTAAATTTTTATCCCCCCATAATTTGACGGCAAATGCACCAAAGATATTTGGCTTATGGGTGTAATGTAAAATGACGTCAGGCTTTATCTTTTTGTAAATAGATTTTAATTCTAAGATGAGCTTCATGTCTTTAAAGGGATTACTCCCGTCTCTGATAAGTTGTTTTAAGGATATATGTTTGACCGTTGGGTATACCTCCTTATATTCAATATACTCATCTAATGGTGCAATAACTGTTACGTTCCAGTTTTCTACAAGTAATTTTTCTATAATGTTTAGCCTGAAATTATAGATGTTCCAGGTAGTATTGGCGACTATAGCTATCCTTCTGCTCACGAAATCTTTCCTTGTTTAATTTTTTTGTAGCGAGTCAGTTTTATAGAAAATCATCATTACTGATTGATTTTCTTAAGGCTTTGATTTCTTGTTCTTTGTTTTTTGGATAGATAAGGAGTACATCTGCTTCATCTATAACAATATATTCTTCCAGATCCTTGATGACAACCAATTTCTGAGCATCTGATCGGACCATGCAATTTTTTGAATTAACCATCAGGGTATTATCTCCAACGATTACGGATTCGCTCTCGTCCTTTTCCATATAAGCATGTAAGGCATTCCAAGTGCCAAGGTCACTCCATCCTATGTCTACAGGTATAGTATACACATTCTGAGCATTTTCGAGAATCGCATAGTCTACAGAGATACTGGGAGTTTGAGGATAGACCTTGTCTATATATGCTTGCTCATTAGTACTTCCATACTTGGACATATCTTCTGTAAGAATGCGATGAATCTCTGGTGCATTGGCTTTGAAAGAAGACAATATTGTCTTGCAAGACCAAACAAAAATACCAGCATTCCAATAGTAGCTGCCATCATCCAGATATTGTTGTGCTGTGTCTGTATCTGGCTTTTCCTTAAAACTTTTTACTTTTTCTACACCATCTAGGGCACTACTTTGATCTGACTCAATATAGCCATATCCTGTATCAGGTCTTGTAGGCTTTATGCCTAGCGTTACAATGACTTCGTTATCAGAGGCATATGCCAAGGCCTTTTCTATATTTTGTATAAATGTTTGTTCCTTAAGAATGACATGATCCGAGGGGGCGACCACAAAAGTGGCATTGGGGTTATCTGCATACAATCTAAGCGCGGTGTAAGCAACACATGGTCCTGTATTGTTACGTGAAGGTTCTGCCAAGATATTTCTTGCTGGTAATTCTGGCAGATGTTCTGAAACAAGATTGACATATCTCTTATTGGTCACAACCAGAATTTGTTCTGGTGGAATAATCTTAGCAAATCGCTCATAGGTCATTCTTATCAATGATTTACCTATGCCGAGTATATCTAAGAATTGCTTAGGAAGCGATTCTCTACTAGCAGGCCAGAATCTGGAACCGACGCCACCTGCCATAATTGCTACGTAGTAATTTTTACTTGTATTAGACATGTTTTAAAGTCTCAGTTTAAAGTGGCAAAGGTACTGACATTTTAATCTTTAGGTTGGTTACCATTCTATGAACTAGACTGTTAAAAGCAGCATCTGCAAGCAACATACTTACTATTTTTACAGCTATAATGTAATTTAAATGCAACTCATGATGAATTCAAACTCTGGAAAACGCCTTATAAAAAGCCTTTTAAGACCACTTATAGCTATCTCTCTTATATCAGGAGTGGTGGCTTGTGGATCAGATTTTTTAGTTGATCCAGCAGGACAATGCGTTGTATGTGTTACTAGTGATTCAGGATCCGAACCTCAGGCCACTTTGGAGGCTTGCGCAGATGGTAATGGTAATATAACTGTCATTACAGACGGTGATCCTTCTACTGCGGTAACTTCCGAGAGATCACTAGTTGACTTTAGGACACCACAAGAAGCATCAGGTTCCACTTGTAATTAGAAGCTGTCTCCTATTTTCTAGGGATTCTGACAGTATACTTATTTTTGATAACGGTGAGATCTGTATCTCTTAGCCAAGGGTTATAAATTTTTAGCATACGGTAAGTAGTGCCATGTTGCTTCGCGAATTCACTCCAGCTATCTACGGATTCTTCTACAGAGACGTTGTAATAGTTTTCTATAGGAGGGTATTTCTCTGATGGAGGTATGTAAAATCCAAAGGTCTCTGGCTGACCAAGAATCTCCTTAATAGCAATTAATCTAAATACATATCGACCCGTCTCTTCTCCTAAGTTAAGGTCATAATAGTTGTTTTCACCTTGCTTTTTCAGCGTCCTTGACAGATTAGTTGGTCCCATATTGTATGCAGCAGCAGCATTGACCCATGTGCCAAACCGACGATGTAGTTGTTTGAGGTATCCTGCAGCGGCTTTAGTTGATTTTTCTAGGTGATACCTTTCATCTACTTGATCATTGACCTCTAATCCCATTTCTTTTGCTGCTAATTTCCTAATCTGCCAAAAGCCCTTAGCATTGGCAGAGGAAACAACATTTCTAAGATTACTTTCAGCTACTGCTAGGTACTTAAAATCGTCTGGTACACCTTCCTCAGCCAATATTCTTTCAATGACAGGGAAGTATCTATTAGCTGCTTTGATGTTCAGAAGAGTAGAAGACTGCCAATAGGCATTGACAAGCAACTCTCTATCCAGTCGTTGTCTTGTATCTATATTATCTGGCATGATCTCTCCCGCAAATTGGAAGGTCTTATCCAATACAACAGGTTCTATAATCTGTGGAAGAGAACTTAAGTCTGCCTTAGATTCATGACTACTTGCTGTAATATTTATTGAAGTGATCACTACGCCAACCAATAAACCAATGGAAAAGCCGATCAATAATTTTCTGTTCATATTAAGAATATATGCTATAGCTCATCAAAATGAGTGCAAAGGTCATCTATTTCTTATACTACAGCAAACGATTAAGAGGTGTTTAACTAGCTGGTATCATATACCATTACAGAATGCAACAATCTATAGGTCATCCACTGTAACTTTACCTCATGAATAAAGTGCTCGTAACCAATTATGTCCATCCCTCTTTGTTAACAGGATTACAATCCATCGGGCTAGAAGTCGAATACCAACCTGACCTTCATCCCTCAGACTTGGATGAGATTCTGCCATCACTATATGGTATAGTGATCAATACCAGAACCAAAATGACAGCTCATCGTATACAGATGGCTAAGCGACTGAAGTTTATCGCAAGATTAGGGTCTGGCTTAGATATTATCGATCTACCAGCTGCTGCAGCACATGATGTCGCCGTATTTAGTGCCCCAGAGGGCAATCGGAATGCTGTGGCAGAACATGCACTTGGTATGCTTCTCAGTTTAGCTAATAAGTTAGGACAGTGTGATCGAAGTGTCAGGGAGAAGAAATGGAATCGGGAGTCTTGCAGAGGATTCGAATTGGAAGGAAAGACTATAGGATTGATTGGTTTTGGCAATACTGGGCAGGCATTTGCATCTAAATTGTCATCATGGACACTTGACCTTATATATAATGACCCTTATCTATTGAATATACCAAAAGGTCTGCGCACCTTTGAGTCAGTTACCATCGATCAAATTAGGAAAAGAGCAGATATCATCAGTTTGCATGTCCAACTTACAGAGGAAACAAAACAGATGATAGATGCACGTTTTCTGGCACAATGCAAGAAAGGTGTCATCATTGTTAATACATCCAGAGGGGATGTCATTGATACTAAAGCATTGATTGAGGCGATGGAATCCAATCACGTTTCTGGCGCCTGCCTAGATGTCTTTTCCAACGAAAAACCACAGACTTATACACAAGACCAACATCAACTATTTGATCGGTTATTTGCTATGGACAACGTTATTTTGAGCCCTCATGTAGCTGGATGGACTCAAGAGTCACTGCTTAAAATTGCCATGGTACTGGTGGATAAGATAAAAAGACTCGCTTAGTTGTATAATGTCTAAGATGAGACTTCGAATTGATTTAATTATGTGAGAATTTAAAATATCATTAACATTGTGGGCTAGGTTAAGTCATAGCCTAATTTATTGAGAATCAAAAGTTAAGGAATGAAAAAACATATTACTCTTTCCGTATTGTGTATTTTCTTGTCTACTATAGTGTTAGGACAAACACAGTTGCAAGGAAAAGTCACAGATACCACTAATGGAGAGCCGGTACTTTTTGGTACTGTAGCTTTGTATAAAGGTGGTGTTTTATTAAGTGGTACGGAGACGGATTTGGATGGAAATTACTTTTTCTCCGACATAGACCCTGGTAACTATGATGTGGAGGTCAGTTATATCGGCCTTCAGACACAACGAATCACAGGTGTGGTGGTCAAAGAAGGAAAAGTGACACCATTGAACTTTTTAATGACAGAAGAAAGTCAAATTCTTGATGAGGTTGTAGTTGTCGGATATAAGGTACCCCTGATAGAAATCGACAATACCACATCTGGAAGTACACTGACTGCAGAAAATATACAAGCTCTGCCAACAAAGGCCATTAGTGCTATAGCGGCGACAACGGCTGGAGTATCTGTAGACCAAGGAGGTGGTATCTCAATTAGAGGTTCTAGGAATGATGCGACCTTCTACTATATAGATGGAGTGAGAGTCAATGCGACCAATGCCGCTAATCTATTACCACAAGCTGAAATTGAACAGTTGCAGGTAATCACTGGAGGTATAGAAGCCAGATATGGTGATGTTATTGGAGGAGTTATCTCATTGACGACTAAAGGTCCTTCTGCTAAGTATAGTGGAGGTATAGAAGCAGAGACTAGTGAATTCTTAGATGCTTTTGGATACAACCTTCTCAATGCTAATGTGAGTGGTCCGATAATTAAGCGAACATTGGAAGATGGCTCTCAACAGTCTGTTCTTGGATTTAGATTATTTGGCCAGTATAGAAGTATAGAAGAAGATAACCCATCCGCAGTTGGTGTTTTTAGAGCACCCGAAGAAGTCATTCGTAGGTTAGAAGAAAATCCAATTTCATTTATTGAAGGTACACCATTCCCTACAGCTCAGTTTCTTACTTCTGAGGATATAGGAGACCCTATTGCCGCAAGACCTAACCAAAGAGATAGAGATTTCAATTTCAGTGCAAAGCTGGATGCACGAATTTCTGACAATATTGATTTGACAGTATCGGCTACTTATTTTGATTCTAAGAATAGGTTTGATTCAGGAGGTCGTGCAGTTGCATTCTTAAATTGGGTCAATAACCCTTTTGCATTAAGAGATGGATATAGAGGTAATGTAAGATTTAGACATAAATTAGGAAGACAAGGCGCCAGTAGTGATGATGAATCAATATCGCTTATTAGAAATGCATCTTATTCTATTCAGTTTGGATATGAAAAAGGAAGAACATCTCAAGAGGATTTCCAGCATGGACAAAATTTATTTAACTATGGGTACTACGGTGTTCAAGAAAGAGACTTCGTAGCAGCTACCAGTCCTTTAACTGATCCTGATTGGGAAGGACAAATAGTTAATGTTGGTCCCTTTCCATTTGCTTTTCAAGGATTAACAGAAGTTGAAGGAGAATTTATAAGAGATGAAACAATTAACAGAACCCTTTCCGCACCAAATTTCAATTCAAGAAATGGATTTAGAGATCAAGTTCAAAGCAATGTTTTCAACTTGTTTACTAATGTAGGTAATGTCCATAATGTAATAAGTAAATCCGAAGAAGATAGATATACATTAAATGTAAACAGTGGATTTGATTTATTTCCAGGTGGAACATCTGCGTCAAAGCATAGTATTCAGTTTGGATTTACTTATGAGCAAAGAGTACTTAGAGATTGGACAATAAATCCTCGTGGGATATGGGAGTTAATGAGATCCACGGCCAATAGGCACCTGCAAAATGGTGTTAATACAGATGAAGTTATTGGACAATTTCTTGATCCTGTTTCTGGACAGACACTCGATCTATACGCGCCTAATAATCAAGCAGATGAGTTTCCTGATAGCAAATTTTTCAGAGAGGTTAGAAACTTACCTAGTGTAGATGCATCTATCATCGACTTTATTAATATAGATGCCATAGATCCAAGCGAGTTAGATTTATCCTTATTCTCACCACTTGAGCTATTGCAAGAAAATAACTTAGGTTTAAGTTATACTGGTTATGATTATTTGGGAAGAACTAAAGTACCTACTAGTAATACTTTTGATGATTTTTTCGGGCAAACTGATGAGAACGGAAGAAGAACATTTAATGTAGCACCATTTAATCCTAATTATATCGCAGGATTTATTCAAGATAAATTCACATTCAAAGACATTATTTTCAGATTGGGTGTCAGATTAGATTATTATGATGCTAATACTCAAGTGCTCAGAGATCCATTCGCATTTACTGAGATAGAGTCTGCGGACCAATTCTTTGCCAGAAACTCTGACCAGACAAGACCAGAGTCTGTTCAAGGAGATTATAAGGTGTATGTATCTGAAGATGGTGGAGATAGGATAGTCGGATATAGACAAGGAGAGCAGTGGTTTACGCCTAGTGGGACAGCTACAGAAGGTAATCTACTATTTGGTGGGGGTCTTGTATTCCCATCATTCATAGAGGATGAAGAGCTAAGAAGAAGTCCTCAGTTTTTTGAAAGAACTGTAGATGAAAATGGCAATGTTACCGTAGATAGATTTGATCCAAACATCGCTTTTCAGGATTATGATCCTCAGTTAAATGTTATGCCAAGATTGGCATTCAGTTTTCCGATAAACGACGATGCTGGTTTCTTTGCACACTATGATATATTAGTTCAAAGACCAAGTCCAGGGTCATCAAGTGCGACGCCTTTAGATTATCTGTTTTTTGAAAACTCTGGAAGATTCAGTCCAGCACAGAATCCGGATTTAAGACCGGAAAGAACGATAGACTACGAAGTAGGATTCCAACAAAAAATATCTTCTTCTTCCGCTATCAAGATATCAGCTTATTACAAAGAGCTGAGAGATTTAATTCAAAGAAGAACCTTCACTTTTGTTCCAGTAATTTCTTCTTATGAAACATTCTCTAATATTGATTTTGGAACCATTAGAGGATTAGCATTTAATTATGACTTGCGACGAACTAAAAATTTCCAACTGAACGTAACCTATGCACTTCAATTTGCAAATGGGACAGGATCGGGTGCTAACTCAGCAGCTGGGATTAATCAGAACAGAAATATTAGATCATTGCTTCCATTGACCAACGATGAAAGACACAGTTTGACGATAATTGGAGACTACAGATTTGGATCAGGTCAAGGCCCTTCTCTGGGAGGAGTTAACTTCTTAGAGAATTTTGGCGCCAATCTACTTATCAATGCTATATCAGGAAGACCATTCACGACATTCAATACAGTAAGTTCTCCAACAGGAGCAGCAATTATTGAAGCCATAAATGAAACAAGGTTGCCTTGGGTATTCCGAGCAGATTTACAATTAGACAAGACTTTTAACTTCAGTTTGTCAGAAGAGTCTAAGAGAAAGTTGTTTGTCAATGTATACTTAAGAATACAGAATTTATTCGATCTAGATAATATAGTGGGTGTATACCCATTCACGCAATCACCTGATGATTCTGGTTGGTTGAGTACAGGACTAGGTGAGGCAGCCTTAAATTCTGCTGTCTCCAATGGATTTACAGAAGAAAATTATTTATCAGCATTTGCATGGAGAATATTAGCTCCTGACAATTATGCACCACCACGTCAGATTTTCTTAGGAGCAATTGTCAATTTCTAGAATTGGCAATTGAATAACTATTCTAAATCATGAAAAAAAGTAAAATGAAAAATTTTTTAAACCTATTTCTTATTTGCTTCTTAGCTTTTGGAATCGTGGTGGATGTGGCAGCTCACGAACCTAATGTTGGTCAAAAGCCAAAAGACAATAAAAACGAATTTCTCGAACTAAGAATCGACTGCGTACAAGGAAACGAGTCCACTGATATGGAGATCAATAATGTCCGTGCCAGATTATGGACGAGTGGAGATATCTGGTGGGATAGAGGAAATGGTAGATACATCGTGCCTAAGCCACCAGTTGGTTCAGGAATTCAAGAAGTATCTTCATTATTTGCTGGTGGAGTATGGTTAGGAGGATTTGATCCTAATGGTAACCTAAAGTTAGCAGCGTCAACTTATCCAAATAATGGTAACTCAGATTATTATCCTGGTCCACTTGATAGCGAGACAGGTCAAATACAATCTACAGAATGTCTTGAATGGGATGAATTCTTTAGAGTAGATGGTCAGAATATCAGGAGAGCAGTTAGAGCTTTTGAATTCGCTAGAGAAAACGAGACTGATTTTACTATTGACTCAGTAACTACTGATATCAGATTCTGGCCGGGGCAAGGCAACGTATTCTTCGAAGAAGAATTTGGATTTCCTTTACCGAATGCAGAAGGAGGATTAGGAGCATTCTGGGATGAGAATGATGATGGGATATATAATCCAGAAAATGGAGATTTTCCTGTTATAGATATCAGAGGTTGTGAGCCAGCTAATAGAGCGCAGGCCTTAGAATTGGTTCCTGATGAAATGTTCTTTTGGATCTTTAACGATGCAGGTAATGACCACTTAGAGTCCAGAGGAGATATCATCAATATGGAAGTGCAAGTACAATCATTTGCTTATGCGACCAATGATGAGATTAATGACATGACCTTTATGAGACACAAACTCATAAATAGAGCGAAGGAGGATATTAGACAAATGTATTTCGCTATGTGGGTAGATCCCGATTTGGGATGTTTTGAGGATGATTATGTTGGATGTGATGTTGGTAGAAGTTTGGCGTATACTTATAACTCAGATGCGCTTGATGGCACTGGATCTACAACAGATTGTGCACAAGGTGTACCTACTTATGGAGAGAATGTACCAATTATTGGTACAGATTACTTTAGAGGACCTATTGCACCTAAGGTGATCTGTCAGGATAGCACTGAAACAGGATGTGAATTGCATTTTGTCTCTATTGCTGATGCATTCAATCCAAATGTACTTTCAGTAGGAGATAGAATATTCATCAGAGATCCAGAATTAGCATCTGGAGAAGTAGCTGATTTTGGTTTTGAATTAGGGATGTCATCTTTTATCGCATTCCAGAATCCAGCTGTTGGTAACCCTGATCCAGCTACTGTTGACCCTAATATTGCAGAGCAATATTATACCTACCTTGAAGGAAGATGGTTGAATGGAGATTTCCTTACACAAGGAGGTACTGGATTTAACCCTAATAGCATGGACTTTACAAGATTCCAATGGCCAGATGAGCCTAATGACCCTAATGGCTGGTCCATGTGTTCTGAAGAATTGCCACCAGGAGATAATAGAACGGTACAAGCCTCTGGGCCTTTCCTTTTGACACCAAATGTTGTTAATGAGCTTATAGTAGGAGCTGTTTGGGTGCCAGATTTGGATTACCCTTGTCCTGATATTACTAGACTTCTTACGGCAGATGATGTAGCTCAAAATCTATTTGATAGCTGCTTTGATATCACTGACGGACCAGATGCGCCAACAGTGAGCATAGTAGAACTTGACAGAGAGCTTGTTTTGGCACTTAATAATGATTCGGATTCTAACAATTTTAATCTGAGTTATACAGAGGTAGATGTAAGAGCGCCAAGTAATGTAGCTGATGAAGATAAGTTATACAGATTTGAAGGATATCAAATATGGCAGTTGGCGAGACCAGATGTATCACCACAGCAGTTGGGTAACATAGATGATTCAAGATTAGTAGCTCAGGCTGATATTAAGAATGGAGTGACTGAGATATATAACTGGGCAAATGAATCAGATCCATTGGCACCTAATAACGGAAACACTGAACCTATATGGATCCCAACTCGGGAGATTGTTGGTCAAGATCAAGGTATCATAAACACATTCAGAATAGAATCAGATGCTTTTGCTTCTGGAGATTCTCGTCTTGTTAATCATACAGAATATTACTTTATGGCTGTGGCTTATGCACATAATGAGTTCTTGCCTTTCAATCCACAAGAATGGAGAACGACTCAGCCCAGACCATATCTTGAAGGAAGGAGAAATGTGAGAGTTTATACTGGTGTACCAAGACCAATCGTCTATGAAAATCTGAATGCGCAGTATGGAGATGGTGTTCAAATTACAAGATTAAGAGGCGTTGGTTCTGGAGGCTCAAATCTTGAGATGATAGCGGGTACTCACGATCAAATATTGGATGGAGAGTTCAATGGAGAAGTAGTTTATGAACGTGGACAAGGGCCAATTGATATAAAAATCTATGATCCTCTATCTGTAAGAGATGGATTGTTCCAATTAGAAATTTTAGGTACTCATAATAATTCTTCTATATGTAGTATTGAAGATGGTGCCACATGGAGAGTTACTGAGGTCAATACTGGAGAAGTATTTGAGTCTGACCAAAGTTTAGATATCGTCAATGAGCAACTAATACCAGCTTTTGGTATCTCTATAGATTTACAGCAAGTAGACAACGTTGGGGACTTGGGTGATAATAATGGTGCTGTGTCTGCCACTACAGAATATACCTCAGATGAAGCGATTCAATGGTTCTCTGCGGTAAGAGATAATTTGTCAAATATTGGAACTGGTCAAGGAATTACAGGATTTCTTAGATCAGTGTTTGATTTTGTATTGACAGATGGTCCAGATCCGGATGCAACAGCATTTAATGCTGATCCAGAATCGAACTTTTCGACTTTTGGCGATGGATTATGGTATCCGTATATGTTGACTTCTGTGGCTCCTAAGTCTACAGGTGTACCATATATCACACCCGCTTGGACTGAGAATAGAAATCACAACAGTACCAGACCTCCAGGTAGAAATATTATAAGGTTCCTTAATAATGTTGATATCGTGATGACTAATGATAAAAGTAAATGGTCGAGATGCATCGTATTAGAAACAGGAAGGCAAGGAGCACCATATAATACTGAATTAAGGAATTTGGATTTGAAAACTTCGCCATCAGTTAACCAGGATGGATTACCAGCTGTAGGGATGGACCCGACTGATATTAATAGTTCTAATTACATTGAAAACTTCGCGAATAGATCTGATGAGTTACCTACAGATCTGGGTAATACTGGATATAGTTGGTTTCCAGGATATGCAATTGATGTAGAAACTGGTCAGCGTCTAAATATTTTCTTTGGAGAAAATTCAGCTTTCAATGCAGAGTATTCTTTGAATGCCGCTCAAATTGGTTTTGACTCCATAGCCATGGAACCAATATTTGGTGTAGATCCAGACAGATTTAATGTTGGTACAGATATGCTTTATAATCCAACAGATGACTTACTTACAGGTGGAGGTGCTCCAGGTGGTAACCCATTGAGCATTGCGTTTGCAGGTGGGCATCACTATATCTATGTCACTAGAGATGAATATGACGGATGTGCAGATTTTGGAAATCTGTTTAGAACAGAGGCAATTCCTTTCTTTGCGAAAGGTAAGATGCTCCCAACTATAACATGGACCTCATTGAGTATGATGGAAACTGGCACATCTATCTTAAGCTATGAAAATGGTGTTGTACCATCAGATGTTATAATGAGACTTAGAGTAGATAAGCCATATAACTTACAAACTGAATTAGATCTTGATTTCCCTGATGGCTCAAGATGTTTGGTTGTAGATGGAGAGCAAGGTGGCTTCCCTCTATATCAGTTTAGAATAGATGGAGCAGAATCTACGCCATTAACGCAAGATGATTATGAAGGTGCTTTGGCAAATGTAAATGTAGTGCCTAATCCATACTATGCATTCTCTGCTTATGAGAGAGATCAGTTTGAGAGAATTGTGAAAATAACTAACGTACCCGATAGAGCAGTCGTAACGATATTTTCTTTGGATGGGAAGTTTATTCAACAGTTCAATAGAGATGAGACGCCACAGAGAAGACCAGGGTCTAATCCAGGTGTTGAATTCACTCAGACTAATCCGTCAATTCAGTGGAATCTTGAAAATTCTGCAGGTATACCCATTGCCAGTGGGGTCTACCTAATTCATATCGCAGCGCCGAGAGCGGATGGAAGTGGTATGGAGGAAAGAACGATTAAGTGGTTTGGTGTCAATAGGAAATTTGACCCTTCAGGACTTTAATTTAATTATGGCTAACAAGTATATTTTATAAAAGAAGAAATTATGAAACTCAATTATATAATTCATTCTGTAGTATGTGCTTTGCTTTTAGGAGCAGTATCACTTCAAGCAGGTAACCCTGATCGTCAGGGGGAGGCAGGTGCTGCAGAGCTCTTACTTAACCCTTGGGCAAGAAGTGCAGGATTGCATACGACAAATACAGCTTCCATTATGGGAGTAGAAGCAATGAGATTAAATATTGCAGGATTGGCCAGAATCAATTCCAGAGAATTGGTGGTAGCAAATACGAGATTGTTTTCAGGCTCAGAGACCAGTATCAATGCTCTAGGTTTCGCCAACAAGGTTGGAGAATCAGGTGCATTTGGAATCTCTTTGATGGCAATGGACTTTGGAGAAATACCAGTAACCACTACGTCAGATCCAGAAGGTACAGGAGGTACATTTTCTCCAGCATTTTTTAATCTGGGAGTGGGATACTCTTATGTCTATGATAACAAAATTTCAGTTGGATTACTTGTAAGATTGGTATCGGAGAGTACGTCTGATGTTAGTGCCTTAGGATTTGGTATTGATGCAGGTGTGCAGTATGTGACTGGACCAGAAGACAATTTTAGACTGGGGATTTCGCTTAGGAATATAGGATCTACAATGAGTTTCAATGGTCAAGGACTAGCGACTACCTTTACCGCAGAAGGTGGTGTGGAATTGACAGGATCTCAGCGATCTGAGGACTTTGAATTACCATCAGTACTTAACATTGGGTTGAGTTATGACTTTTATGTGTTGAGAACAAGTGAAGATGCTGGTCCTGGCATGGGCAATCAAAATCTGATAGTTAGAGCTATAGGTAACTTTACATCTAATGCATTTTCAAGAGATAGAATCGGTGGAGGAGTAGAAGTGTTATTTGCTGATAAGTTTGCTGTTAGAGCTGCTTATAGACAACCGATAGGCGCTATACAAGCTAATGAAGAAGATATCTACACTGGCTTTGGGGGAGGTGCTTCGGTAGAGCTTCCGTTTGCAAAGGGAAGTGATAGTAAGATAGGTCTTGATTATGCATATAGAGCAACGTCACCTTTTAGAGGAACTCATAATTTCTCTATCAGATTGGCTTTCTAGGCCTAATACAAAGATTTCTTACAGAAAGTAGTAACTTTAAAGTTAAATAAATTAACGTCTCCATCTCAGATGGGGACGTTTTTTGCTTGATACATAAGCACCATTTATATTTAAATCTTATTCTATGGGTTATAACTACATGACCAAGGAAGGGTATGACAAATTGAAGAAAGAGCTGGAAGAACTTAAAAGTAATGGAAGGGCGGAAGCCGCTAAGGCCATTGCTGAAGCAAGAGAAAAAGGCGATTTGTCAGAGAATGCGGAATATGATGCTGCTAAAGATGCTCAAGGGATGTTGGAAGCTAAGATAAGTGAGATGGACAAGATTATGGCTAATGCTAGGATATTGGATGAATCCCAATTAGATACTTCTAAAGTGACTATCTTAAGCACAGTGAAGCTTCTTAACAAAAAAGTCAATAAAGAAATCACATATACATTGGTGTCTAAAGCAGAAGCTGACCTTAAGAGCAAGAAAATATCTGTAGACTCACCAATAGGACAAGGTTTGCTTGGAAAGAAAGTTGGAGAATCAGTGCAAATATCTACACCAGGAGGTCAAATAGAATTTGAGGTCCTAAAGATATTTATCAAGTAATATGGCCAGCATCTTCAGTAAAATAATTGCAGGTGATATACCGAGTTATAAGATTGCAGAGAACGAACATTGTTATGCTTTTCTTGATATCAATCCACTTGTCAAAGGCCATTCGCTAGTCGTTCCAAAGGCAGAAATAGATTACCTTTTTGATCTTGATGATTCTGTAACTACTCAGTTGCACCTATTTGCTAAGAAGGTAGCAAAAGCGATAGATGCAAGTGTGGCGTGTAAGCGGGTAGGGGTTATGGTTATTGGTACTGAAGTTCCACATGCCCATATCCATTTAATTCCCTTTAAAAAAGAATCTGAGATGGATATAACTAGACCTAAACTTCAAATCTCTCCTGAGGATATGGCTTCTATTGCCAGTCAAATTGCCGAAGCATTTCAATCGTATAGTTCTTAACCTTTTACTCTGCTAGGATTTTCTTTTATAAAATTTTTCCAATTCTTGGATTTACCTACTGTTATACCTCCTCTTGATATTTGATGATAGTGACAAAGGGCAACACCTAATGCATCTGTTGCATCAAGATAATGTTCGCTTACAGTAAAGTCCAACATATTCTTCAGCATCGCAGCCAGCTGTTCCTTTGATGCATTGCCATTGCCAGTGATTGATTGTTTAATTTTCTTTGGCGAGTATTCGGTAATATCTACTCCCATCGTCATCGCTGCTGCCATGGCGACACCTTGTGCTCTACCCAATTTGAGCATAGACTGTACATTCTTTCCAAAAAATGGAGATTCTATGGCCATCGAAGATGGAAGATAAGTTTCTATGATCTCCTGTAACTGAAGAAAAATTTCTTTGAGCTTGGTTTGGTGATCAGGTAAGTGAGTCAGTTTTAGAGTGCCTATGTCCTGTACTCGCGGACTACCTTTTGTCAAATCCAAAATAGCATATCCTAGAATGTTAGTTCCTGGATCTACACCGATAATTTTAGAGAGTTTGATACTTATTTCCTTTAGATTGTCAAATTAAGAATTATTATGATATGTTGCTGTGATAAAATTTTGAAATAGAATCATGATACTTTTGAACTGGTGAATCTGACTAACACATCTCTGTCTTGGATTGCGAAGACACTTACAGCTCTTGCACTTATGGGCTATACAGTATGGTTGCTCTTCTGGGAGAATGATTTTCTCAGTATGATTATGTCATTGAAGTGGGGTTTTGATAAGCTTCTGATTTTGGGAGTAGTGATTGCTATGAGTTTTATCAATTGGGGGTTAGAAGTACTTAAGTGGCATACTGCAATTAAACCAATAACTCTAAGCATATGCTATAGTATGAAATCGGTACTAGTAGGTGTTGCAATTGGATTAATTACTCCCGCAAGAATGGGAGAGTACATTGGTCGCATGCTTTATATAACTGATGCCCAGCGAATGTGGTCAGGTATCGCAACATTTAGATGCAGCTTGGCTCAGTCGGTTATCACTTATTCCTCTGGAATTCTTTCTTTTTTGTATCTGAGTATGAATGGTCATTTGGTTTCATCTATCGGCATTGATTCTTATTTTTTTCTGACTTTGTGCATAATCATACTGGCGGTTATGTTAATCTCCTTTATAAAGTTAGACAGAGTACTACCTTGGATTAATAAATTGCTGCCTTTTTACTGGAAACAAAAATTGAGACTAGATCTAACTAGCAATGAATTTGAAGTGGCATTTAGTGATCAATCGCAGTTGTTGATTTTACTGTACGCTTGTCTACGCTATACGGTTTATTTGACACAATATGGGATTGTGCTTTCAATTATAGGTGTGCACCTATCTTTATTAGAGTTGGTTACCTCAATAAGTCTAGTCTTTCTTATCCAATCGTTATTGCCTGTCCCTTCAATCGCCAAAATTTTTGCGAGGACTGGAGCGGCGGCGGGTGTATTTTCGATTTTGGGCTATGGAACTTTAGAGATTATAACAGCTTCCTTGCTTATTTGGGTAATAAACCTTCTTTTGCCAGCGTTATGCGGACTAGCGTTTCTACTCAAACTGAAAAAGAAAAAAGCCTGAATGCGAATATTAAGATTAATAACAGTAGGCATGGCTATCATCCTTGGTGGTGAATTGGCTATAGCTCAGACAAATAAAGATTTTTCAGAGAGACCCTTTCAGGATGGAGAGATCTTAACTTATATAATCTATTATAATTGGGGTTTTATATGGGTTCCTGCAGGAGAGGTAAAATTTGAAATTGCTGAACACGAAAATCATATAGAATTGGATGTAGTAGGTCGCACCTTTTCGTCCTATGACAATATATTTAAAGTAAGAGATTGCTATAAGAGTGAAGTGGACAAGAATACCCTTTTTCCTTTTCATTTTAAACGAGATGTCCATGAGGGAAATTACCAACGTTTTGATAGTATTTGGTTTGATCAGCAGAATGGAAAGCTAGAAGAATACTTTGGGAAGAGTCGCCAATCAGCTGTAAAGTTTGAATTTGAGGTGGATGATAAGGTACACGATATGGTGTCTGCAATTTATAATATAAGATCTCAGAGGTTAGACTCGTTTTCTGGCGGTGAGCAGATACCCGTCGATATATTTTTTGATAAAGAATTTTTTGAAATTGATGTTAAGTTCAATGGCATTAAGACAAAGAAGATTAAGGGTATAGGAAAGATGAAGACCTACCATCTGCAACCTGCACTTATAGATGGTTATGTTTTTTCTGAAGGTGATGTAATGGATATATGGGTATCTGTAGACGACAATCATATTCCAGTGATGATAGAATCTCCGATTACAATCGGATCAGTCAAAGCCATTCTCAGTGGTGTGAAGAATACGAAATATGAGAATAGTCATCTACCCCATGCGTTAATAGATTGATATCGTTGGAAACTACTATTTGATAATTTCTAATGCATCTTTAAGATAAAGAATTCTATATAATATTTCGCATAATAAGTGTCAGACATTAGATTTTATTTAATAAATAGATAAGTTCAGTAGATTGTATTACACATAGGACAAATTTCCATATGATAAATACCATCATTTGTTAGGATATAAAATCCTAAATTAGAATTATTAAGTCTCATAAATGCCAGTAATACATAGTCGCAAACAAAGGTTCGGATAGAACAAGTATTATCTAAGGCTAGGATTTTCGAATGTATTAACCAACTATGTCCGGATTAGCGACTATGTATTCTGTCTATTTTACATCTTATTCCGCCGTATTCTTCACCAGAATATTACATACTCGAAAATTAGCGGAAAATTAGACTACTTCTTTCTTTGATTTCTCTATTTTAGAAGACTAATCGAATCTAAAAAATATGTCAAAACCCCTAGATACAGGAGCAATGGATTTAGACAATCAGCCACAGCTATTTGGACATCCAGTAGGACTCTATGTTTTATTTTTTACAGAGATGTGGGAGCGATTCTCCTACTATGGTATGAGAGCCATTCTGGTCCTTTATATTACAGCTAAAACGTTAGATCAAAATCCTGGATTGGGTTGGACAAGTGCAGAGGCATTATCCTTATATGGTACTTATACTATGTTGGTTTATGTCATGTCTATTCCTGGTGGATTAATTGCCGATAAATTGCTTGGACAGAAAAAAGCAGTCTTGTTGGGAGGTATTATACTAGTCCTTGGACATAGTGTATTAGCGATAACTCAAGATTGGGCATTTTATACGGGATTGGGATTAATTATTATTGGTGTTGGTTTGCTCAAACCCAATATTTCCACAATGGTCGGAGGTCTATATAGGCAAGGCGATGATAGAAGAGATAAAGGGTTTACAATTTTTTATATAGGCATTAACATAGGGGCATTCTTATCTAGTCTCATTGTAGGTTATGTTGGAGAAAAGATTGGATGGCATTATGGGTTTGGATTAGCTGGTATAGGCATGGCTCTAGGTCTTCTAGTATATATGTGGGGTCAGAAATATTTGCATGGAGTTGGTGAATTTATAGGTTCGAAGGAAAGCCCTGATAACGAACATGCCAAAAGACCTCTAAATAGAGTGGAAAAGGATAGGATGATCGTGATGCTTCTTTCTTTCCTTATCATCATAGTGTTCTGGGGTGCTTTTGAGCAAGCTGGAGGATTAATGAATCTCTATGCTAATAACAAAACGGACAGGATGCTTGGAGGATTTGAAGTACCTGCATCCTGGTTCCAATCTATCAATGCTGGTTTTATAATACTATTTGGTACTGCTATTGCTGCCTTTTGGTATAATTGGAAGAAGAAAGGTAAAGAAGGCTCTTCCTTATTTAAAATGGCCATAGGCACGATTATTATGGGAATAGGATTTTTGTTTATGAGATTTGCCTCCCAAGAGTTTGAAGCGACAGGATCTTCTGCTATGTATTGGTTGGTGCTGGCATATTTGTTCCATACAATAGGTGAGCTTTGTGCATCTCCTGTGGCCTTGTCGTTCATAACCAAATTGGCACCAGTGAAGTATGCATCATTAATGATGGGCGCTTATTTTGCAGCAACTGGATTTGGAAATAAGATTGCTGGTCTGATTGGTGCAAGTGCTGAAGGTGCAGGAGAAAAAGCTGTTTTTACTGGAATTTTTATTGTGACAGTAGCTGTCGGCATTCTTGTTCTACTCATGCTCAAACCTTTAAAACGATTAACGCATGGTGCTGAAGATATAGTGTTAGATGATAATGATGAGGCGGAAGGATTTGAGCTAGCCTAATCCTAATTTATACCTTAAAACTTAAAACAGAAACAAAGCAATTATGGCTTCACATAACATAGAAATAAAACCAGAAGTATTAGGACATCCATCCCAATTATTTGTACTCTTCTTTACGGAAATGTGGGAGAGATTTTCCTACTATGGCATGAGAGCCTTATTGGTCATTTTTCTCATTGGCGATTTGACTGGCGATAATCCAGGTTGGGGATGGGAGCGATCAGCAGCATTGTCATTATTAGGCACATACGCTTTAGCGGTATATCTAACGCCAATTGCCGGAGGTTGGTTGGCCGATAATAAAATAGGGTATAGGAATGCAGTAGGAATTGGAGCCCTTTTGATGACCTTAGGCCATGCGTCTATGGCTTTGGAGACACCAATGACTTTATATATTGGAATAGCTCTATTGATACTAGGTAATGGCTTCTTCAAGCCTAACATGACATCTATCATTTCTAAGTTATATGATGGTCATCCTGAGAAAAAAGATGGCGCCTATACGATATTCTATATGGGGGTAAATGCAGGTGCTTTTTTAGGTATCATGTTATGTGGATACCTTGGAGAAAAAGTAAGTTGGAGTTGGGGCTTTGGTTTGGCAGGTATATTCATGTTTTTGGGCATGCTGCAATTCTGGTTTGCGCAGCCGATTTTCGGCGACATAGGCGCAAAGCCAAAGGCGAAGAAAGCAGAAGATATCATTGTCCCTGAAGGAGATAAATTGAATCCATTTACAGTCTTAGATAAGATTTTGATTGCCATATTTGCAATCTTATCTATCATTTGGATTTTTAATGATCCACTCTATGAAATAGGGGGTCATGAGTTGCTGCCGGGAGGTACTCATGGGACAGCCGCTAATGTGACAATATTAACTGCACTCGTATTTTTCTTTGTAGTGCTGCTTATGCGATTTACAAGATATACACCTATCGTCAGGGATAAGTTGATTGCAGTTGCCATTTTTGCATTCTTTACGGTATTCTTCTGGGCAGCCTTTGAGCAAGCCGCGGGAACCATGCCAATCTTCGCAGCTGACTACACACAACGAGCACTCACAGGAAATTCAGCGACTATGTTTAAGGTCATAGATCTACTAGTGACTGTAGTGCCTCTCTTAATTATAACCTGGGTCCTTGGACGTCTCTTTAGAAATACGTTTTCGAAGATAAGTTTATCTAATATAATTCTCGCCTTCAGTTTTGTGATTGTCTGGGGGATAGTTGGTTATAAGTTGTACAGTGAGTTTAGCCAAACTGGAACTGAGGTGCCAGCAACGTGGTTTGCTATCCTTAATTCACTATTTATTATCATGTTCGCGCCATTGTTTTCTAGGTGGTGGGAAAGCAAATACAACCCAAGTGCTGCATTCAAATATGGATTTGGATTGATTTTATTAGGTATAGGATTCGCCTTCTTAGTTATGGGGTCTATGTCTATAGCACAAGGAGCTAAGACGGCCTCAGTGAGTATGATGTGGTTAGTGTGGGCTTATCTATTTCATACCCTTGGCGAGCTATGCTTATCTCCAGTAGGGTTGTCTTACTTGAGTAAATTAGTACCTACTAGAATGATAGCCTTTATGTTTGGCATCTGGTATTTAGCAATTGCGATAGGTAATAAATTGGCACATACGCTTGGAGGTATGATAGACCAGATTACTGAGCAGTACTCTTTGGCAACCTTCTTTGGCATATTTACCGTAGTGCCTATTGCAGCTGGATTATTAGTAATGGCATTGAACCCAATTCTAAAAAAATTGATGCATGGAGTGCATTAGTCCACTCATTTGGTAAGTGCAGACTTTTGAAGTATATAATTAAAAGATACAAAAGCCTTCAGTTTTCACTGAAGGCTTTTGCTTTATTTCTATTTGCTGATCAGAACTGAATCATATCAAACCAATAAAATATTCCCGTGACTTGCATCGTCGAAGATAATTGGATTTTATACTAACTTTTTCGAATACATTCATTCTACTTAACAATAAACTGAGCAACCTCTTTGCTGTTGCCATTGTCTAATTCCATAAAGTAATTACCCTTAGCCAATGATTTAATGTCAATAGAAAAAATCTGTTGACCAACTGAGGCAAATTCCTCTTGCTGACTTAGTAAGACACCATGAGTATTGTATATTTTTACATCAATCTCACTTGTTTTTGTTGAGTTGTATTTTAAATAAATAGTAGAAGATTGAGAAGGATTTGGAAAAACTATTACATCAAGATTAATGTCACTGTCAACATTATCAATTGATGAAACTATCCCATCGTTGGTGTAAAGTTTTGCAATTCGCCTGCCAAAACTGTTAAGCCCAGTAATCAGTACATCTTGGTCGTTGTCGCCATCCACATCTGCAAATCCTATAGAACCAACTTCCACATTGTCAAACGGAGTACCTATCAATTCTGCAAAATTTCCAAACCCATCATTGATGTACAGTTTAGAAATAGGTTCTTCTGAATTGTTAAGCCCAGTAATAAGAACATCTTGGTCATTATCACCATCCACATCCCTAAATGCAATGGAACTATACCATACGCCTTGAAAAGTTGTGCCAGCCATTTCAGTAAAATTTCCAAACCCATCGTTGGTATATAGTGTAGCAATTGGCTCATCACTAGATGAGTCCTTAAGGCCAGTTATAAGCACATCCTGATGGTTGTCGCCATCTACATCAGCAAAGGCTATGGAGCTAACTGCTACACCTTCGAATGGCGCATCAAATATTTCGATAAAGTTCCCTAATCCATCGTTGGTGTAAAGTTTTGCAATTCGTTCTCTTGAATTTTCGCCAGTAATGAGCACATCTTGGTCGTTATCACCGTCTATATCGGAAAAGGCTATAGAACCAAATTCTACACCATCGAAAGGTGTGCCCAATATTTCGGTAAAATTTCCTAATCCATCATTGGTATAAAGTGTCGCAATTCGGCCTCCTGATTTAGCGCCTGTAATGAGCACATCATGATCGTTATCGCCATCCACATCAGCAAAAGCTACAGAACTTGCTGACACTCCATCGAAAGGTGTGCCTCTCAATTCGGTAAAATTCCCCAGACCATCATTGATGTATAGTTTTGAAATCTTCTCAAATGAATTGTTTTTCTCCCCAGTAATGAGCAAATCCTGATCGCTATCATTGTCTACATCAGCAATTCCAATAGAACTAATCGCTACACCATCGAATGGTGTATTTGTTGATTGAGTAAAATTCCCTAATCCGTCATTGAAGTATAATTCTGAAATCAATTCTCGAGAATTGTTTTGTCCAGTAATCAGTACATCTTGATCGTTGTCGCCGTCCACATCAGTAAAAGCTACAGCACTAAATTTTACGCCATTGAATGAAGTGCCTGTGCCAATCATTTGTAATTCAGTAAAGTTCCCAAAACCGTCGTTGGTGAAGAGATCTGCAATCGGCTCCTGTGTAATGTTTTGTCCTGTAATGATGACATCTAGGTCGTTGTCACCATCTACGTCAGTAACAGTAATGGAACCGTTTTTAACGCCTGTGAATGATGTATTCATCATTTCAACAAAGTTCCCCAACCCGTCATTAGTATATAGTTTCGCAATAACTTCATTTTCGTTATTCATACCTACAATAATCACATCTTGGTCATTGTCATTGTTTACATCAAAAAATGCAATTGAACTATCCGCTACACCAGCAAAGGTATTGTTTGTCAATTCAGTGAAATTCCCTAATCCATCGTTGGTGTATAATTTTGCAATTCGACTATTTAAAATGTTCAGTCCAGTGATGAGTACATCTTGATCGTTGTCTCCGTCCACATCCTCAAAAGCTACAGAACTATATGCTACCCCATCGAAGGGAGTACCTGTCAATTCGGTAAAATTCCCCAGTCCATCATTAGTATATATTTTCGAAATTCTTCTGGCGGCATTAAAGTGCTGACCCGTAATGAGTACATCTTGATCGTTGTCTCCATCCACATCAGCAAAGGCAACTGAACCTAAGGATACCCCATCGAATGTGGTGCCTGTCAATTCGGTAAAATTACCTAGTCCGTCATTGATATATAGTTTTGAAATTTGATCAAATGAATTGTTTTTCTCTCCAGTAATTAGGACATCTGGGTCGTTATCACCGTCTACATCTGCAAGAGCGATGGAACTATACCTAACCCCAGAAAAAGTGGTGCCCATCAATTCAGTAAAATCTCCTGTTCCATCATTCGTATATAGTTTTGTAATAAATTCAAACGATTTATTCTCTCCTGTGATAATTACGTCTTGATCGTTGTCTCCGTCCACATCTGCAAATGCAATGGAGCCTCTTGATACGTCTGCAAACAGAGTATTTGTCTTTTCTGTATAATTGCCCATTCCATCATTGACATACTGTTTGGAAAACGGTTCTAATGCATTAGGTTGTAAGCTATTGGGCTTCTCCCCAATAATGATTACATCTTGGTCATTGTCGCCATCTACATCCGCAAAGGCAACAGCACTTTCCGTCATACCTTCCAAGGAAGGAAAGGGAGGAACTTCAGTAAAGCTTTGTGGATAAATTATTTGTGTAAACACAAGAAAAATAAATAGAAGTATTGCCTTCATTTTGTTGTTTTAAATGATTGATTTGTTTTTAAATTATCTTGACTGCCCTTGTCTAGCTGTATTAAATATAGGTACAAATCAAAGCAAATCTGTGATATGTAAGCTACTTTAGGTTTACTCTTGTATTCCTTGCGACATTGTAATTATTACAGTTATTCATATGATTACTCAGAATATGAACTATACAAGTATAGATTATGTAACAGAGATATGATCCAATTAAAGTACAATTAATTCTTATGAAATGTCTTCTCTTTTTTGGAATATCAGAGCTGGATTTTTGCCTTAGATGCCAAGGTCATATTTGGTAATAAAGATGGTAGCACGATATAACTGACAGAGGTAACTATTATATAGCAATTGCACTAGATGTCAATAGATTGAGAAATTTCCTATGAAGTAGAATAACTATCAAGGCATTAGCATAGAAACTCCAAATCATTGGAGTGGCTATGATTGTTTTACTTATTGTGATTAAGCAGAACATCTATTCTAACTCAGCCACCCATGCTCTAAACTCTGCGACTATATCTCTGTCATAGTTATCAGACAGAAAGACAAATTCACCAGCTTTATTTATAATATGGTAATCCGGGGTCTTGGTGATATTGAATTCTAGCTTAGTTTTATTAATGTCATTAGCTAAGCCATTTTCTCCAATGATGAAGTCATATTTTTCTAAAGCCTTTTCCCAGCTAGACAGATTTTCATCTATAGAAATATTGACGAGTCGAACACCCTCTGCTTTTAACTGTTCCCTGATTGGCTGATACTTCTTGAAATTCTCAATACAAGGTTTGCACCAACTAGCCCAGAAGCTTAAATAAATAACCTCACCTCGGCTATCAGATAAATTTTTCATGCCGTTATTGGTTACATATTCTATATTGGGCGCCTGGGCATTAAGGCTCATCGAGGCAAATAAGATACAGATAAAAGCTAGTCTCATAATTTCAGTGTAATAGTGGGTACTGACAAAACTACAGCAACCCCAGCATTAATGTTCCAGCGAAATAAAAATTAGAACTTACTTAACGGTTGTTATTGTATTGCTTTTGTTATTAAATGTCAATAAATCACCGGCCTGTTTTCCGATAAGTAATTGGCCGATAGGAGATACAGGCGAAATGGCGTAACATACTTTTTCATTCAGCTTTATTTTACCTAAACCAATACTTACAAAATAGGATATGCCAGCCTCAGTACTGACGATACTCCCGAGCTGAATCGTTTCATGTTCTGTGAGCTTGAGATTTTTAAGGATAGAAATATCTGCTTTGACATTAATTATTTGAGCCTTTAATCTGTCTTGCTCAGATTGGAGTATGGCTCTGGTCGTTTCAAATTTATCTCCAGCACTGCTTTTAGATTCTCCAGTCATAGATTCATACGATCGATTAAGCGCAATGGTGTTTTCATCCAATCGAGAGTTAAGGATTCTTTGCATTTCCTCTATCAAAATCGCTTTAGTCATTTCCATGTTTAACAATGTATAGTTTTATCCGATATGATAATCATATATCTTTGTTTTATCTCTCAGGAAAACCCTTAATAAAAAGCATATCCAATTTCATGGAAATACTACTAGATACTTTTCAAAGATGGTATCCAACTTTACTGACTATAGTCATCTTTTATGTCATGTATATCTTGGCAAAGAAGCTACTTGAAAGACAATCAAGAGGACATACTGATCGTGGTTTAATTAAGAGTATCGTCTTATTCCTCATCGGCCTTATTGGAATTGTAAGTATAATATTGGCATTGCCAATGGAGCCGGAGCAAAAAGGCCAAATCACAAGCTTGATTGGAATTGTACTATCTGCTGTGCTTGGTCTAAGTTCGACGACATTTATTGGAAATGCACTTGCTGGCATTGCACTCAAAATGCGAAGGAGCTTTAAACCAGGAGACTTTATCAAGGTAGACGATGTATTTGGACGAGTGACTGAGCAAGGACTCTTTCATACCGAAATACAGACTGTGGACAGAGACCTTACCTCCCTTCCAAATATGACGCTTGCTTCAAATGCAGTAAAAGTGACCAGGTCTTCTGGCACTTTTATTCATGCAGAGTGCTCATTAGGATACGATGTGAATAGACTGAAAATAGAAGAAGCACTGCTTAAGGCTGCTGAAGATTGTAAGCTTGAGGACCCATTCGTCCATATTATGTCCTTAGGTGATTTCTCCATAGTTTATAGGGTGCATGGTTTGCTCAAGGATGTCAAGTCTATAGTCAGTGCACGGTCCAAGTTAACAGGGCATGTCATAGATGCCTTGCACGATGCTGGGATAGAAATCGTATCTCCTAATTTTATGAATCAACGTCAGGTAGGAGAAACGGTATTTATACCTAATAAATATAGAACTAATAATAAGGCAGTTCTGGAGGATACTAAACCAGAGAATGTCATTTTCGACAAAGCAGAAGAAGCTGAGGACTTAGAGAAGAAAAAGGAAGTGCTAGCAGAAGTGGATAATAAAATTAAGACCAACCAAGAATCTCTTAAAACAGCTAGTACTGAAGAAGAAAGGGCAGCAATAGAAGAACGAATCAAAAAAGCCAAGGCGCTAAAAGAGAGGATGGAAACGAGAATAGACACAAAAATAGAAGAGTTAGATACCAAAACTTAAAGACATTTTGCCTTAAAGGAATCTTTATTGTAAATGCAGGGTTATGAGAGTGGATAAATATTTGAAATATGAATAATGACAATAAATGTTCGTGCGATTGCCAACCATGTGTATCAGGCAATTGTAAAGCTTGCACTTGTGAGTCTTGTAGTTGTAAGAATTGCCAGTGCTAATCCACGACTAATCAGAAAGAATAAAAAGCATCAATAATCTTTATTGGTGCTTTTTTGTTTTATGCCTGTTAGAATCAAATATTTGCAATAAATGATAGCTTTTGATGCAATTTTGATATGAAATAAGGTATGAAAGGGACAATTATTACGATAGGGGACGAAATATTACTCGGCCAGATTACAGATACTAATTCGGCTTGGTTGGGTAATCGACTGAATATGATAGGTATAGATGTCATAAGAATGGCAACGATTTCAGATAAGACACAAGATATTCATCAGGTATTAGATCAGTACTTGGCAGTATCAGACCTTGTAGTGATGACTGGTGGACTCGGCCCTACCAAGGATGATATTACAAAGAAAGCCTTAGCTGAATATTTCGACTCAGATCTTAAATTGGACGAAGAGCTGAAAGCTAGAGTGAAAGGATATTTTGATAAACGAGGTATTCCGTTTTTGAAAGCGCATGAGGTGCAATGTCTTATGCCAGATAAGGCTACTAGTTTGACTAATAATATGGGTACTGCACCCGGTATGCTATTCGAGAGTGGAAGTAAATACGTGCTTTCTATGCCAGGTGTTCCTTATGAAATGAAATACATATTTGACAACAGCTTTGTGTCCGTCTGGCAGAAGCTTGTTACTTCTGACACAGTTATTAAGCATAAAACCATACGTACTGTAGGTATGGGTGAATCCAGAATAGCAGAACAAATAGCCGATATTGTCGAGACCTTGCCTGAGCAAATCAGCATGTCTTACCTTCCTAGTCTGGGCGAAGTCAAACTCAGGCTCACAGCAAGATCAGACAAGGACTTAACCGAGCAAGTAGATTATTATAGTCAACAAATCGAAAACCGCATTGGAGACTTGATTTATGGCTTTGGAAAAATGACCCTCGCTGAAGCGGTACAAAGAGACATGTTGGCCAAGGGTAAGACCTTGAGTACAGCCGAGAGCTGCACCGGCGGTTATCTTGCACATAAGTTAACGGAGGTGCCGGGTTCTTCTGGTTATTACATGGGAAGCATTATCGCTTATGATTATCAACCTAAGTCCAACTTACTTAGTGTCTCAAACCAAACACTAGAATCATATGGTGCTGTAAGTGAGGAAACTGTAACAGAAATGCTTCATGGACTATTGGAAAAGTTCAATACCGACATGGGAATTGCAGTCTCAGGAATAGCTGGACCAGGAGGAGGTACCCCAGACAAACCTGTAGGAACGATATGGTTAGCCTACGGGACAGCAACTGACTATAGAACTAAGAAGCTCAGCTTAGCGAAGGATAGATTGAAGAACATCCAATATACTGCTGTGTATGGTATGAATGCCTTGAGAAGATTTGTTAATAGCTTGGTTTAAAATTACTGAATCCAACATCACAATGAGTTCAACTCAAGACTATACATAATTCTGTAACTTTGCATCACTTATTCTCAAAATCAAAGAAATAAAGAAAGCATGGCTAGAGTAGACCTTATAATGCCAAAAATGGGGGAGAGTATCATGGAAGCAACCATTCTTAAATGGGTGAAGAATGTTGGTGACAAGATAGAAGAAGATGAAACAATACTAGAAATTGCTACTGATAAAGTGGACTCAGAGATACCGTCGCCTGTAGATGGTGTCCTCAAGGAGATATTGTTCCAAGTAGATGATGTTGTAGAAATAGGGAAAGTCATAGCTGTAATAGAGACCGACAGTGAAGCTGTTGAATCTTCTGCCCCACCACCAACTCCTGCTATAGCTGAAACCCCACCTGCGCCTGCAGCGCCAAGCCCAACGCCTTCAAAGCCTGCTCCAGCAGTTGTAGCAGCACCAGTTGTGGCGGCAATGTCAAACGGAAGCAATGGCAGCGCTAATGGCCATACGACCAGATTTTACTCACCACTAGTCAAGAGCATCGCCAAGAAAGAGCAAATCAGTATGCAAGAGTTGGAATCCATCCAAGGCACTGGTGCCAAGGGTAGGGTAACTAAGAAAGATATATTAGGCTATGTTCAGAATAGACAGCAATCTGCATCTCCGCAGGCTGCACCTAACGTGGCAGCATCTGTGGCAGCAAAAACAGCCACCAAGTCGGCACCAATGACCAATCAAATGGCGATGACCAGCGGTGAGGATGAAATAATACAGATGGACAGGATGCGAAAGTTGATAGCTGACCATATGGTCATGTCAAAACAAACCTCTCCACATGTAACCTCATTTGTAGAAGCAGATGTCACAAATATGGTCAACTGGAGATCGGCCAATAAAATAGCTTTCCAAGAAAAATATGGACAGAAAATAACTTTCACACCACTAATAATGGAAGCGGTCATTAAGGCTATCAAGGATTTTCCAATGGTTAATGTGTCTATAGATGGCGACAAAATTATTGTAAAAAAGAACATCAATCTTGGAATGGCAGCCGCTCTGCCAACAGGTAATCTTATAGTTCCTGTTATCAAGAATGCAGATCATTATAATCTGGTTGGGTTAACGACACAAGTCAATGACCTAGCCAACAGAGCAAGAGCCAATAAGTTAAAACCTCACGAAATCCAAGATGGCACCTATACTTTGACCAATGTTGGCACGTTTGGTAATGTGATGGGCACGCCTATCATCAATCAGCCACAAGTGGCCATAATGGCAGCAGGTGCTATCAGAAAAAAACCAGCTGTCATGGAGACAGAGTATGGAGATGTTATAGCCATCCGCCAGATGATGTTTCTTTCTCATGCATATGACCACAGAGTAGTAGATGGATTTCTTGGTGGGTCATTTGTTAGAAGAGTAGCTGATTACCTAGAGGCGTTTGATGTAAATAGACCAATCTAAAAACAATATGAAAATCCCTAGAGCTATTCTATATTAAAAATTATAAGTGTTGCGACTAACATTATTAATTCTGGGTTGTCTTTCTTTTGTGTTGGGGAATGCCCAATCGCACGAAAAAAAAGGAGACCAAGCTTGGGAGAATGGCAGATATAAGACCGCAGTTAATAATTATAATCTTGTAGAGAATATAAATCAGAACAAAAAGCTTTTAGCTAAAAGAGGCTTAGGCTACTACAAACTCAACAGATTAAGCAAAGCCATTAGTGACTTTACACTGTCTAAAAAGCTCGGTAACGATGACCCGAAGCTTTACTATTTAATGGGTAGTGCTAAGCAGCATTTAGGGCAATATGAAGAAGCTGCTTTTTTCTATAAGCAGTTTGTCAAAGAAGAGGGAGATAAAAGCAAGGAAGCTAAGATTGCACTCAGGGAAATTAAAAATTCTGCCTTTGCTGCCTTCCATATTAATGATACGAGTTCGGCATATTTGGAATCGTTCGGAGAGGAAATCAATTCTTATTTCGATGAAATATATGTTATTCAAAGTCCGCAGCAAGGTAATGCCTTTTATTACACATCTAACCATAGTCTGTTAAGTTCTGAGGTGTATCTAAAAGTTCTAGATGAAAAAGGAAATTGGTCACCAGATAGTGCCAGACTAGGAGGAATTAATTCATCCATGAATGATTATGCTATGGACATCAGTCCTAATGGACAAAGTATGATATTCTCCAGAGTGCAACCTGACGGCAATAGCAAGATATTTATCTCTGCATATGATGTCGAAGAGACACAACATATCATTGAGTTGCCAGATTTTATGCTGTCAGGTGCGGTGGATTTAAATATAGTAGACAGAAATACCCTAGCATTTGCAAGTAAAGACTTAGGAGGCGAAGGAGGCTATGATATTTTTATTATTAATTATAAAAATGGCGTTTGGTCTGATCCAATTAATCAAGGTCCAATTATAAATTCTGAGTACGACGAAAGAAGCCCATACTTTGCCAGCAATGAGAGCTACCTATATTTTAGTTCTAACAGACCATATTGCTTTGGTGGTTATGATATCTACTATTACAATAAATTAGGCCTTTCTGAAGAACCAACTAACATGGGAATGCCGCTTAATAGTGCAGGCGATGACCTTCAGTTTAGATTGCATCAAGATGGTCAGTTCGCCGTATTATCTTCTAATCGAAAGACTGGTTCAGGAGCTTTTGACATATACAAGGCATACTTGCAAAACTTCAAACCAATGCCCGTTAGTGACACAGTTCAATTGGATTATGTTAGAGATTATTTGAAACAATTTCAGCCCGAACCATTAGCGTCCGCAGAGAACAAAGAAGTTTCTAAGACCTCCACTGATAAAGATGATACTAAGGACAATCCAGATCAAGAGAAGATTATCAAGAAGGAAGCAATTACTAGGACGCCTACTGTAGAGGAGGATGTAGCCGAAGAGATGTCAGATGAAATCAACAGTGAGGAAATTGCCGAAGAAGGCACAATCGGCGTACCTGAAAAGATGCAAAAAAAGAAGGTAGATGAAGAAACCCAAGAAAGCTTGTTTGAAAGAATAGGAAAATTAAAGAAGGAAGAAAGTCAAACTGATCAAGTTGTCATAGATACACATACTGATAAGGGTATATCATCTGAAAAAGAGGCATCAGAGAAAATGAATAAAAACTCTGATTCTACTCCTCACCTCGAAGACAACTCAGAAATAGCAAGAGAGAACGTAGCTCCAGAAGAGGAAGAGGATGATATGGATGAGTCGACTATCGAAGAAAGTGCTGTAAACAGAAACCCAACTCAAGCCACAGTCTCAAAAATAGAAAATCAAAGGTTCTCAGGTCCTCCTGGAATCAGGAATTCTCTCATGTATCAAGATCGTCATGACTTGATGAATGAGGAGAACAAGAGTAAAATGGAAAACTTGATGTCGTATATGGAGAAGAATCCAGAGCATTCAGTTCACTTTATTGCACATACAGATCATCTGGAGCCAGGACTTGATGAGTATATGCAATACAATACGCTAAAAAGAGCCATGCTCGTTGCCAATCATTTAGTGGAAAGTGGTATCAACAGACAACGAATCAGTATAGAAAGTGTTTCTAATAACTTTCCAGTTGCTAAGGAGGAATTAGCAGGAGAAACCAATCTAAAGTACTTGCATTACAATAAAAGAATAGATTGGGAGATTAGAGATAGAGATGGAATTGTGCTTACCGACTTATCGGTTAACCCTACAAGTATACCTGGATTTGCTTTAGATAGAAGATATGAGTTATTTCATCAATTACGCGAAGACGTTTATTTTTCTGTTGAAATTGCCAGCTCACCTAATATATTTAAGAATGCAGTACTAAGATTATATGATGATATCTATATTAGAAAGAAAACACCTCTTGCGGACAATCAGTATTATATAGGGATATTGACGACTTTTAACGATGCAGTACTGTTAAAAGAGGAGTTAGAATTGTCATCAGCTCCATATGCCAAGATTGTTGCTTTTCATCATGGCGTTCCTATTCCTGCTAATAAAATCAGTGAGTTTCTAAAGGAATTTCCAGAATTGCAAGCGTATAAAGATTCACGGAAATAGGGGTTATATGGATTCTAATCCACCTATAATCTGATTGTCATTTGTGCCAACAAGAAAGTATCCACCGCCCCCTGCACCACTCAGTTTAAAATAATAAGTATCACTTTCCAGTCCTTTTTTCCATAATGTTTTTATATCGCCAGGAATCATCTTGTCAAAAGATTGAAATTGTATAGAGGAAATTTCTTTAAATGAAGCGATGTAATTCTGCTTATTAATTATTTCGTGTATAATTTGGGAGTTGAAATTAGCCAGAGCTTTACTGATGGCAAGAAAAGACATATCGGCCTCTCTCATCATCTTGTAGTGTTCTATTAGTGGTTTACTTCTTCTAGTTTTATGACTATCATAGATGTATATATCTGTTGGTGCTTTAAAGTCATTCAATATATTTATTTCTCCATCACTTATGTGAATCGGTTTTCTAAGAAGGGATGCCAATGGGTCCATGCCTGAAGAGCTTCCATGAAAGAACGATTCTATTTCTGCCAATTTATCTTTTACTTTTGATAGGTCTTCACTCGATTCGAATAACAATTCGAATATGGCAGCTGTCAAGGCACCTGAACTTCCAACGCCATATCCAGTTGGTATTATTGATTCGAAGTGCCATTTATCATCTCTTATTCTATCAAGTTTTGATAAATTACAACCCGACAAATTGGAGACATAGTCTAAAAATGGAGAAAGATCCTCTTGTGGTAATGTCGGTTCATTATTTACTTGCCATCTTCCATAAAGCTTATGATAAGGAAGTACGAGAGCATCTGATCCATGGATGATGCTGTATTCACCAAACAGTAAAAGTTTAGCAGGATATTGCGTATGTGGAATGTCCATTATTTTTCTATGTTTAAAAAGTTGGTGATAATTGTATTGCCTGTTGGAGTCATTATAGATTCTGGATGATATTGTACCGCATATACATATTAGTCACTATGCTCTATAGACATAATTTGGCCTTCTGGTTGTAATCAAAAAATCCTCAGAAATGATATTTTTTTCTCTACTTGTTGTCTGAGGTTATAAGCGAAAGAATCATAATTGTCACCTGTGAGGATCTTGAGTAAAGTTATTTGATCTTAATTGAATGAGTACACAATTTATGCAATTGTTTAATAATTGGTTTATTCTGATAAAGTGTGCTCCTTTAAAAGATTAAAAATTTACTGAATAGCACATCTAAGATGCACCATAAATCAGCAGATTCACAGAGATAGTAATGTTAAACTGTTATCGAAAATGGTCAGTTTACACATTTAGTATCTAGCTAATCGTACTTGCCTACCGGCGGTTTTCT
>CAZMMQ010000034.1:16179-36697 GCA_964567435.1 uncultured Saprospiraceae bacterium | reverse complement strand
CTTTGAATTGTACCTAATTGGAATTGAAACAAGACTGGCTCGACTCCAACTATATCAGTTTCTAATTCTTTGAAATGTATCTAATTGGAATGCTCACCACTTATTGCAATATGTTATGTTTGTGTCTTTGAATTGTACCTAATTGGAATTGAAACGCTGGAAGCAATCACCTTGATGGCCCAGATCTAGAGGTCAATCAAAATTTTATAAAGTATAAGTGGAAGGGCAATCAGTAACATTACATAATCATTACATACTTATTTGCCAATGCTCAACATATAAACTCATAAGTATGAAATATATCATTTTTTCGTCGTTGTACTCAATTAAAAATAAATGAAGATTCCATTCTATGCATTTTTGTTCATTGCATTTTACTCTTGCAATTTACGAGAGAAGGCGATTAATCAGCCAGACAAATCTAATTCTCCTATAGTCCTTTCTTATGATGCCGAAGACATCAAGTTTGAAACACAAAGATCGTGGCAGGCCTACAGAGAATTTGCTTGGGGATGTGATGTGCTTTTACCACTTTCTAGATCATGCTTTAATTGGTACGAAGAATCACTTGGCATCTCTCCAATAGATGCGTACAGTACCCTAGCAGTAATGAATTTAGATGAAGAGGCGAAAGAAATAGAAAAGTATGCCTTGTCAAAAAAATGGGATCAAGATGTGTATGTGCAAGTCTTTGAGGTAAATATTAGAATCCTAGGAGGTCTATTAGCTATTTACGACAAAACTAAAAATCCAGATATCCTTGAAAAAGCAATTGACTTTGGCAACAGACTACTACCTGCTTTTAATTCTCCGACGGGTATTCCTTATCATTCAGTTAATCTAAAAACGGGTGCTACCAGTGGAAATCATGGTGAAGGAAAAGGAAATATTATTAATACCGCTCAGGCAGCAACATATCTATTTGAATTCGGAATTTTGAGTTACTATTCTCGTAACCCTAAATACTACAATGCAGCAAAGAAAGCATCATTAGCAATCTTTAAGCGGAAATCAAAAATTGGTTTGCCAGGAGATTATATCAATGTAGATACAGGTGAATGGACAAACGATTGGTCATACTTGCAAGCTGGAATGGACTCTTACTATGAATACTTATTTAAAAGCAACCTACTTTTCCCTGACCCAGAAATTGAAGAGGCATGGGGTTTTAGCTTAGAGAAGATTAATCAATATTATTCAGATGAGTATGATGGTAAACAATTTTACGCTTGTGTAAACATGCATACAGGAAAAATAGTGAAGAGATCAATGTCATTGTATGACGCCTTTTTCCCAGCAGTTCAGGCCTTGCATGGCGACATCAAAAATGCTGAAAGAAATATGGAAACATGGGATTGGCTTTGGAATAAGTATGGACTGCTTCCTACACGTTACTTATATGAAGCAGATTCTATAGAATACGCCAATTCTGAGCTCAATCCAGAAATAATAGAATCGGCATACTATCTGCACCAGATTACAGGAAAGCCTTTATACTTAAACATGATATATAAGTATTGGAATGATATGAATAATTGCTGTCGAAATGATGCGGCATTTAATTCAGTGGAAGATGTCCGAACGATGGAGGCCAAGGATTATTTAGCAACATATTTTTATGCTGAAACACTGAAATACTTCTACCTTGCTGTAGTAGAAAAGGATATTTTTGATTTTGATAAATATGTTTTTAATACCGAAGCACATCCCTTCCTAAAAAGCAATTTTGACAGTGAAAAAGCTAAAAGATATTTGAATATAAACTGAATGCACCCATTTCATAACCAACAAATAGATATTGGCTCCCTTCCCAAGACGGAAGACCTGGAAATGCAGGGATTGCAACAGTCCTACAAAAGTGTATTGCTTATTATCAGAACAATCATCACCTTGATTTTTCTGATAGCGGTGGTGTTATTATTTGTAGTGCCTATAGAAGACAAACCGGATTTGGCGCCTTGGATAGGATTAGCCTTATTTATTTTTATTACGATAATTGGCTATACAAGTACCATCAAAGGATTCTATAATAAAAAGTATGCGCTCAGAGAAAAAGATATCGTCTATCACTCTGGCTGGTTGTGGCAACAGACGACCATAGCACCATTTAATAGAGTACAACATGTTAGTATAGATCAAGGACCGATAGAACGACAATTTGGCTTATCAAAACTCAAAATATTTACGGCTGGAGGAAGTGCTAGCGATATGAGTATCCCAGGCTTAGACCCAGAGACGGCTAATACGCTAAAGGAATATATAGTCAAGAAGACATCTGTGATGGATAGTCGAGTAGAACAAGCGTCTTTATTGGATTCTGACAGTGAAGAAGAGTAAAAAATGGTAGAGGATAGAAGAAGCATACCAGAGGGCTTGGGCAATCCAATGAGACAATCTTTTGTGGCTATACTTCTCATTGCCTATAAATTATACAAAGTACTCATAAGGCAATTGTTCCCATTCATCATTATTTTTCTTTTTGGAGGTGGGTCTTCTAATAAGAGGGACTTTCTATTCTACACCATTATCGTTTTGGCTATTGTAGGTTTTATCTATAGTATCATCGCCTTTCTTAAGTATTATTTCTGGTTGGAAGACGGAAAATTGATTATCAATAAAGGCGTATTCAAAAAGACAAAAACTGAGATTCCCTTCGATAGAATACAATCCGTCAACTTTGAGCAGAATGTCATTCACAGGGCTTTTAATGTGGTAATGCTTAATATGGATACAGCAGGAAGCGCTGGTGCAGAACTACAAATTAATGCGCTTAACAGGGATACAGCCAAGCAGATAAGTGATCACATCATTGCGCAAAGGCAAATAACGGAAAGAAGAAATGATGAATCTTTACAGCAAGAGAATACCCAGAAGAAGAAACTGATTTTTAATCTGCCAATAGGTCAATTGCTGAAGGTGGGTATAACAGAAAATCATCTCCGATCTGGCGGTATTATAATTCTGTTTTTCTTTTGGATTTGGGATAACCTTAATGAAGTGGGTGTAGATGTTCAAGAGAAATTTGAAGAACATGTTTCTGTGACGGAAGTCATACAGACTGGGCTCATTGTATTTATGGTTTTATTTGTTTTATTTATTCTGGTTGCTTTTCTTATTTCATTAATCAGAACAGTACTTATTTATTATGATCTCAAGATGCTTAGATTACAAGATGGCTTTGTGATTATATCAGGATTACTCAATAGGAAGGAACATGCAGCGAAAGATTCAAAAATCCAGGTGTTTAGTTGGTCTCAAAATCTTCTACAAAAATGGACCAACATTTATGAGGTGGGCATGAAACAAGCCTCTAGTGTCGCAGCAACCAAAAAAAGTCATATACGTATCAAAGGATTAGAATGGTTTAATGTCAAGGCTGCCCAAGCCTACTTATTCAGAGACACCTTGAAGGAATTGGAGGAGATGCCGTTATTCGCTGTCCATAAGTACTACCGATTCAAACAATTATACTATTGGAGCTTATTTCTTCTACCATTTATAGTAGGAAGCTTCTATCTAGGTGAAATAAAGTTTCTATTGGGATTCAGCGCTTTATATATATATGGGCTGACAAGTAGTATGTTGTCTTATAGCAAAAAGAAATGGGGCATCTCTCCTAATGCTTTGATAGTAAGAGGTGGCGTCTTTGGACACAATGCATCGATGATGGAGCTATACAAAATCCAGAATGTCAAAAAGCGCAGCACCCCTTTTCAACGGCGACGATCCCTGGCAACACTAGATGTCTATTCTGCATCTGGCCGTATATCTATACCTGAAATTTCAGAGCAACAAGCTACGGCATTACAAAATTATATAGCCTATAGAGTGGAGAATAGCCAAAAGAGCTGGATGTAAGATGATGTATAAGAGAAGGTTTAATTATGGACATAAAAAAACCCCGATGATGGAACATCTCCGGGGTGATAGAATATTTAAGGGTGTTAAAGTCAAGTCAAATATATTCCTAATATTACATTGCGTGCTGGTAATTGTAGGATTAGTGCAAACTAAGCGTCAATATTTTGCTGATCACATGAATTTTTAACATTTAATGAAGCTAATTATACTTGGAATATTGATATACGCAGGTTATCGCCTAATCTCACCAACTCAAGATAGACAGCTAGATGACAAAAAGAATCGCGCAATAGATGAGGAGGATTATATTGATTATGAAGAGGTTGATTGATAACCATAATAAAATGACAAATGCCCGGCACTAACCCTACTATCTCTTTCCAAAGTCATGATTATCTAATAGTCAATAAAGCCCCTGGTGTTCTTTCTCAAAAGGCAGATAATGGCGAATCTGGAGTGCAAGAGGCGCTAACAACCGATTATTCCCATGGGCATATGCTAACACGATTGGATAGGCCCGTCAGCGGTCTAATGATATATTCATTATCCTCTAAATTTCACAAGCACTACCTGCATCAACAAAAGAATGGTAAGGTGGTCAAACAATATTTAGCAATAGTAGAAGGAAAAGTCAATTCTTCGGAGTCTGAATATATAAAAGCGACTCATTATCACGTCCATGACCATAAAAGAAAAAGGGCACAGATATCGTCCAATGTCATTGATGGTGATAGGATAGACTTAGAGTATAGAGTGCTTCATCGGCTAGATAATTATACAGTTTTAGTCGTGAGATTGTATCAAGGAAAATTTCATCAAATCAGAGCACAACTGTCATTCCTTGGTCATCCAATTAAAGGAGACGTCAAGTATGGCGCACGTCGCCGTAATCCAACCCGCCATATTCACTTACATGCTTTTCAGCTTACTTTTCAAGGCAGAGACAACGAGACAATAACTCACAAGGTCTCACTACCTTCGGATGATACCTTATGGACTATTGTTAATACCAATTTAGAAAGTATAAAAGATTAGAATCCTAATTTTACAGCTATGAATAAAGACGAACAGAAGTTTACCGATGTCAATACCCTTGGGGAGTTTGGACTGATAGAAGCTATTACGGAACCATTTAAGCTCGGTCACGAATCGTCATTGAAGGGAATAGGGGATGATGCCGCTGTGCTCAAATATGGAGAACAACATCTGGTAGTGTCTACTGATCTTTTGGTAGAGGGCATTCATTTTGATTTGATATATACGCCATTGAAGCATTTAGGATACAAAGCGATTATCGTTAATCTCTCTGACATCTATGCGATGAATGCCTACCCCAAGCAAATAACGGTAAGCATTGCGATATCAAGTAAGTATTCTGTAGAGGCCATTAATGAGTTATATGCTGGGATCAAGGAGGCGTGCAGAATCTATAAAGTGGATTTGGTGGGTGGAGATACGACCTCTTCTCCTAAGGGCATGACAATCAGTGTGACAGCGATTGGGACAGCGGCTCCAGATAAATTGACCTACAGATCCGGCGCTAAGAAGGGAGACATCATTTGTGTGAGTGGTGATTTGGGGGCTGCATATCTGGGTCTACAAATATTGGAAAGAGAGAAACAACTATATCTGTCCAATCCAGGCATACAGCCAGACTTGGAGAATCAGCAATATCTTTTAGAGAGACAATTAAAACCAGAGGCTAGAAAGGATATGATTGGCTATTTTGCAAAAGATGGGTTGGTGCCGACTGCAATGATAGACATTTCTGATGGACTGGCTTCTGATCTCATGCATATATGTAAGGCATCTAACGTAGGCGCCTACCTAGAGGAAGGGAAAATTCCAATACACGATGATGCCCAATTATTAGCCATTAAGTTTAAGATGGATCCGATAACAACAGCGCTAAGTGGTGGAGAGGATTATGAGCTATTGTTTACAATAGATGAGAAAGACTTGGAGAAAGTCCGATACATGCCAAGCACATATATTATAGGTGAAATAACGGGAAAAGAAGATGGCATTACCCTCCATACAACTGGGGGTAATATACATCCACTCAAGGCACAGGGCTGGAATCACTTTCCAGACAACGAATAAAAGCAACTAACGTTACAGGATAACGTTAGCTTACTCTTACTTTATATATTTTAGGCTTTCTAAACTTCTGACGAACTCTCTCGTACACAATACTCTTAATCTCATGCAGATTGGAAATGTGCTCTCTTGAAGAAACAATTTTCTTTCTTATAGCAATAAGTTCTTCTTCCCTCTCCTTAATTAAAAGCTTTTTGTACGATTCTGGTGAGTACAACGCCAGATATTTAGTATAGGTCGATGTAGGTATATGCAATTCAAGATGACCCTGGTTTTTAGGAAATGACCCTGTGATATACTTACTATTAAGCGTTTTTAGTATTGTTTTGTCTACACCTAATTGCTGGCTTAGTTTACTCAGATTGTGACCCTTCCCATCCTTAATACTTGTCACTTCTCTAAGATCAGAATCGACAGACTTAGGATGCAGATTGTGCATATGATAGTACTTCGTTAAGTACATCGCAGCGATAACTCTAGGTACATATTTCTGAGTTTCTCTTGGTAAATATTTTCTGATTGACCAATAATCACTCTTTCCACTTCTTCTTATAGCTTTTCTTACACCACCAGGACCACAATTATAAGCAGCAATAGCTAATGTCCAGTCACCAAACTGATTAAACAGTGATTCGAGATAGTCCAACGCTGCAATGGTTGACTTTTCTGCATCTTTCCTTTCATCGATATATTTATTCACCGTTAGTCCTTGCATTTCTGCTGTTGACTTAATGAATTGCCATAATCCTACAGCACCTGACTTGGAACGAGCAGTAACATCTAGATGAGACTCAACTAGTGCGACATATTTCAGCTCATCAGGTAGGTTTTTTGCGTGAATTTTCTCTTCAAATAATGGAAAATACATACCAACTCTACCAAGGATTTTTTCACCTGCAACTCTGTATGATACGGTATACTCCTTAATACGTTTACCAACTTCTTCTGTGTATTGTAAATCTATCTCGCTGGACAGATTATTCAATCTATCAACAATCAGCTGCTTACTCACCTTTGGAATAGGTGTTTTGTAGCCAGCAGATGCCGCTTCAGTTGTATGAGCCATAGCGTCGCCAGAGCCCAGGATGATGGATAATATGTAAGCTACTGCGATAGCAGTAACCTTTAGATATTTGTTCATGGAATTAAAAAGTTTGCAATAAATTGCGTTATCGGTTTTGGTTTCAAAATTTGCTTTGGATTTACATCTAAATCCGTGATATTATTTTATTTACACATTATGTATTATCTAAATGTGTAAAACGGGAGCGCAAATGTACGTGCATTTGCAACACATAATCAACACTCACACATTAAAACTTTTTTTAATATGTAGTTACCTAGTCATCAAGATTAATGCCAAAGCTTGCTGTTGGCCATCCTTTAACTTTGATTCTCGCTTTGTTTTAAGATTAGAAGTTGTTTTTTCACTTATTTATTAAGCGTTGGATAGAGAAACTCTTAAAGTCAGCTATTTGTCATCACAATTTAAGATTTTAAGATTTCTATAACCCCTTACCGCAAAAGCTACACCGTAGAACAGATGGTATTACATAGACTTATTTCTTCTTTAAAAACTGGTGACGTGATTAACCCTTACAAATTTTTACTCATCCCCAATAATTCATTATCAGTACCTTTTTGAGATACAAATTGTACGCTGAAAGGGATTTTGGAAGAAGTGGAGGACTTGGTAGGAATTGAAATAGCAGGAAAACCAGCCAAGCTAGCTAATACAGTATAGATGTCAGCCAAATAGTGCAGTAGTGGATTATCAGGCTTTTGGCCTAGTTTCCATGGATCTGAAGTTGTGGTGGGTAACAAAAAGAGATCATGATTAACTAGGATAGTCTCTAGATTTTGCTGAATCATTCTTCTTACTTGCTGTGCCTTCTTATAATAGGCATCATAGAATCCTTCGCTGAGTACATATGTTCCAAGCATAATTCTCTTCTTTACCTCATCTCCAAATCCTTCAGCACGGGACAACGTTATCATTTCTCTATAATCAGCCACCTCTTCGCTGGTTCTGTGACCGTAGCGTATGCCATCATATCTACTGAGGTTGGAAGAGGCTTCAGCTGTAGCCAAGACATAATAGGTCGGTACAAAGAGTTCTGACAAAGGCATATCAACGGGACTTACAGTATGTCCTTTCTCTTTGAGGGAGGTGATATAATGCGCAATATGTGATTGATGCGCTTCGTCCATATCAGGATGAGCACATAAGGCTTGATTGTAGGCGATTTTCAGTGATTTTGTAGAATCTTCAGATTGCTTAAAATGGATGGTAGGAGAGTAGGTAGTGCTGTCACGGCCATCTGGGCCAGATAATACGGACATCACCTTTGGGAAATCTTCTACATTTCTACCCAATAACCCTATCGTATCCAGAGAAGAAGCATAAGCGATCAAACCCCAACGAGGAATAGTCCCATAAGTCGGCTTATACCCATAGATACCATTAAATGCAGCTGGCTGTCGAATAGAGCCACCTGTATCCGATCCTATCGAAATGTGACAAGTCTCTAGTGCTACGGCAACGGCTGCACCTCCAGAACTGCCTCCTGATACGCGTTCTTTATCTAACGCATTCTTCACCGGCCCATATATTGAGGTCTCATTAGTAGAGCCCATACAGAGCTCATCACAGTTAGTCCGACCAATAATCAGCGCATCAGCTTCCAATAATCTCGTCACAAGGGTAGAAGAATAGGGAGAAGTATAACCATCTAAAATTTTGGATCCGGCAGTGGCCTGATGTCCCTTATAGCAAAGATTATCTTTGATAGAAAAGACAATTCCAAACAGAGGACCTAGGGGTTTTTTGTTATTAATCTTTGCATCAAGAACACTTGCGATCTCTAACACCTCTTCTTTGTAGATCTCCACGTAGGCATTAGCATCAATGTTATCAGATATCCTTTGTAGGTATTGGACGACTAATTGTTTGGTACTTATCTCACCTGACAATAAAGCCTGTTGCAAAGCATCTATAGTGTTCACGTATTAGCCACCTAGTTTTGAGATGATACCATCAAGTGGTAGTTTTTCTTGAGAACCTTCTGACATGTTTTTTAAGGTATATACGCCTTCTGCCACTTCCTGAGATCCTACGAGTAAGGTATACGGTGCAGCAATATCATTTGCATACTTCATTTGCTTTTTGAGCTTAGCTGGTGATGGATACAAGTCACAGTTAATTCCTTTTGATCTCAATTGAGATATTAATCCAAATGCGTGCAAATGAGAGGCCTCATCCATTCCGATTAAGAGCATATCGATTTGTTTGGTGACATCTTCTGGGAAAAGATTGAGGGTTTCCATGACATCATACATACGAGCAAATCCAAAAGAAATACCTACACCTGATACATCAGGCATCCCAAAGACACCGGTCAAGTCATCATAGCGTCCACCACCACCGATGCTTCCAATTTGCACCTCATCAGAAACGACCTCGAAGATACATCCAGTATAATAGTTAAGTCCTCTTGCCAGTGAGATGTCAAAGGTCAACTTATTATGTAAGGGAGCCAGATCACTATAGCTATGAAATTGCCTTAATTCTTCTATCCCTTTTAGACCAGTCTTACTACTTGTAAAAGCCTGCTCTAAATCCTTTAGGTTATCGATTTTGAGCAATTCAATAATTTGCTTGGCTTTAGGTTCTGGGATGTTTCTCTGTACCATTTCTTCTACCACCTTATCAGCGCCGATCTTATCCAGTTTGTCCAAGGCAATCGTCATGTCCATAAACTGATCCTCAATGCCCTGTGATTCTGCTAGTCCGAAAAGCACTTTACGATTGTTTATTTTGATGGTTGCTTTTATGCCAAGACGATGGAATACCAAATCAAAAAGTTGCATCAGTTCAGCTTCATACATCAGACTATCTGACCCAACTACATCCGCATCACATTGATAGAACTCTCTGTATCTGCCTTTCTGCGGTCGGTCTGCACGCCATACTTGTTGAATTTGATATCTTTTGAATGGGAATGAGATATCATTTTTATGCATGGTCACAAATCGGGCAAAAGGGACAGTCAGGTCATAACGTAATCCTCTGCTGCATATAGATGAGATCAGCTTATTGGAGTCATTGTCAGATAATGCTTGTGTATCTGCCTTCTTGAGATAATCACCATTGTTCAGAATCTTAAACAATAACTTATCTCCCTCTTCTCCGTATTTGCCAGTCAGTGTAGAGAGCTTCTCCATGACAGGCGTCTCTATAGGTACATACCCATATGTCTGAAAAGCCTCTTTGATAACGGAGAAGATATAATTTCTCTTGGCCACCTGGGATGGGAGGAAATCTCTGGTGCCTTTTGGAATGGACGGTTTCATATATGTGGATTTAGATTACAGAGCTGAATTGTCTCAGAAATCTGACATCATTTTCAAATAGTAATCTGATATCACTGATATTATAGTTCTGCATGGCCGTCCTTTCTATACCAATGCCAAATGCATAGCCAGTATATTTATCTGGATCGATATCGCAATTCTTGAGGACATTAGGATCTACCATGCCACAACCCAAAACCTCTAACCAGCCTGTGCCTTTAGTTAGCTTTTTTGTAGTAGGCGTATCTGTTCCGAGCCATACATCCATCTCTGCACTAGGTTCAGTAAAAGGGAAATAACTTGGACGTAAACGTATGTCTGTATCCGCGCCATACATTTCTCGAGCAAAGTAAAGCAAAGTCTGTTTCATGTCAGCAAACGACACATGCTCATCTATATATAATCCCTCTATCTGATGGAACTGACAATGAGATCTGGCAGAGATCGTTTCGTTTCTGTATACCCTACCTGGAGCGATGATTCTTATTGGTGGCTTTTGAGTAGTCATAACCCGAGCCTGCACTGAAGATGTATGAGTTCTTAATAATTCAGTAGTGGAATTCTTTAGATAGAAAGTATCTTGCATATCTCTGGCGGGATGGTCAGCCGGGGTGTTCATCGCCGTAAAGTTATGCCAGTCATCTTCCACTTCCCGCTCTTCAGCGACTACAAATCCAATCTTTTCGAATATATCTATCATTCTGTCCATTACAATGGAAACAGGATGGCGTGAGCCCATTGCGAATGGAGGGGCAGGCAAGGTATAATCCTTGAGAGAACTTGCTGCGGCTTCTTCTTTAGATGCTATGGCCTCTTTTAATTGATTGTATTTTTCTTCTGCAGTTTGTTTCAGCTGGTTAAGTGCCTGACCATAGTCTTTTTTCTGATCGCCTGGAATGTTTTTCATTTCACCAAATAGTGGCTTGATGATATTCTTTGTTCCTAAAAAACGAATACGGAATTTTTCTAATACTTCAGCATTATTCAATTCTGAAGTCTCTATCTCTGACAACAAACTTTTTATCTTCTCAAAAGCATCCATTGGTTTGACTTTTTATAAGCGGACAAAGTTAAGCTATAGTTTTAACTCATTATGTTATTTTCGCCATATGCCCAGACTGACTAGTAAGCCTACGGATTCATTGAATGCCTTTGATTTGAGCATCGCTGTGTTTTTGATTGGAGTGGTATCTTCCAAGGCGTTGTTAGGTATAGGAATGCTGATGGTCTGCCTAACGGCATTATGGTTATATCGAGAACAACTGCACAGTAATCGCTCACTACTCAAATTTTTCTTTCCTCCCGTTTTCATATTTATAATCACATTGATATCGGGCATTAATTCGGAAGATACGTCCTCATGGTTGGCTTTTATCTCTAAGAAGAGTCCATTTTTGTTCCTACCCTTTGCTTTCTATATATCCAGAGAGCACATGAGCAGGCGTTATTATGATTATTTAATGGCTTTTGTAGTTATCGTCTCTATAGTGTCGTTAGGAGTCCTCACTAATTATTTGATGAATTTTGATGCACTCAATGAAGCGATTGAAAAGGGAAAGTCCATTACAACACCTATTGATCATACCGAGTACAGCATCTTCGTGGCATTTGCTTGTATAGTAGCTCTCTTATTATACACAGAAGAAAAAAGAGTCGTTAGGATAGGCACAAAGGGTACATTGATTATGTTATCTCTATTTTTGTTCATCTTCCTTCATGTGTTGGCGGTAAGAAGTGGATTAGCAGTACTATATCTGTCTGGAGTCATTATTGGCATTTACACTTTTATCAAAAAGAAGAAATATAAGCAGCTGATAGGACTCTTAGCATTTCTCATTATTGCGCCGATAATTGCAGTAAATATTGTTCCAAGCCTCAAAAAAAAGATTGGCTACGCCAACTGGGATTTAGCTCAGTATAAGGAAGGCAAGGGTTTGAATTATTCGGATTCAGAAAGGATATACTCACTAGAGGCAGGTGTGGAAATCTTTAAGGATAATATGATCATGGGTACAGGAATTGGAGACCTAAAGTCAGCTTGTCAGAAAATATATCAACAAAGATTAAATAGGACCTTAGATCACTTTCCGCACAATCAAATTCTCTTTGTATTGGCAGGCATGGGTATAGTTGGCTTATGCTTTTATCTCTTAGCTGCATTTCTTCCATTAATATCCTTTCGTGGACACTATGATTCATACTTTCTCACGTTACATTGTGTCGTTTTTCTATCAGCTATGGTGGAGAATACGGTAGAGAGGACTTTTAGCATTGGATTTTATTTGTTCTTTTTGCTATCGAGTATTTGCTATCTGACGAGAACATGGGAACAAGCGAAATAATAATATCATTAATAGGTGGATTCTTTGGAGGCATTCTAAATGCCTTTGCGGGATTTGGATCCATAATTACCCTAACGATATACACAGATATCTTGGGTATACCAGGGCACATTGCTAATGCTACTAATCGGGTTAATGTTTTAGCAAGTAGTTCTGTGAGCACTTATACATTTCATAAGAATGGGAAGCTGGATCTTGCTAGTGATAAGACCATAGTTATTGCTGTTTTCTTAGGGGCTATGGTTGGTGTGGTCCTGGCTACTCAGCTTGATGCAGAAGGATTCAAGCAAGCCTTAAAGATTCTACTCATCCCCATATTTCTATTGCTTTTATCCAACCCTAAACGCTTTATTCAGCCCACAAAGAATTTGCAGCCAATCTCACCATACATTACTATGCCTATCTATTTCTTATTAGGCATCTACGCTGGTTTTCTGCAAGTAGGATTCGGGGTCATCTTTTTGATGGTGGCTGTTGGCATGGCTAAATATGAATTGATTCTGGCCAATGGACTTAAGATTGGTATTGTTGCTTTATATACTATCGTAGGCATCATGATATTCCAATACAAAGGGATGATCGTATGGAAAATGGGACTGCTTCTGTCTGTAGGTCAAGCCATAGGTGGGTATGTGGCATCTACTTATATGACACGTATGAAAGAGGCTAATAAATGGGCCTATTATATTCTAGTCTTCATCGTAGGGGCAGTGATAGTCAATAAATTTGAGTTATGGAAACCAGTTATGGGCTTTTTCAATTAGACATTAAGTTTGATGCTTTTGCTTTCTCTTTTTCATGACCCTTCTCACCCAATTAGGTATTATCAAGGCTCCAATAATCAGATAAGGATAGTAGGTGATTAGTCGCCATAATAATGCGCCGATAGACCCAATACCTTTAGATACAAAATCTGAAAAGAAACCTGAAAACATCAACTCCATCACTCCAGATCCACCTGGTGTAGGCGTAAATTGAGTAAGAACATACATGGTTTCAGATCTGGCATAGATCAGAAATTGTTCCATCCAATTCCAATCGATTTCTACTAATGCTAGTATGATAAAATTGACACATATGAATCTGGTCACCCATGCACCAATTGTCAAGACGATAGCTTGAATGTGAAAACTGAGCGGTTTAATTCTTAATTCTTTTGAGGTGACTACCACATCTTCACCGATCTGATAGAGTGACCTCCTGAACCTCCTGATTATTGGTAGTTTAGCTAACACCATTAGCACTCGCTTAATGACTCTTGGACGGAAAAGACCCCATAGTAGTATACCACCATAAGTCAACATAAAAAGCCAGACTATCATGAAGGTGATACCAAAGCCCTCAAACATGCTTGTCATATTGGGTCTGATTATAACAGGACCAAAGAGGGCTAACAAGAAAACAAGACTGAATAGAAAGAATATAGTATCTACAATGACGGTGTAAAGAACAACGGAAACAGCCTTCGCGGCAGAAATCTTTTCTTGAGAAAGGAAAAACACAGCGACAGCAGACCCTCCAATTGATGTGGGAGAAATCGCAGAAGCAAATTCCCAAATAAAGACCAACTCTATAGAATGCTTAAAACTGAACTCATGGTCACTCAAAATTTTAAGTCTGTATGCATAGAAGATATGCCTAAGAATATAGACAAAGAGTGCAATACTTAGGTAGGTCCATAGCCTGCTGTTCCATTGAATCTGCTGGAATTCATTCAAATCAAACTGCCTGAACACCATATATAGGATCACTAATAAGCCAATAATAACAGGTAAGATGATCTTTGAAAGACTCAACGATTTGAGTACTTCCTCCTGACTATTTCCGGCTTTTTGTAGTTTTTGATTCAATATATTCTAAAATCAATGGGTATATATGCTAATATGGATTAGCAACTTTCTTTATTTATTGGAGATGTTGACCAATTTTAAAGCTGCAAGTTCGTTTTTTTTGAGATATAAACAATCTAAAGCAAATCACAAGGAGACGACAATACCAAGGTGAATTTTAAATGATCATACGTTAAAACCAAAAACTGACTAATTTCGTTCTTCTAATGAAGTGGTCTTTTTATAATCAAAGAAGAAAAGAATATGGAAACTAAGACATCATCTCCCATAATGTTATATACAGAACAGACGCCAAACCCTGATTCTCTCAAGTTTGTCACTAATCGGATGCTCCACAAGGGTACTGCAGACTTTCGCACCCCTGACTTAGCCAAGGAGTGGTCCCCATTGGCTATTGCACTATTTGAGCTGCCCTATGTTAAGGGGGTCTATATATGCAACAACTTTGTCACGATTACCAAGGAAATGAATTATCAGTGGGAAGACATTATGCTTCAAGCCAAGGATTTTATCAAAGCCTATGTGACAGATGGGAAGCCTGTTGTGAACGAAGGCTTTGAAGAGGCAATGAAGAAACTCGAAGAAGAAAAAGGTGTGGCTTATCAGTATGATGGAGAAGAAGCAGAAATCGTTAAGAAAATTAAAGGCTTAATAGATCAATATGTAAAGCCAGCTGTAGAGATGGATGGGGGCAACATAGAATTCAAATCTTTCGATAAAGGAAAGGTGGCTGTTATACTTCAGGGCTCTTGCAGTGGTTGTCCGTCTTCTACTGTTACTCTAAAGTCAGGTATAGAAGGCATGCTCAAAAGAATGGTGCCAGAAGTGACTGAGGTTGTAGCAGAGATGGGTTAAGTACAAATTAGCAACCCAAGATGGCCGTCAATCCTAAAATCGAACTCCGAAATTATTTGGTCGACCTATGTCGACAGGTTTCGATTTATATGCGAGATCAAGTGGATAAGGTTGAATCCAGTGATATAGAGGAGAAAGAGCTCAATAGCCTAGTCAGTTATGTAGATAAGAGAGTAGAGAAAATGATTGTAGAGGCGCTGCTCCAAGTGACTCCTAATGCAGGCTTTATTACAGAAGAAGATACAGAGAACGACCCTAACAAAGATCAAGTCTGGATTATAGATCCACTAGACGGGACCACTAATTTTCTAAGGAAGATTCCACATTTTTCCACCTCGATTGCCTTGATGGAAGACGGTAAGATTACGATGGGAATCGTCTATGAAACCATGCATGATATTGCTTACACAGCTATACGTGGCCAGGGTGCTTGGATTAATGACAAACCAATGAAGGTTGGTCAGCTTACAGACATGAAACAAGCCATTGTTGTAACAGGATTCCCTTATAGAAGAGATGGTGATATGCAGCAGAGTTTGGATATGATACAATACTGTGTCCTTAATTGTAGGGGTATTAGAAGATTGGGTTCGGCAGCCTTAGACTTAGCTTATATAGCGTGCGGTAAGCTGGACATTTACTACGAAAATTTTCTCAATATATGGGATATTGCCGCAGGAGTACTATTAGTCGAAGAAGCTGGAGGTATTCTAACAGATTTTGAGAATGGCAATCAATTCCTTGAGAATGGTGGCATCATTGCCAGCAATAAGAACTTACATGCAGGCATTTCTAAAGCCATCACTGATATCTACTCTTAAAGTACTATTTCCTAGACATTACAAGCCTTTTTATCTAGAAATTGGGCTTATGGATATATATTCCTACTGTTAGTAATGGAATAAGTCTAACTTAGAAGTGTTTCTTATGGACTTGAAAGAAAACATATCAATAGCACTAAGCTCAATAAAATCAAATTTTTTGAGAGCCCTTTTGACCTTGCTTATTATTGCAGTTGGAATTGCCAGCCTTGTAGGTATGTTGACGGCGATTGATACTATTCTATTTTCTATGAGTAGCAGTTTTAATAGAATGGGCGCCAACTCCTTTCATGTTTATCCTGCTAGAAATAACATGCAATCAAGACAGAATGGAAGAGAAGCTAAGCGAGCAGAGCCTATTAATTTCAGGCAAGCAATGGCCTTTAAAGAGGAGTTCAACTTTTCTTCCGCTAAGGTTTCTGTTAATACCTTCTGTCAGTGGAATTCGGTCGTAAAGTACAAGCAAGAAAAGACTAACCCCAATATCAGATTGGTAGGCATAGATGAAAATTATCTTAGTGCTTCTGCCTATGATATTCTAGAAGGACGGAATTTTTCTCAAACCGAAATAGAGAACGGTGATCATAAAATTATCATTGGTAATGAATTGGTGACAACCTTGTTTGATAAAAAGGCAGAAAAGGCTATTGGTAAGATTGTCCATGTCGGCAATACACGATATAAAGTCATAGGCGTATTGGATTCAAAAGGAGCCTCGATGACGCAATCACATGATAGGCGAGTATTTATTCCATTGCTTAATGCTAAGCGGTACTATGGAACCTCTAATCGAAACTATAGCCTAATGGCATCTATCAAAGATCCAACTCAGATGGACAATGCCGTATCAGAGGCCACAGGTATGATGCGGAATATCAGAGGGCTTAAAGCTACAGAAAAGAATGACTTTGACATTAGAAAGAGTGATGGCATACTTCAAACGTTAAAGGAATTGACGACCGAACTTCGAGTAGCAACAATCGCCATTGCACTGATTACCTTATTGGGCGCAGCGATAGGCCTAATGAATATCATGTTAGTAACGGTTACAGAGCGGACAAGAGAAATTGGCGTGAGAAAAGCCTTGGGAGCAACAAGATCTAATATCTTATTTCAGTTTTTAATGGAGGCAATTGTCATTACTATAATGGGTGGTATAGTCGGCATAGTCTTAGGTGTGATGGTAGGACTAGGCATTGCCAAAGGTATAGGGGGTCAATTTGTCGTACCATATCTATGGATGACAGTTGGCATTATAGTTTGTATTGTCGTGGGTACCTTTTCTGGATTATACCCCGCCCTCAAAGCCTCTAGATTGGACCCTATCGAATCTCTTCGTTACGAGTAACAAATCCTAAATGTTAGTTATTCTTCTACTTTACCATCTACGATAATTCTATCTTCCCTATTAGCTAATTCCCATGCAGTATGGAAAAATAGTCGACCAACCTTTTCCATTTTGTCAAAGTTGATTTTTTCCACAGTATCACTGGTTCTGTGATAATCTTCATGAGTACCGTTAAAGAAAAAGATAGCAGGTATGCCTTTACGTGCAAAATTGTAATGGTCCGACCTGAAGTAGTACCTGTTCGGATCTGCTTCATCATTATACTGGTAATCTAAGGTAACCTGAGTATACTTTTGATTGACCCGTTCATTGATTTTATGAAGGTCTGAACTAAGTCTGTCAGAACCAATAACATAGATATACTCTGGATTATCTTTATGTTTTTCATCTACTCTACCCACCATATCAATATTCACATTGGCAACGGTGTTTTCTAAAGGAAACAAAGGATTTTCTGCATAATATTGAGATCCTAAAAGGCCTTTTTCTTCTCCGGTGACTAGTAGGCATAATACACTTCTTCTAGGGCCATTTCCCTCTGCCTTGGCTTGTGCAAAAGCTGAAGCAATCTCCAGTACAGTGCTAGTTCCAGATCCATTATCATCTGCACCATTAAATATGTCCTGACCTCTTTTGCCAAGGTGATCATAGTGAGCAGAAATGACAATAAGTTCGTCCTTCTTATCCGTCCCTTCTATGTATCCTATCACATTTCTGCCATTAAGGATATCTACATTTTTGTCCATGACATATTCTATACCGGACCTTAATTTTACCTTACCAGCCTTGCCCTTCTTCTTATTCTTCTTTCTCCATCTCTTAATACGCTTATCCTTTTTTCCAATAAGATCCTTAGCAATATTCGTAGATATATAAGAATGATTTGCAAAGTCTGAGTCGTGGGTACCATCCCCTAATTCAAGATTGGCGGACATGAGGAATTTTCTATTCTGGGCTAGAAATTTCTTGACATCGTTGGAGATAATAAAGACATGTCTGACGCCTTTTGATTTAGCCAGTTCCAGCTTCTTATAAATGTTATCTGTCCATTCTGATGTTTCTTTACTGCCAGTTATATGGGATACTCCCTCATTGTTAGTGGGCTCCCCTTCATTGATGAGAATAACTTTACCATTTAGATTATCCCCTTTATAGTCGCTGTACTTTGGGTCATCTATGCCGTACCCAAGGAAATAAATTTCATTTGACTCTAAGTAAGTATCCTTTGTATTCAGTGTAGCAAAAGCCAGATAATCCCATAGGTGCTTGTAGCTGTTTCCGTTTACTTTTATCTCATTCTTATCCCATTTTGTTTTATTGAAAGCCACCATCTGGTAGTAGCTGTTCTCAGCACCTATGGCAGGTAAACCCATAGACTTGAATTGATTGGCAATATATGCTGCTGCTAAATCATTTCCTTTAGCACCTGTCTCTCTACCCTCGTATTCATCAGAGGCCAGTACGTGAAGATGCTCACTTAAGTCTTCTGATGTTATGGATTGTGATATACGATAGGCAACATCTGTTTCATCCATGACCTTGGCTATGGTCGTATCAGGAATCGTTATGCCGCTGATGTACTGTGCAGAAGAATATAAGGGAAGTAGTCCTAATACAAATGTTAACAGGTGTTTCATAATCCAAATTCTAAGTATAAGGTGCCACAAAAATACTATATATAAGAGTGTGAAGTCACTATTGATTAATTTCTAAAAACGATATGGAACAAGAATCCTTCTGACGTACTGTAAGATAGTGCTGGTGCTGGCCATTTAAATATATTGGCAAACCTCAATAGGCTTTTAATAAAGGGTCTTTTGGTTTTGATGTGGCTGAGATTATAATCTAAAGCAAGTATAAACTGGCGAGATCTGGGGATATCAACGTTAAAAACATGGCCATTGTCCACCCACTGGTTAGAACGAGCACCGTATAGATATTGGCCACTGTAACCAAAGGATAGAGCCAGCCATTTCGGCATTTTTATTTCGGGAAAGAAATGATAGAGGCTTGCAGATATCCAGATGGTTTGACCGTTATAATCCTTTAAGAATCGTTCGACACCATTCTGTCCAAAAATGGACTCTGAGCGCAACTGGAGTGAGCTAAATGGTTCGCCAGTTGAACTGGCTAAGGGAGTGCGAGAATAATCCACAGGCCAATAGGACATTTTCATCCTAAATACCTGCTTTCCCCAATGTTTTTCCTGAAAATAAAATAATGAAGTCCCTAGAAGATTTGACCCTATGTCGCCCCATGAAAATCCCCACTCAGTTGAGAATCCATCCATAATTTCTATACCAAGCTGTCCAGCCAAACTTGAAATTGTGCTGAGCTTTAGTGCTTGATGATCCGAATATCCTGCCCATTTGCTTATGCCATATACCAAATCAGATTGCAGATAGGCCGAATATACATGACCTGCTTTATCCATCTGCATCCACTCACCCCAGTCGTCAAAGCTATGGAAAGCACTCTGGTCAAATTTGTTGTACCAAGCAAAATAAAGACCAGTTGCCATGGCAGTATAACTTCCTATTCCAGTGGCAAGAACTACTCTTTTCCTTTTAGAAAAATCTATGGTTTCTAATGAGAGACTATCTGTTGTGCGGAGTGTGCCGATATCAGATTGCTGTCCCAGGATGAGACCTGATATACATAGCAGTAAACCAGATATTAATATCGACTTCACTGGACAATATTAAATACAATAATTGTTTAATGGTGGAGTTAGATTACTGGTTACTGCCCATATTTGGTTGTCACCAAGACTAAAAGTGCTCATAATTTGCCTTTTATCATCTTTTGAAAGCATGGCTATGATTTCTTTTACCGCAATTATTCAGCTATTTTTAACGCCTTTGAAGGTATATTAGATGCCTTGAGGATAAGAGTCATTATTTGAACATATATTTCTTCTGTAACCACCTGGTTTTCAAAAGATTACAAAAAGATAACGTTGACATGAAATTAAAATATCTATTCATA
>CAZMMQ010000034.1:0-16079 GCA_964567435.1 uncultured Saprospiraceae bacterium | reverse complement strand
TGCAAAGGCAAGGTGTCAGTACTAATGTTGTAGCTCAAGCACTTTTCAGTTATGCATTTAAACCAGAGCAACAAATTAATTTCCTCTTTGGTTTTGGTGCCAGATTTGTCAATGACTTTGATATTCCATTGTACTTGGCTTACGACACCAAAGATTTGAGAGTAGGATTGAGTTATGATGTCAATATAGGACCACTAATAACTTCTTCAAGTACTGTTGGAGCTTTTGAGTTGGCTGTTACTAAATTATTTAATTGGCATAAAAAGCCTGAGGTGGAACCTAAATTTATTTGCCCTAGGCTCTAGGACGTATTCATTATACAACATACAAAGAGAGAATTATGATGAAGCAAATAATGGCACTTGGGATTTTTACCCTAATCTGTGCGGCAGTATATGGACAACCTATCAGAAACAATTCCTTTGACCAGAAGGTAGAAGCTGCGAAAGAAGCGGAATCCAATGCCAATTACTTTGGTGCACTTGAATGGTTTGAAGATGCTTACGATGACCTCAGAGATAAGCGAAGCAGGGAAGACAGTGGTACAAAAGATGAATTCTCAATTAAGATAGCGGAGTTGAGCTATGAAATTCGTGATTACGAAAAAGCAGCAAAAACCTACAAAAGACTCATCGGTAAAGATGATGAATTGCAATACGTAGAAATTATTTTGGATTATGCCAAAACACTTAAAGCTCTTGGCAAATACGATTTGGCACTCAAGGAGTTCAATAGATATATGAGTCTGACTGAGAATGATGAAGGACTAAAAGAGGCCCAATTTGAAGTGGCAGGCATTAATTTACTTGAAGGGATGGAGCCTAATCTCGAAACGTCCTTTAAGGTATTGGACAAAGAAGTTAATTCTGGATCAGGAGAATTCAGTCCAAGAGAGAATCCCGATGACGGATTACTTTATTATGGGTCATTCGATAGGAGCAAGCCAATAGAAGTTAGTAATGAAGAAGATAAATATCACGCTAAGCTATTTGTCGCAGAAAAAAATGATAAAGGGGAGTTTGATAATGCAGACGAGCTGGAAGATGTCATTAATAGAGAAGATTATCATAATGCCACTGTGGCATTCTCTAAAGATGGACGAACGATGTACTTTACAAGAGTGCAGACAGTAGGTACTGAAATCACGTCATCTGTTATCATGGTGAGTTACAAGAAAGATACAGGATGGAGTGCACCAGACCCTGTCGCTGCTATCAATGGCGAATGGAAAGCGAAGCATCCTGCAGTGGGAGAGCTGTATGGTAGAAACGTCATTTTCTTTGTGTCAGATATGCCAGGCGGGTATGGTGGCATGGACTTATATTATGCCAATATTCAGGGAGATGGCCAATTTTCTACTCCTGTCAATTTAGGGGAAGATATCAATTCACCCAAAGACGACTTGTCTCCATTCTACTATGATGGTACCTTATATTACAGCTCAGATGGACGTCCAACGATAGGTGGATTTGATATTTTTTATACTGTATGGGATGGAAGCGAATGGAGCCAAAGTGAAAACTTAGGCTTTGGTTTTAATTCTTCTTTTGATGATCTCTACTTTAGTTTGAATGGAGGTGGTAAAAGTGGATACATCGTGTCTAACAGACCGACGGAAGGTAAAAAGAGATTAAAGAGTAAGACTTGCTGTGATGATATCTTTTCATTTAGCATTAAGGATATCGTTATAGACTTATTGGCGACCGTAGTAAATCCTGACAATGAACCTCTCAAAGGAGCGAGTATTAGATTGGATAATGTCACTGACCCAATTTCTAATCCGACTGACTCTAAGTACAATGCGTTGGGTAATGAATTCAACTTCGCATTAGATGCAGATTATAAGTACAAAGCTGTCATTACACTTGACGGTTATTATCCGGATTCTATTTCATTTAACACAGCAGGAATCATAGATAATTATACTGTCAAAAAGAAAATAGCCCTAAAGCCATTGCCTAAAGAACCAGAGGTAGAGATAATCACAGAGACGATTACAAGGAATGAACCTATAAGAATGAATAATATCTATTATGACCTTGATGATGATAAAATCCTGCCTGATGCAGAAAAAGATTTATCAGAATTATTTAACTTGATGGAGAAATACCCTGACATGGTCATAGAATTGTCTTCTCATACAGATGCTCAGGGACGAAGCACCTACAATGAAGATCTTTCGCTCCGTAGGGCTAAGTCCGCAACTACTTGGCTCACAAACAGGGGGATATCCAAAAAGCGGATCAAACCTGTAGGATATGGAGAATCTATCATTCTCAACCATTGTAAAAATGGTGTGAAATGTACTGATGATGAGCATCGTCAAAACAGACGGACTGAATTCAGAATTTTAGAAGGACCTCAGACAATAGAGATTACAAGAGAAATTACTAAAGAGGTGATTAAGCAGAATTAAATTACCTCTCAAAAACAATTCCTATATATTGATAATATGATGAGTGGTTGGTTTTATTACCATCCACTCATTTTTATTTGATGGTAGGAATATTCTTTTACTTAGATTTAATGAATAGCGCATCTATGATGCACCATAAATTAAAAGATTCACTTAGATAGTAAATGCTAAACTGATATTGAAAATGAGCAGTTTCCACATTTAGTATCTAGCTAATAGCTAAAATGGCTAAAGGCCGTCCTACCAACTATCCATCAATAAAAATCGTGTAGCATAAATGGTTTATTCAGTAGATTTATATTTCATGGTTGATATTTTTTGGGCATTGTATTGTCAAAATGATGTAATTTTGCGGCTCTGAACGTCGATTTTAAGAAAAATGGCAGGCTAAAATTCTTTTAACGCCATTTTAGCTTTTAGAGTCAATTCCAATTCGTTTCAAAGTCAAACATTTTCCAACAAATAAAAATAACTATGAAAAACATATTTAAACTAGGGTTTCTACTTGTATTGGGTTCCCTTTTGATGACCTCTTGTGAAGAGGATGTCTTAGGCGGTGGTGGTACGCCAGGCGGAGGAGGAGGTATTGAAGATGGACCATCTCTTTCATTTAGCCAGGACTCACCATTTCTATCTATGGATGCTATCGTTGCACCTGGCGAGGTGTTTTCTGTGCAGCTTAATTCAACACAAGGTTCATCTCCACTTAACAGTTTAACCATTAGTGAAAATGGTATCAGACTAGAAGATTTCGCAAATAGAATTACAATAGATGGTCAGCCTGCACCAGCAGCAGCACTTCTATTACCTGATGAGTTGAAAGCATCATTTTCTATAACACTTGATATTAAAGCACAAGAGGATAGAAGTGCATCACTCTACCAATTTGCCGTAGCGGATGAGGCAGGTAATACAGCAGCTATAGATATAGAGATCAGCACTGAATTGACAGGTACAGATGCAAATCCTGAGATTAACTTGATAGGCAACAGTAATATTATTGCAGATGCTAGTAGCCTTGTATGTCTTAACCTTGAAGTAACAGCAGGTAACGCAGACTTGGAAAGTATTATAGTTGTAGATGAGGCTGGTATGACAATAGAACCAGAAAGATTGTTTTTTGGAGGATCATCTTCTGCAGATCAAGTGCTGGAGAATCCATTTTTCCTAACTGCTGATAATGCAAGAGGATTTGAAGAGACTTTATGCATCAGGGCGCAAAACGATGAAAGTGAAGAATCTTATACTATCGCCATAGCAGATACAAGAGACAGTTTCAGCATTCTTCCAATTATTATCAATACATTTCCTGGAGGCGTCTCTGGACAACCAGTTACAGTATTGGAAGGCGCACTTTTCAATAGAGCAGGTCCATCAGGGACAGGAGGTTTGGATTTAGATTCAGGTGCTGGAACAGGTAGTATGGATACATCTGCTGAGCTGATAGATAACGGGATAGATACCGGACAACCAGCAGGATCTAATTGGATCCAAAGAATTTCTGCAGCTACTGGAACAGAATTAAGACAACTGATTCCGAATCAAAATGGATTACCTGAGACATTCACTTTTGATGCCGTACAGACGGATACTGAAATAAGCAGTATTTGGGCTAATGGACTGTCTTTGCAAGGGACTAATGCCAATGGTGTTGCATGGACAGAAGTGGTTCAAGTAGGGGATACATTCATTGCAATGAGAGCAGGTAACCTGTATCTTATGGAAGTTGTTGATGTATTTATCGATCCGAATGCTAATGGAGATTTCTATATGTTAAATATCAAGTTTTAAAGGACTTAGTACTATCTAAAACATGATTAAAAGAGGCTATCTGGTTGCTATAGATGGCCTCTTTTCTTTTTTTTGTGACACTATAATGCACTCTATTGAGTGATATGTACGTTTTTGTTTTGATATTTTGACATACTATGAATACACGACATCTCATATATTTAATAGGTTCTATAGCTATAATCACCTGTTTGATTATAGGTTCCTGTTCTACACCTATAGATCCTGATATACCGACGACGCAAGATGAAGTGCCTCCAATTCCACAAGGACCATCCTTAGAATTCAGGGACACAATCAATTTTTTGTCTGAGCAAAGAGCCACAGTTCGTCCTGGGAGTACCTTTTCCTTAATATTGGATGCAAAAAGAGGAGATTCACTACTGGTATCACTAGAGATAACACTCAATGGACAACCACTTCCAACATCGGATTATACGATTAATGGGGAAACGCCTCCAGGAAGCTTCTTTATATTATCTGGTGAAGATCAAAACCAATTTTCTTGGCAACTTGAAGTCACGGCTCCTAGCGAAGAGACAAGAGTTATCTACGAGTTTGAACTCATTGCTGAGGACAATAGGACCGATGCGGTTGCTATTACCATAGATACAGAACTCAATGATTTCTCACCACCAAACATTGAGTTACTTACCCAAGAAGAGCCAACAGTAGTAATAGGAGACACGGCGTTCTTTGATCTAAGAGTAGATGCTTTAGGATCTCCCATAGAAAGCATATCTGTCTTTACTGGTGCCTTTTTGACAGAAACAAGTAGATTGACTTTTGGCGGTGAGCAGTTTACTGACAATCCTATGATTTTAAATCAGGATGATAGACAATTTTTTGAGAAGAGTATTGGATTTGAAGTGCCTATTAGTGGGGAATTCAGGAATACAATTATATTGACTGACTCATTAGGTTCAGTCCACACTTTAGAAGTGAGTTACCTTGGGGTTTTGTCAATTATAAATTTAGATCTACTCACAACAGAAGAACAATCTGCCAGCGTTGGAGATATGGTTTTCTTTGACATTAGAGCTGAAGCCTTTGGTTCTTTATTAGACAGTATTTTTGTCAGTAGTGCAGATACCCTTGTAAGTATGGATAGCTTGACTCTTGATAACGAATTATTTACAAGTAATCCAATGTCACTGGTAGGCGTAGATGCAATTTCTTTTGAAAAACAGTTAGGCATCATCGTTAAAGAAGCTGGGATAAATAGGAACACAATAATGGTGACCGATACTTTTGGGTTTAACAAAAGACTACAAGTGAGTTATGAAGGGAATTAACGTGGATTAACGAGGCCAATAAATTTTGTTGCAGTTTTTTCAGCACTATATTTTGAACTAAATAAGGACTGTGATACATGTATATCTTTTTTACTCACTCTCTTCAATACATTACTCTTGTCATAGATAAATAAATTTAGAGCTATTTTATTTATGGTGATTCGTTGATCACTTAGAACATAAGCAATTTCCGCTATCGATATATCAGGAGCTCTGGTATCAAAGTCTGAATATAAATTTCTTAAGCTGTTGCCTTGAAAAACCTCTTCGGCTTCCTCTGCGTAATAAAAGTAGTACTCTCCAGGATATGATTCTTTAATGATTTTGACATAGGCTTCATTGTTTCCTCTTATAAACTTGCGGAGGTTATTTGCAGCTTTTGTTCTTCCTGCTTTTTCGTATGCGGCTATTTTTGGATGTGATCTTCTTAATCTTACAAGAAGAACCATATTGACTGCTTCATGATAATGATTTATTCTTTTAGCATTCCAATATTTCTTTTTGAAAATTCTAAATAACTCTTCTTCTGATGGATCCCAGTAATCTGTCATTCCATCAGTCAAGACTTCATATGACTCAGTGAGTATTTGACTATTCTGAGCAGATAGAGAGTGCAAGGAAAATACAACACTACATATTATTATTAAGCCAAGTTGCTTCATTACGTACAATATTACATTGAAATGATTACAAAAAGCTGTTTTTAACCTTACTTTAAACTGACAAAAGACCACGTATTTAAAGGAGATAAGATAATTTTGTCATCCAATAATTCTGAAAAAAAATTCCTGAATGCAAGCATCTATAGACATCGAAGCACTGAATCAGCAAATTCATATGGACAGTGCCTTTTTAGAACAGATAGAAGAAGCGACTTCTAAGATTATTGTTGGACAAGATTACATGATCCAACGCCTTCTCTTAGGATTATTGGCGAAAGGCCATGTTTTGTTGGAAGGATTGCCTGGATTGGCAAAAACATTATCTATCAAAACATTGGCAGGAGCTATCAATGCGGACTTCAATAGAATTCAATTCACTCCCGACCTACTTCCTGCTGATATTATTGGGACGATGATTTATAATCCTAATCTTAATGAATTCACAGTAAGAAAAGGTCCCATATTCACAAATTTTGTCCTCGCAGATGAGATTAACAGAGCACCTGCCAAAGTACAATCTGCTTTGCTCGAATCTATGCAAGAAAAACAAGTCACGATAGGCAAAGAGACTTTCTCCATTGCTGAGCCATTTTTGGTATTGGCGACTCAGAATCCAATAGAGCAAGAAGGAACTTATCCGCTACCAGAAGCCCAGATGGACAGATTTATGCTGATGGTCAAAATTGGGTATCCAAATAAGATAGAAGAAAAGGAAATTATTAGAAGAGCCATTAGTGGCCAGACAGAAAGCAAGGTAGAGGCTGTAGTAGACCCTGCAGTTATACTTAAGGGAAGAGAATTGGTCTCCAAAATTTATATGGATGAGAAGATTGAGAATTATATTCTTGATATTGTCTTTGCTACCAGAGACCCAGAGTCTTATGGATTGAAAGACCTGAAGTCTTTGATTAATTATGGTGGCTCACCGAGAGCAAGTATCAATTTGGCTAAAGCTTCTAAAGCATACGCCTTTCTCAACAGAAGAGGCTTTGTTATTCCAGATGACGTCAGAAATATATGTGCCGATGTCATGAGACACCGAATAGGACTTACTTATGAAGCAGAAGCAGAAAATATTACGCAGGATGATATTATAACTAAGATCATTAATACCATAGAAGTTCCTTAGCAGACTGCCTTTATGGAAGCATCAGAAATACTCAAGAAAGTACGGAAAATAGAAATTAAGACCAAAGGTCTGAGTAAGCACATCTTCTCAGGAGAATATCATAGTGCCTTTAAGGGAAGGGGTATGTCATTTTCTGAGGTAAGAAATTATAACTACGGGGATGATGTAAGAAATATAGATTGGAATGTCACAGCTCGTACCAATGAGCCGCACATCAAGGTATTCGAAGAGGATCGTGAACTGACAGTTGTCCTGCTTATTGATATAAGCCGCTCTTCATCCTTCGGCAGTCTGGTCCAGTTTAAAAGCGAATTAGCCGCAGAGCTCAGTGCCGTTTTAGCCTTCTCTGCCATTACCAATAATGATAAGGTAGGCGCTATCCTCTTTGCTGATGAAGTAGAAAAGTATATTCCCCCCAAAAAGGGAAAGAAACACATCCTGAGGATAATCAGAGAAATTATTTACTTCCAACCGGCGTCGAAAGGCACCAATTTAGAAAAAGGACTTATCTATCTCAATAATATTCAAAAGAAGAAAGCCATAGTATTTATTCTGTCAGATTTTATGACACAAGGATATGAAGCTGCCTTGTCTATTGCATCTCGACGTCATGATATAATCGGTATGCACATCTATGATCCTGTAGAGAAGGAATTACCCAACATCGGATTGGTGCGCGCTATAGATGCAGAAACAGGCCAACGAATAATATTGGATACAACTTCGGCATCTGTACGTAAAAAGTACAACAAGTGGTATCAGGATAATTACAATTACTACAATTCTACCTTTAACAGAAACAGGGCAGATCACTTAAGTATCAGTACAGGAGATGATTATGTCAAACTACTCCTCCAATTCTTCAAAAAACGCATAGGCTAGTGATGAAAAGAGGTCAACTCATATTTTTCTTCACATTAATAGTTTGGCAATGTGCACTAAGTGGTCAGATTATAAGCTCATTAAGTGTATCTGATGATACCATTAGAGTGGGAGATGAGATAGAGGTTTATTACAAGCTGACAGTGCCATTATCGTATCAGATAGAGAGTATAGATTTTAGTGGATGGGATAGTCTGACGTCGTTGGTAGACATTAATCCAGCAGACACCTCTGGTATCCCTAGATATGCAGATATAGATTGGGGCGGTCGTATAGAAGATCAGGAGAAGAAGCGCCTACAATACAATTTGCTACCTAAGAGTGATTTGCAAACGGCTTATGAGTACCGTGATACTTTTACTGCAGCATTTTGGGATTTTGGTATCTATCAAATAGGGCATCCTGCACTGCGTCCAGATTCTATATTTACTGAGGACGAAATTATGCTCCTAGAGAGTCCAGTTGTATTTATCAATCCCCCAGAAGGCATCCAGAATCCTGATACTACTTCCCTCATTTTGCCTATCATAGATATTCTAACCACCGATAAGCCTTGGTGGACTGATTTGTTTCCTTGGATATATCTACTGATTCCTTTAATATTACTTGGACTATTACTTTACTTTTTGTTGAGGAAGAAACCACAAGAACAGGTACTTGTTACCATCGAAAAACCCAAAGAACCTGCCCACGTAATTGCCCTCAAAAAGTTGGACGCCATAGAAGAAGAAGGAGCTTGGAAGAAAGGTCTGGTTAAAAAGTATCAGAGTGATCTTACCTATACGATCCGGGAATATATGGAAGGTCGATATGATATCCAAGCCTTGGAGAGTACTACAGATGAAATATCCCGTTCTCTAGATAGTACTGATTTGGATCATACCCAAATAGTTGAGCTCAGAGAGATTCTACAGATAGCCGACCTCGTTAAGTTTGCGAAAGCTACACCAACCAATGATATAAATGAACAATTCCTTACCAAGGCTAAAAATTTTGTAATCGATACAAAAGCAATTACTTCTGTCACACAAAACTTAGATGACAATGGGTAATTACGATTTTGTACATCCTTGGGTATTGCTACTCTTGATAGGGCTTCCAATATTGTGGTGGTTTCAAAATAAGAAAAAAGAAAGCTTACATTCCAATGTCAGATTCCCACATGTTGGTTCATTGGAGGATATTACAAGTATTAAGAGCTTAGTATTAAGTATGCTTCCATGGTTGCGATATGTTATTTTGGCCTCTCTCATTATTGCCTTGGCTCGCCCTAGATTGATTCTAAAGGAAGAAGAAGTAAAAGCTGAAGGAATAGATATTATGATGGTGATGGACTTGTCATCGAGTATGCTTGCAAGAGACTTTAGACCAGACAGATTGACTGTAAGTAAAGAGATGGCAAAAAAATTTATTGATAAGCGAGAGCATGATCGTATAGGGTTGGTTGTATTTGCAGGAGAGAGCTTTACCCAGTCACCACTGACTACTGATCATAGGATCGTTAAGGAATTTATAGATGGCATGGAGTCAGGCGTCATGGAAGATGGCACAGCCATAGGGATGGGACTGGCATCTGCAGTCAATAGATTAAAAGAGAGTGAGACAGAAAGTAAGATCGTGATCTTGTTGACTGATGGAGAAAATAATCAAGGCTATATCAAACCGATGACAGCTGCAGAAATCGCCAAGCAATTAGATGTCAAGGTGTATACTATTGGTGTCGGTTCTACTGGTAGTGCTATGGCACCTAGCCGAAGAAGAAGTGATGGACGATATGTTTTTGGATTAAGTAGAGTGGCGATCGATGAAGATTTGCTCAAGGAGATATCCGAACTGACAGGAGGAAAATATTATCGAGCAACGGATGAAGCGGGGCTCGAACGTATCTATGAGGAAATAAACACCTTGGAAAAAACAGAGATAGAAGTCACACAGTTTAATAGTTACTCTGAAGAATTTAGAAAGTTTTTGATAGTAGGATTAATTCTACTGGTATTAGAATTGATTTTGAAAAATTCATTGCTAAGAACAGTCCCTTAAGTTTTGTTTGATGTTTAGACTAGAAGAACCAAGTATATTATATCTTTTAATATTAGTACCTGTACTGATTGCACTGGTCTGGTGGACAATGCGGTGGAAGAGTGATGTCCTTAAGGACTTTGGAGATAGTAGAGTATTCAGTAGACTCTATGATAGCTGGTCCGTCAGAAGAGAATGGATTAAATCAGGATTGTTGTTGACGGCACTACTATTACTACTTGTGTCATGGTCCAATCCACAATGGGGAAGTCGAAAAGAGAAAGTAAAAGCCAAACGTACTGATGTTATCATTGCCCTGGATATTTCACAAAGTATGATGGCAGAAGATATTTTACCCAACAGAATGGAAAAGGCAAAGAGATTCTGCTTGGAATTGATTAAGAAACTAAGAGGAGAACGTGTGGGGTTGGTTTTCTTTGCCGGTAGTGCCTACCTGCAAATGCCACTATCTACAGATTTTGCCTCTGCTAACCTATATATTAATTCTGCAAGTCCAAGCCAAGCAGGTACGCAAGGTACGGTCATAGCTGATGCTATAACCCTGTCTCAGAGAGTATTCGGAGACGATAATCCAACACAAAAAGCTTTGATTATCATATCGGATGGAGAAAATCACGAACAAGAAGCCATAGATGCCTCTAAGGCCGCCCTTGAAAATGGTACAACGATTTTTACGATGGGGATAGGAACTGAAGAAGGGGCAAATATCCCATTTGTAGAAAGAGGTAGAACGACTTACAAAAGAACAGCATCCGGAGACGCTGTCAGAAGTGCTTTAAATGTCGGGTTGCTTCAAGATGTAGCGCAAAGCGGAGGTGGACAGTTCTATATGATTGACGAAACCTTCTCTGCCTTATCCAAAATAGATAATGAAATTGCTAGACTTGAAAAACGGGAAGTGGAACAAAGGTCATTCACAGATTACAATTCCTATTTTCAGATTTTCTTGCTTCCGGCCTTGATATTATTAGTATTAGATGTCATCTTGTCTACTAATTCTAGTGGACGAGAACAGTGGCGTAAAATGCTGGGACTAGATAATTAGATATGAGATTTATACTAACTATATTATTTTATTTGATTTTTCAGGCAGTTCTATGTAGCCAGTCTGCTAGCACTTTGCGTAGTGAAGCAGACGATGCATACAGAGCTGAAGATTATGACGCAGCAGAATTACTATATCGAAAAGCCAGACAAGAAAATAGTGATATTAAGTCTAATTTCAACCTTGGGAATACAACGTATAAGCAAGAAAGATATGAAGAAGCTGTAGAGCATTATTTGAGCGCCGCAAATAAGACTGACGATAAAATTATTGCTTCTGATAATTTCTTCAATCTGGGCAATGCCTATTTCAGAACCGAAGAATATGAGAAAGCCATAGAAGCATTTAAGCAATCTATAAGAGCTAATCCTGATAACGATGAAGCGAGATATAATCTGCTGATGCTGAAAATGAATCTCCAACAAAAAGAACAACAGCAACAACAGGATCAGCAAAATCAGAATGGAGATGAAAACGCCGAAAATCAAGATGGAGAGAATAATGAGCAACAGCAGCAGGATGGAGAACAATCAGATCAACCACAAGACCAAGACCAACAAAATTCTGGTGAGGAAAATCAAGATAGCTTACAAAATCAAAGCGCTTCTGGAGGAGAATTTGATAGCACTAGATTAGATAAGCAATCTTTGGATAGCTTGGATGCCATTAAATTGTTACAGATTATTCAAAGTGAAGAACAAAAGCTTCAAGAAAAGCTCCGTAAGTTTGATTCTAACAGAAAAAAACCAGACAAAGACTGGTAATAATATTTGTCCTTAAAATCCCAACTAATGATAAGACAGATTTTTCTTTTCATCACTCTTTCAATAAGCACAGGCCTTTATGCCCAGTCCTTCGTTATTGAAACCTCTTCTGATTCTGTATTGGTTGGTAATTATATTATAATAAGTTTTACAGCTGAGAATCTTGATGGACAATTTGAAGCACCTGATTTTGATGGAATGCAAGTCCTCTCTGGTCCTAATGTCAGTAATTCCATTCAAATTATAAATGGTGATAAGTCTACCAAAGCAACATATACCTATCATGTTCAACCGCCAGATGTAGGCATCTACACGATTTCTCCAGCATATATAGTCGACGAAGAATCAACCTTAGAAACTATTCCTTTAGTTATCAATGTATACCCTAATCCTGAGAATATTATAACTCCTCCAAAGTCCTCAGCTAACGAGTTTTTTTTCAATTTTGACCAATTTTCACCCTTTGGAAACAGGGATGATATCCACAAGGTGCCCACCCCTCCAATACCTCCTAAAAAACCAAAGAGAAAGTATAAGAGAATATGATTCTTCGTTTTCTACATATTAATCTATTTCTTTTTTCTGTAGTAGCATTATTTGCTCAGAAACCAAAGTTCTATGCAGATATAGATGCACGTAAGATAGTGGAAGGATCATATGTGCAGGTGACGTTTGTGTTAGAGAATGGCCAAGGTTCGGGATTCAAACTACCAGAAATGGATGACTTTAACATAGTGTCTGGGCCATCCACTTCACAATCTACAAAGATATTCAATGGTCATAAGACAACAGAAATCGGATATGCTTATGGGTTACAACCAAAAGGTCTCGGTACTATGGTTATACCTGCTGCCTCCATTAAGGTCAATGGAAAGATAATGAAAACAACGCCAGTGACCATAGAAGTTGTTAAGGGAGCAAGTGGAAGTGTAGATCAGGACAAACAAATCTTTGTACGGACTATTCTGACGGATACATCTGCCTATGTGGGACAACAAATTCTGTTAGAGTATAAGCTCTACACGATGGTCGATGTCAGAAATATCAATTTTGGACTTGACAATAATTTCGAGGGATTTTTTGCAGAGGAACTTAGAATATCTCAGCGAGGGTATGTTAGGGAAGTGGTTGATGGCGTTGAGTATCACGTCCGCCCCATCAAGCAAGTCGCCCTATTTCCTCAGCAAACTGGAACATATGCTATACCTCCCAATTCGGTGTCACTAGGTATTGTCAAACAAGGGGCATCAAGAGGCTTCTTCTTCAACTCTCAATTGATTCCTAAGACAATGATCGCAGAAGGTAGAACCATAGTTGTCAATGATCTGCCACCTTCCAAAGGGACCTTTTCCGGTGCCGTTGGCCGCTATCGCATGACGGCTAAAGCCAATAAAAATTCACTAACCACAGATGAGGCCATTACGGTCATTATGGAAGTTGTAGGAAATGGAGATAGCAAAACAGTCAGTCCTCCAAAATGGCCATTGCCAGATGGGCTAGAGATGTACGAGCCCAATGTCATCCATGATGAAGTGATAGAGACAACTAACGGTAAGAATCATAAGAAGATCTTTGAATACCTGATTGTGGCTAAGACCCCAGGACGTTACAAGCTCATTCCCTCATTTCAATACTTTGATACTGACTCTTTATCATATCAGACACTAATAAGAAACTTGGGTCATATAAATGTTCTCAAAGGTACAGATAAAGCACCAGTAGAAGTTCAAGAATCTAATCATGAATTGGCCGAGATTTTTGAAACCACCAAGTTGCAATCAAGAGGTAGGCACTCATTTAACCCAATATATCAGTGGCTAACATTATTATTACCATTTTTTGTAGGTATAGGTATATACTTGTACGAAGCACGTTTAGAAAAGATGGGTAAGAGAGATCCAGCGCTGCTTAGAAAAGATAAGGCATATGGTATCGCCGTATCCCGTTTGGAAACCTCCAAGAGGCATATGGATAATAATGAAGGCTCTAAGTTCTATGAAGAAATGATATCTGCTATCAAATCTTATATAACGGATAAGTATAGTATACCTGCCCTACATATTAAAAAGTCTGAATTGCTGGAAGGACTCCAACAAAAAGAAATTGCAGAATCTGACCTCACAATTCTAAAAGAAATTTTAACTAAATCTGAAATGGGCATGTATGCACCAGGCGCTGCAACGCAACTTAAGGAAACATATGATTCTGCATTGGAACTCATTACTAGATTGGAGAATTAATAGATTTTTTCCATCTCCAGTAATTCATAGTTCTATAGATATATTCTCATTACTTTTGTTGGCTCATAATTAAGTATAAGATAATGTCAGGAAGAGTAAAAATCAGAGAGATTCTCAAGAGTGATAAGACTGATTACAAAGCCACTGTTAAAGGATGGGTAAGGACATTCAGAAATAATCAGTTTATTGCCCTTAACGATGGTTCTACATTAAAAACCTTTCAGGTTGTTGTAGATAGGGAAAACACCTCTCCTGATCTTCTGAAACAAATTGCAACTGGTGCTGCTGTTTCAGCCACAGGCACTATTGTCGCTTCTCAAGGTGGTGGTCAGAAAGTGGAGATGCAAGCCGATGAGGTCCAGGTGTTGGGATCAGCTGATCCTGAGAAGTATCCTCTGCAACCTAAAAAGCACAGCCTTGAATTTTTGAGAGATATTGCTCATCTAAGATTCCGTACCAATACTTTTGGCGCTGTTTTTAGACTCAGACATTCTATAGCTTTTGCGATACATCAGTTTTTTCATGAGAGAGGATTTGTCTATTTGCATACTCCTATTATTACGGGGTCAGACGCAGAAGGCGCTGGTGAGATGTTCCAGGTGACTACCCTCAACTTGGATGAGGTCCCTAAGACAGATGAAGGTGGCATAGATTTCAAATCTGACTTCTTTGGCAAGCCGACCAATTTGACTGTATCTGGGCAATTGGAGGCAGAACTGGGTGCTCTGGCGTTATCGGATGTATATACTTTCGGTCCAACGTTCCGTGCAGAGAATTCGAATACCTCTAGGCACTTGGCAGAATTCTGGATGATCGAACCAGAAATGGCATTTGCTGATCTGACCGATGACATGAACCTTGCTGAAGACATGCTTAAGTATGTCATTAAGTTTTGTGTGGATAATAACGAAGAAGATCTGGAGTTTTTGGAGACCAGATTGGTCAATGAGGAAAAGCAAAAGCCTGCAAATGAGCGATCACCAATGCCCCTAAGGGAGAAATTAGCTTTTTGCTTAGAGAATGCATTCGAAAGATTGACATACACTGAGGCGATTGAGATACTGATGAGATCTAAGCCTAACAAAAAGAAAAAATTCCAGTTTGTCATTGAGGAGTGGGGGGCTGATCTCCAATCAGAACATGAAAGATATTTGGTAGAGAAGCATTTCAAAAAGCCGGTCATTCTTACAGATTACCCTAAAGACATCAAGGCATTCTATATGCGAATGAACGATGATGATAAGACAGTCAGAGCTATGGATATTCTATTTCCAGGGATAGGAGAAATAGTTGGCGGGTCGCAAAGAGAGGAGAGAATGGATGTTCTACTTGCACGAATGAAGGATTTTGATATCCCTGCGCATGAGATGGAGTGGTATCTGGATACCAGACGATTTGGCACCTGTGAGCACGCGGGATTTGGCTTAGGGTTCGAAAGACTAGTGATGTTTATTACAGGAATGGCAAACATAAGGGACGTAATTCCATTCCCAAGATTTCCTGGTTCAGCGGCATATTAACAAGCTTGTACTACTCCCCGATTTTATAACAGGCTATCCTATTTTCTTTGGATAGGTTCATGGCTACTTTGGCTTCTCTACAAGTCGAAAGGATTATCATTAGGATATCAACTACTTGATGGATTAGGCCTGTCTATAGGGCTAGAATATGGACGAAGAAACATACGATATAACAATATCGAAACAAGACAACAGTCCCTAGGCAGTGTTCTAGGAATTAAATGGAATTTCTGAATAGACCACGATTTTTATTGATGGATAGTTGATTGGACGGCCTTTAGCCATTTTAGTTAAG